>DASZMK010000020.1:0-24079 GCA_035551855.1 Solirubrobacteraceae bacterium
AGGTCCTGATCGTCGTCGACGACTCCGTGGATCTCGACACCGAGATCTTCAACATGGAGGACCTTGAGGGCGCCGACTGGGTGATCGTCTCCGACGAGGTGCCGGTCGACGAGCCTCGGCGCGACGAGCTGATCCAGGAAGTCCAGACCCACCTGCACGCCGGTCCCGCCGAGGGCGAGGAGGAAGAGGAGCAGGCCGACACCTCCGACGAGCTCGAGCTCGACGACCAGGAGGCCGGGCGCGAGTAGGCCGGTCCCGCCGGCGCCCGGAATCTGAGCGCGCCACAACCGGAATCTGAGCGCGGTACACCGGAATCCGGGCGTGCTCCCACCGGAGCCTGAGCTCGTCGCACCGCGATCTAGGGCCGTTGCACCAGAATCAGGCGTGCATCATGCGCCAAACCGCGCACCACGCCGGCGATCCGGCGCAAATGGAGGGCGGAGCGTGCGGCTGGTGCCAAATCAACCGGGCATCCGATGATTTGGCACGTTCTGCACGTTGAAGGACCGCCGGGTGCCCCCGGGAGACCGCCGGGTGCACGCGGCCGCCGCTCGCACCCCTGATTGCGCCATCAACCGGCGCAGACCGTGGATCGAACAGCTAACCGCCGTTGAGCAGCGACGCGCACTTCTGCATCTTGAGCACGTCGTTGCCGGCCCGCTGGATGCACTGGCTGTACTTGGAGACGCTCGAGGAGCTCGAGCTGCCGCTCGCCGCCGAGGACCCGGTTGAGCCGGTGCCGGAGCCGGTGGCGCCGGTGCCGGAGCCGAGGCCGCCCTGGACGCCGGCGAGCACCGTGCGGAGCTTGGCGGTGAATTGGCTGTAGGGCTTGACGCTGGACGGCGCCGTGATCGTCTGCGTCTGATTGAGATTCGCGTACTGGATGGTCAGCCCAATGCCGGCCGAGCTCATCCCGCCGAGGGCGGTGGACGTCTGGCCGGTGACCGGCACGGTCAGCGACAGCACCAGCTTGCGCAGCGTCTTGTCGCTCGCGCCGGTCCAGACGTCAACCTGCGCGTTTCTGACAGCCGCGGCGATCTTCTGCCGGGTGGCCGCCGGGATGGCGCTGGGGATGCTCGCCGTACTGGACGTGGACTTGGCGGTCTTGGCCAGGAACGTGTTGAGGTCCGACAGCAGCGCGGTGACGTTGACCCCGGAGCGGATGTGCGTGGTCTGGGCGCCGTTCAGCGCCTGCGTCCCCACGACCGACGGGTTCTTGAGCCAGTGCTGCGGATTGATGCCGAGGCCGGAGAGACCGGATGTGGACCCGGAGGATCCGACCGAGGAGAAGCTCGACTCCAGGCGCTGGAAGTCCGATCGCGGGAGCTGGTACGCCGCGCCCTGGAGCGTCACGTAGCCGTTGGTGCCCGTGGAGATCACGCCGAGCGAGCCGTGCTTGTTGAGCGCGCTGATCCCGACGGTGAAGTCCGAGGCCGGGAGCTTGCCCGTCCCGCGACTCTGAAACGGCCCGTTGAGGCTGAAGACGATCGGCGTGGTCAGCGTGCTCGAGCCGGTGGGGTCGATGCTCAGAGAGAATCCGAGGACGCCGCTCTTGACGGTGTGCCCCTTGGAGAACGTCTGCGCCAGCAGGGTCTGCACGTCGCCGGACGACGACCCGCTGCCGCTGCTCGATCCACAGGCGGCGATGGCCAGTGCGCACAAAATCGCACCGAAAAACAGGCCCACGCGCAACTTGGAGGGCGCAGCCATGTTCTCAGTCTGCATGCAACATCCTCCTCGGTCGTCGCGCCCGGCCCAGGCGCGAATGTAGCATCGGCTCGGTGCGCAGGAGCCTGTTAGTTCTGCTCGCGGTCGTCGTCTTTCCGTCGACCGCGGCGGCCACACCCGTGCTCGTCCTCGGGCCCCACGGCCATGCGGCGGCTCGAGACGACCCGTTTCTGACGGCGTCCACCCTAACGGGCGCACCGGCGCCAGGCGAGGCGCAACCGAGGCCGTCGGGGCCAGGCGGAGCCCAACCGACCCGCGGCGGGCGGCGTCCCGCGCGGCCGGGCGGTCAGGTCAGCGCCATGACCGCCACCCCCGGCTCCCGTTCGCAGTCCACGCGAGCTCCAGCTCAGGTGACCGTCGTCAGCGCGTTGGCGGGTCTCTATCGCCGCCATCAGATCGACCAATCCACCTACCGCAGCGATCTCTCAGCCTTCAACGGCGCCCTCGCCGCCGAGAAACGCCTGCGCGGCACCCGCAGAAGCGAGCTGCGGGCGGTGAGCGAGACGATGCATCAGATCGCCGCGGCTCACGCGTTGACGGCGTCGCGGCTGCCGGCGCTGTTCGCCACGCTCGCCGCCAACGTGCAGTGGTGGTCGACGGGGCCGTTGCTGACAAGCGGCCAGCGCGTCGAGTTCGCGGGCTCTCAGCTCGTGTGGCAGTACTACCCGGGCCAGGGGATCCAGCTGCAGGTGCTGGGGAGCTTCGGCAAGGCCGACGGCCTGTACACGGGCGGCCCGGCCGACTACCCGGCGATGGAGCAGCTGCTGTCGGAGATCATCCCGCTGGCCGCGGCCCGGGGCGGCGGGCTGACCTGGGAGTACTACTTCTCCTTCGACGGCGGCGCGCCGCCGTGGACGAGCGCGATGTCCCAGGCGACCGGGCTGGAGGCGCTGACGCGCGCATACGAGGCGACCGGCAACCAGTATTACCTCCAGGTGGCGACCCGGGCGCTGCCCGTCTTCCGGAAGCGTCCGCCGGCCGGGGTGGCCGTTCCGACCCGGCTCGGCACCCGCTTCGTCCAGTACACGTTCGCGCCGCAGACGAAGATCATCAACGCCTTCCTGCAGACGGTCATCGGGCTCCATGACTTCGCGCGCGTAAGCGGCAACCCGACCGCCGGCCGGCTCTTCGGCGCCGGCAACGCCGAGGCGATGGCCGAGGTCCCTGGGTTCGACACCGGGGCCTGGTCGCTGTACCAACCGGGGGTCGAGGACGACCTCAGCTACCACGAGCTCGTCACCGGTTTCCTCGTCCAGTTGTGCGGGCTCGTGAACGCCCCCGTCTACTGCACGACCGCGCAGCACTTCAACGCCGACCTGACGACCCCGCCGGCACTGGCCCAGCTGACCCTCCACGGGACGGCGCGCGCTCCGCTCGCGTTGCGCTTCCGGCTCTCGAAGTTCTCGCACGTGGGAGTGCTCGTCAGCCAGAACGCCCACCCGGTGTTCCAGACGAGTGCGAGCTTCCCCTACGGCGTTGACCGCTTCGCCGTCCCCGCCATGAGGCAAGCGGGGATGTACAGCGTCGCACTGACGGCCACGGACCTCGCGGGCAACTTCACGCGGGTCACCGGAGCTCTGCAGGTCGCGCGCGGACTACGAGCCCGCCCACCCGGCTCGTAGACTCGGCCGACCATGCGGCCGCGGACGATCCTCTACACGGGCAAGGGCGGGGTGGGCAAGACCTCGGTCGCCGCCTGCACCGCGCGAGGATGCGCCGCGACCGGCTTGCGCACGCTGGTGATCTCGACCGACCCGGCGCACAGTCTCTCGGAGTCACTGGGAGTGGAGCTGGGAGCCGAGCCGGTGCAGGCCGGCGACCGTCTCTGGGGCCAGGAGGTGCGGGCCCAGGACGAGATGGAGCGGCACTGGTCCGGCGTGCAGGACTGGCTGGGCGAGCTGCTGGTGGAGCGCGGCGTGGATCGCATCTCCGCCGAGGAGCTGACCGTCCCGCCGGGCATGGACGAGCTGTTCGCGCTGCTGCGCCTGCAGTCCCACAATGACTCCGGCGAGTGGGAGGCGATCGTCGTCGATTGCGCGCCCACGGGCGAGACGTTGCGCCTGCTGTCGTTCCCGGACGTCGCCCGCTGGTGGATCGACAAGGTGTTTCCGTTCGAGCGTCAGATCCTCGCCGCCGCCCGTCCGATCGCGCGGTCCCTGCTGGACATCTCCCTCCCCGGACAGGCGGTGTTCGCCGACGTGGAGCGGTTGTCGCAGAACCTGATCGCGATGAACGAGATCCTCCGCGACCGGAGCCGGTGCACGATCCGCCTCGTCATGAACCCGGACAAGATGGTCATCGGCGAGGCGATGCGGACCTTCACCTACCTCAATCTCTACGGGTACCTCACCGACGCCGTTATCGTCAACCGGCTGTTCCCGCCCGGCGTCGGCGACTACTTCGCCGCCTGGCGCCGCGTCCAGGAGGAGCACCTGGAGCTGGTGAATTCGGCATTCGCGCCGGTACCCGTCCTGTGCGCGCCGTACTTCGAACAGGAGGTGGTGGGCCCGGAGATGCTCGACCGGCTGCGGGATGAGCTGTTCACCGGAGTCGATCCCGCCGCAGTGCTCCACGACGCGCTGGCGCACGAGCTGGAGGTGGTCGACGGCGGCGCGCGCCTGCGGCTCGATCTGCCGTTCGCCGAGAAGGGCGACATCTCGCTGAAGCAGATCGGGCTCGAGCTCGTCGTCGGCGTCGATGGGCAGCGCCGGACTATCATGCTGCCCCCCGCGCTGGCGGCGATGCGGCCGTCGGCAGCCACATTCGAGGACGGCGCGCTGCAGATCAGTTTCGATGGCGAGCAACGACCCAACCGGCCACAGCGGTAGCTCCGGCCCGCCGGAGGACCCCGAGGATGCGCTGGGGCGGCTCGAGCAGCGGCTCGACGCCGCCTCGGAGGCCGCCGAACGGCTGCTCGCGGACGCCGCCGCGCGCGTGAGCCGCACGCCGCCCCCCTCCGGATGGCAGCAGGCCGAGCCGGAGGGCGACGACCGGCGTGACGGCCTCGGCGGCCTGTTCGGCAGCGACGCCCACCTCCTCCTGGGGCTCCTGGCTTCGGTGCGCGACCGCATCCCTCCGGAGCTCCAGCAGCGGCTCGCCGAGGCCGTGCGCGAGGTGCTCCTCGCCCTCCGCGCGCTGATCGATTGGTATCTGGAGCGAACCGATCGACGGGGGCCGCAGGCGACGGAGGTCCAGGACATCCCCATCCTGTAGAACTTCCGCCCCCTGGGTCCCGCCCGCCCGGCCGCCTACAATCGCCCATGTGTCCCGCTCCTGGATGCTCACGGGGTCGCCGGAGAACGACGCGGCGACCAGGGCCGCCGCGGGCACGGACGCATGAGCGCGTCCGGCCGACGCTCGGCCGCCCAGGGAGCGCAGCGCGTCGGCGCGGCGTCAACGCGGGCGATCCGGGCCTGGCGCACCCTGCCGTCCGAGCGCCGGCTGGCTGCGGCGGCCGCGTTCGCCCTGTTCGTGACGCTGTTCCTCCCCTGGTACCAGGAGACGGTGATCGCCAGCGGCGTCAACAGCCTGCGCTCGGTCAGCGAGTCGCTCACCGGCTGGGCGGCATTCTCGTTCGTCGAAGCGGCCGTTCTGCTGGTGGCGGCGAGCGTCCTCGCCCTCCTGTTCATGCGAGCCGAGGGGCGCGCGTTCCACGTGCCCGGGGGCGACGGCGGAGTGATCACCGCGGCCGGGTTCTGGACGTGCGTGCTGATCATCTGGCGAATGTTCGACAAGGAGGGCACGACCGGCCACGGGCAGTACGCGACGACCTCCGGAATCGAATGGGGAATCTTCATCGCGCTCGGCGTCGCCGGGCTGCTGACCTACGCCGGCTCCCGGATCCGTCACGCGCATGAGCCCGAGCCGCCGCTGCCCGGCGATCCCGGTCCACGTCCGGACGGCGCCGGCGGAGGGCGGGCGCGACGGATGCGGAGCAGGAGTCCGGCGGAGGCGCCTGCGCGCCCGCCGGCCGACGAGGCGCCGACACGGGCTGACCGCCCGGAGGCATGGGAGCCGACGAGCCACCCGCAGGCACGGGAGCAGGCGAGCCACCCGGTGCGAGCTCCGGCCCCACCCCCGGAGGGCCGCCCGGGACGGGTCCGCCCCCGGAGCGTCGCGGCGGGACTGGACAGCGTCACCGAGCCGGCGGAGCCGGCGACGGTCCCGCTGCCCCCGTCCGAGGCACCGACCTCGCGCCGGCGGCGCGCCCACCGCGGTACCTCGGGCGCCGAGGTCCCCGGGGACCCCCGGGACCTCGGAGACGCTGCGGGCGCCACTGGCGCTACGGGCGTCCCGGATCCTGAGGATCGGCTGACGACGCGGCTGGACGAGCCTGACTGAGCGCCCGCGGGGCCGGAGCGGGTAGTCGTCGCGCCTCGCCGCGTTGCTCCTGATCCGGCGTGCAGGTTGCGCCAGATCTCAGACCGCCCGGACGATCTGGCACCAGGAGCAGGCCCAGCCGCAAGAACGCGCCAGATCACCGGTGACGACGTCTGATTTGGCGCGCTGGGCAGGTCGTCCGCGCCGACCTGGCGCCCGCCGGGCGACCTGACCCCCTCGTGCCAGTCAGTCGTTCGTCAGGCGCATGGAACCCCCCGGCGCGACGGCGCCCGGGGATGTCCGCACGGGCCTGCCTCAGTGGGGCTGGGCGATCCAGGCGAAGTAGCCGCTCGTCAGGCCGATGATCAGGATCCCGGTCAGGATGAGCGTCCGCGAGTGGATCACGTGGCCGAAGACGCCGATCACCAGGCCGAAGATCAGCACGGCGACGAAGGCGTGCAGCTGGGATTGCTGGGAGGCGAGCAGGAGGACCACGGCCGGGAACCCTATATTTGGGGGTCCGCCGGCACGCCGCTCATGGGGCGTGACGACGTCATCGATGCCTGAGACGAGTCGACAACCAGCTTCCGTGGAGGAAGTGGCCGCCGCTTCCGTAGAGGAAGTGGCCGCCGGCCTGCGCAGCGTCGGCTATCTGCCCGGCGAGTCGACGGCGCTGGTCTCGTTTTTGGCCGCCAAGCTGGGCAAGCCGGTCCTGGTGGAGGGTCCCGCCGGGGTGGGCAAGACCGAGCTGGCCAAGGCCCTGTCCAGGTATCTGAACCGCACGCTGGTTCGCCTGCAGTGCTACGAGGGCCTCGACGAGGCCAAGGCGCTGTACGAGTGGAACTACCGCAAGCAGTTGTTGCGGATCCAGAGCGAGGCCGGCGAGGCCGGCTGGCAGGACGTGCAGGACGACATCTTCGGCGAGGAGTTCCTGCTGGCGCGGCCGCTGATGACGGCGATCGCCTCGGCCGAGCCGGTCGTGCTCCTCATCGACGAGATCGACAAGACCGACCAGGAGTTCGAGGCGATGCTGCTCGAGCTGCTGTCCGACTTCCAGATCTCGATCCCGGAGCTGGGACGGATCGAGGCCCGCACCCGGCCGGTCGTGCTGCTCACCTCCAACAACACGCGCGAGCTGACCGAGGCGCTCAAGCGACGCTGTCTGTATCTGTGGCTCGACTATCCGGACCTCGAGCACGAGCTGGAGATCGTCCGGCTGCACTCCCCTGACCTGGACGAGCAGGTGGCCCGCAAGCTGGTGCAGATCGTCAACCAGGTGCGCGAACTGGACCTGAAGAAGCCCCCCAGCATCGCCGAGTCCATCGACTGGGCCCGGGCACTGATCCTGCTGGGGGCCAACGACATCGACGCCGCCACGTTTCGCCAGACCATGAGCGTGATCGTCAAGCACCGGACGGACCTGGACACCGTCGCGGCCCGGGTCGGCGTCAAGCTCGAGCCGACGGCCGATGCCAGCACCGCCGCCTAGCGGCAACCCCGCGGCCAGGGTCTACGCCCGCATCCCGGACCGCGGGCCGGGCGGCTTCGACGGGCAGCTGCTGGCCTTCGCCGAGGAGTTGCGCCACGAGGGCATGGCCATCGGCACCTCGGAGCTGCTCGATTCCTTCGCGGCCCTCAACGAGATCAGCTGGACCGAGCAGCCGGACTTCAAGGAGGCGCTGGCCGCCACGCTGGCCAAGTCACCGGATGACCGGCGGACGTTCGAGCTGGTGTTCGACCGGTTCTTCTTCCGGGCCGCGGAGGCCGAGGCCACGCGCCAGCAGATCAGCGAGTCCCCCGGCGGCGAAGGCGGCCAGAGTCTGGAACTCGACCTCGACGCGCTCCGCCAGCAGATCGCCGCCGCCCTGCAGGAGGGGTCAGAGGCGGCGATGCGCGACCTGGCGCGACTGGCGATTGCGGCATTCGGGCGCGGCGAGGGGTCAGGCGTCCTGGGCGTCGACGTACAGCGCATCCGCCGCGCCCTCGGCCTGCGGACCGAGCCCCAGCCGGATCTCCCGCAGGACGACCCGCGCCGCGATGGGGTGCCGCGGGATCAGCTCCGGCGCTTCGAGCAGCACCTGCGGCGTGAGCTGGAGCGAGCTTTGATCGAGCGGACGGCGAGCCTGCCGCCCAAGCGGCCGCTCACCGAGCTTGACCGGGCGCTGCCGAGCGGGCCGATCCAGGACCTCGCCGCCGTCCACCGGGTCGTGGCGCAGCTCAAGCGCCGCCTGGCCACGCAGGGCCACGAGCTGAAGGGGCGCAAGCGTCACGCCCATGTGGACGTGCGGCGCACGATGCGCGCCTCGCTTCAGACCGGCGGCGTCCCGGTCGAGCTCAAGTACCGGCCCCGCCGACCCCGCCGCCCGGAGATCTTCGTCCTGTGCGATGTGTCGACGAGCGTGACGAGCGCCAGCACGTTCTTCCTGAGCGTGCTGCACGCGCTGCACGACTCCTTCCGGAAGCTGCGCTCGTTCGTGTTCATCGAGCGGATCTCGGAGGTGACCGAGGTGTTCGAGCGCGAGCGGGACTTCCGGGCGGCCAGCGAGGCGGTCTCCCGGGACGCCGGTGTCGCCGACATCTCCGGCTACACCGACTACGGCCGGGTGTGGACTGAGTTCCTGGCGCTGATCGAGGATGAGCTGCACCCGCGTGCGACGGTGATCGTGCTGGGGGATGCCCGGACCAACGGGCGGCCGCCGCGCGATGACGTGTTCGCCGCCATCACCGCGAAGGCCGGCCGGACGTTCTGGCTCAACCCGGAGCCGAAGCTGTACTGGAACTACGGCGACTCGGTGATCGCGGCCTATGCCGAGCACTGCACCGCGTTCGAGTGCTGGCGGACCGATCAGCTCGAGGACTTCGTCAAGGCGCTGACCCAGCCGATCGAGGCGCGCTGAGGTCACCGGGCGCGGCCGGCCGTCACACCGGGGTCAGGCCTGGTCGACGAACCGGGTCGTGACCGTGCGGGTGTCGCCGGCGGCGTCGTGCAGAACCCAGGTGGCCACGTAGGCGCCCGCCGCGAGCGCGGGCACCGGGACGCCGGCTGCGGTGTCGACGTTGCCGGAGTGAAAGACCCGCCGGTTGGTCGCGGCCCGCGTGATCGTGAGCGCGATCGGCACGCCGCCCGCCGACACCGACCCGTGCGGTCCCGGCAGACCGGACTGGGCCGAGGCGAGGAAGCCGCCGTACAGCGTCTCGTCCTGGATCGGCGCGGTGGACTGGATCAGCGGCACAGTCGTCTCGGTCGAGCCGCCGCTGAAGTCGTCGGTCTGAGCGATGACAGCCGCCGGCAGGCCCGTGGGGCGCCCGGTGTCCGGGCAGACGTCGCCGTTCCCGGCGATGCCGACACCGACGGCAGCGCTGACCGGCGTCTTCGTGACCGGCCGGGCCCAATAGTCGCCGGGCTGGCAGGTCCCGGACGCCACCACCGTCTGATTGCCGACGATGCCGACTCGCAGGTGGGCGACGTGCAGCGACGTGAGCCGGCGCCCCGCGGCGTTGATCAGCGTCAGGACGTTGCCGCCACGGACCGACAGGCCGGTCATGGTCACCGCACCGGCCCCGCCGGCGCGGGCGCGGGCGAGCGTCCGGCCGCGCCGCATGAGGTGATAGCGACTGCCGGGCACCAGCCCGGAGCAGCGGACCGTCCGGATGCGCAGGAACGCGGTGCACGTGGGAAAGCCGCCGGCCGGAGCGGCGAGCTGGCTCTCACTGACGGCCGGGACGCTGTCCGGTTCACCGAGCGCCACGGTCATCGAGACGAGCGCGCCGTTGGGGCTGATGGCGTATTCCCCCCGGTTGTCGCTGCTCGTGAGCGTGACCGGGGTGCCGGAACCGACATGGGGAACGATGACGATCGCCGCATCCAGCGCGTTGGCACACAGGTCGACCGGCGACTCGGTGAGGCGGGCCCCCACACGCAGCGACAACACCCCGGTCTGCGCGCACGGCCCGACGAGCGCCGTCGTCGAGCGCCCGGTCGAGATCAAGCCATTGCCATGGTCGAGCTCGAACCACCCGGTGTAGCCGGCCTCGGTGAACGGGTTGCCACCGTCGCCGGTCTGGATGAAGTCCGGCGCCGGACTGGAGCGCGAGGTTCCATACAGGATCTGGATCTGATCCCGATCGTCGCCGACCGCGTGCGGCCGGCCGTCGGCCCCGCGGAGGGTGACCGGCCCCCACGTCCCGTCGGCGCGGGTCGTGACCTGGGCGGCGGCCACCGGCTGGCCGGCCCGCGCGAGGATCACCGTGACCGGGAACACCGCCCGCCCGGTGACCGGGCCGAGGTTCCCTCGGACCGAGGAGCTGAACTGGCGGAGATAGATCCGGTGCAGAGGGGGCGTGGAGGCGACGGTCGAGGAGGCCGAGACACACCCACCGCGGGCGTTGGACCACATGTCCTGGACCAGGTACTGGTGCCCGCTGATGACCTGGTTGTACGGGGAACCGTCGGCGGCGTAACCCAGCGGCGCGCCCTGCTGCGGGCCCGTCTCGCACTTGTCGCCGGTCTCGAACCCGTTCGGATCCATCCATCCCGTGCCCTTGGGATCCGTGATCCCCTCCACGGCCTCATGCGCGACGGTGTTGATCGTCGCCTCAGCCTCCGGATTGCCCTGCGGGTCGGATCCGGGCGGCGGCGTGACCTCGACCAGTGGGTCCGGGATCGCCGCGTACACGGTCGAGCCGTGCCCGAGGTCGAACAGCGAGTGATAGCCGGCGTACGCATTCGTCGCGCACGAGCCGAGCATGATGCATGTGTCCACGTCCGGCGGGAGGAAGATGAACCACAGGTTCGACAGACTCCGGGCCGAGGTGCTCTGCGGTCCGATCAGCCTGTCGAGCTCCTGCTGCAGCTGCAGGTCGGTGAGACACGTGGCGGTCCCCGACGGCGACGGGCATTGCTTTGAGCCGGTGGGGTACGGGTTGGTGTCGTTGATGGAGTCGACGGCCGGGTTGTAATGGATGGAGTAGCTGCCGGTTCCGGAGCCGTCGCCGAACTGGTTGAGCAGCGAGAAGACGTTGGACGCGGTGCCGGAGTCGTGGGCGGCGTCGGACAGGAACTGCTGGATCATCGGCTGGTAGCCGAGCGTGGCCGAGTTCGGCGCCCCGTCGAACCGGAAGCCGGTGGGCGCCCAGAAGACGGTGTGGATGGTGACGCTGCGCATCACCTGGCCTCCGTGGTAGGCGACGGGGATGCCACTGGGGTTCGCAGGCGCCGCGGCACTGCCGTAGGCGGGTACCACACCCATCGCGTGCCTGATCCGCGGCTTGAACGTCGGGGCCGCGGCGGTCGAGACCGTGGGCATCATCAGAGCGGCCAGGGCGATGAGACCCACCAGGAGCGCCCCGACGCCACCGCGGCCCTCTGCGCTCCCACGATGCATCGGCGGCACGTTACCGTACGGGCCCCCGCCCCAGGAAGGGCACGCGGTAGCATCTGGCGCGAGATCTGCAAACCAGGGGGGCTGGCGGGCACGCCGGCTGAGATAGCGCCCCTCCGCACTGACCATGCGGCCCGGCGCTGACCCTTCGAACCTGTGGGGTAATGCCCGCGGAGGGAGTTAGTCACGTGGTGATCGAGGCTCCGCCGATCGAGCCTTCTCAGCTTCACGCGCCCGGTGGAGTCCGGGTGGAGCATGTGGACAGGACGTTCACCGGCAGGACGGGAACCGTCCATGCGCTGGCCGACGTGTCGCTGCGCGCGGAGACGGGCGAGATCGTGACCGTCGTCGGCCCCAGCGGCTGCGGCAAGTCGACGCTGCTCGAGCTGATCTGCGGCCTGCAGCGCCCGGATGCGGGAACGGTTCGCAGCGCGCCGGCCGCCCTCATGCCCCAGCGCGACCTCCTGCTTCCGTGGCTGACGGCGCTCGACAACGCCGCGCTCGCGCTCCGGGCGCGCGGGATCAAACGCGACGAGGCGCGAGCGGCGGCGGCGCCGTGGCTGGAGCGATTCGGACTGCACGGGTTCGAGCAGGCGCGGCCGGCCGAGCTCTCCGGCGGGATGCGCCAGCGCGTGTCGTTTCTGCGCTCGCTGCTGGCCGGCAAGCCGGTGCTCGCCCTCGACGAGCCGTTCGCCGCCCTGGACGCGATCACCCGCGCCGAGATGCAGGGGTGGCTGGCGCGGGTGCTCGCCTCCGAGCCCCGCACCGTCGTCCTCGTCACGCACGATGTCGAGGAGGCCGTGCTGCTCGGCGACCGGGTGCTCGTCATGTCGGGGCGGCCGGGGCGGATCGTCGGCGAGGTGCCGGTCGCGGCGGCGCGGCCGCGGCGGCGCACCGATGCCGAGATCGTCGGGCTCCGCGAGCGCGTCCTGCGGGCGCTGGGGGTCAGCCGGTGAGACGGGCGCTGTCGCTGTGGCGAGCCGTGGTCGTGCTGGCGGCGCTGCTGGGTGCCTGGGAGCTGTACGTCGACCTCGGCGGAGCGACCGCGCTGATCCTTCCTCCCCCCCACGCCGTCGCCCAATCGCTGTACGACGACCGCGCTCTGCTGTGGTCGAGCTTTCTCGTCACGGCCCGGGAGGTGGTGCTGGGAATCCTCGTCGCATCGGCGGTGGCCCTGGCGCTGGCCGCGGTGATGCACTTCTTCGCCTCGCTGCGCCGGGCGTTCTATCCGCTGATGGTCGCCTCCCAGACGATCCCCATCCCCGTGCTGGCGCCGGTGCTCATACTCTGGTGGGGCTTTGGCATCGGGCCCAAGCTGGTCGTGGTCGCGCTCGTCTCGTTCTTTCCCATCGTTGTCACGACGCTGGCCGGGTTTTCCGCCGTCGACGACGAGCTGATCAAGCTGATGCGGACCTTCGACGCGACGCGCCGGCGCGTCTTCTGGATGATCGAGCTGCCCGCGGCGCTGCCGAGCGTGTTCACCGGAGCGAAGATCGCGGTGGTCGTGGCCGTCATCGGCGCCGTGTTCGCCGAGCAGGCGGGCGCCAACGCGGGACTGGGTTACCTCTTCGAGCAGTCGATCCCCCAGCTGCTGACGGCCCGCGCATACGCCGCCGTGGTCGTCATGTCGGTGTTCGCGATCGCTCTGTTCGCGCTGCTCACCCTGGCCGAGCGGCTGACGGTGCCGTGGGCCTATCGACCGATTGGAGACCTCGCCGGATGAGACGAACCGCACGGAAGGTGGCGCTGCTGGCCGGCGTCCTGGTCGCAGCGACCGCATTGGCGGCCTGCGGGGAGAAGAAGGACGTGGTGAGCCCGACCGCGTCGAAGGGGCAGCCCGTCAATCTGATGCTCGACTGGCTGCCGAACGCCGACCACGTGGGGATCTACGATGCGCTGGCCAGAGGCGACTTCGCGCGCGCCGGCCTCGACGTCCACGTCCAGGCACCCACCGACCCGGCCTCCCCCCTGCAGCTGCTGGCGGCGGGCAAGGTCGACGTCGCGATCTCCTACGAGCCGGAGCTGATGCTCGCCCGGGACAAGGGAGAGCCGCTGGTGGCGATCGGCGCGATCGTGCAGCGGCCGCTGACCTCGATCGTGTCGCTCGCCTACAAGCACATCACCTCGCCCAGCCAGCTGCGCGGTAAACGCGTCGGCGATGCCGGGATCAGCTACCAGCACGCCTTTCTTCAGACGATCCTCCAGCACGCGGGCGTCCCGCCACACTCCGTCACCGAGACCAACGTCGGCGCCAACCTGGTCCCGGCGCTGCTCTCCGGGCGAATCGACGCCGCGCTCGGGGCCTACTGGAACTACGAGGCGATCCAGCTCGCGCAGGACGGAAAGCACCCCCGGGTGATCCACGTGGAGAACGCCGGCGTCCCCACCTACGACGAGCTCGTGCTCGTGACGACCGAGAACAACATCGCCACCAAGGCCAACGAGCTGCGGCGGTTCGTCCAGGCGCTGGGCCGCGGCTACGCGGCGGTGCGGTCAAGCCCACGCGCGGGGGTCGACGCCCTGATACGGGCCAACCCGTCGCTGTCGGCCAAGCTCCAGCTCGCCAGCGTGGACGCAACCCTGACGTCGTTCTTCCCCAACGACCCCAAGAACCCCAACCTGCCGTGGGGATGGCAGAGCTACGGGCAGTGGACGGCGTTCGGCGAATGGATGCTGCGCCAGCACCTGATCACCAACCCCGCCACCATCCCGGGCGCGGAGACCAATCAGCTGCTGGCCGGCCAGGGGCCGTGAGCCGCTGACCGGGAGCTTGCGCCGGGCGGGTGCGCTCCGCCTACGATGTCGGTTGATGCAGGGTCGATGGAGACTCGCGGGCGGAGCCCTGCTGGTCACGGCGGGAACGGTCCTCGCGGGCTGTGGCAGCTCGCAGCCTCCGTCACGGACGGTGACGACGTCGCCGTCGACCCACTCCCCGCCACCCCTGGCGACGATCGCGCCGTGCCGGGGCCGGCAGCTGGCGGCGACATACGCCGGGACCGACGGCGCCACCGGACACCTGGAGCTGACGATCGCCCTGCGCAACGTGTCGACGACGGCCTGCGGTCTGCGTGGCTACCCGCGAGCGGCCCTCGTCGACCGGGCGGGACGCCGTCTGCCGTTGCGCGTCAGCCAGGGCTCCGGCTTCTTCCCGGACACTCGGGCGAGGCCGCAGCGCGTCGTGCTCGCTCCGGGCACCATGGCCCACTTCGGGATCGGCTTCGTCACCAACAACGAGTACGCCCGCGCCCATGTCTGCCGCAACGCCGCCGGCGCCATGGCGGCGGCTCCGGGGCCTCAGCTGCGCTGGCAGCGGGTGTCGCTGCGCCGCGCGCCGCGGATCTCGCCGTGCGGCAGCCGGATGACGGTCTCACCCGTGCACGCCTAGTGCGCCGTTCTCGAGGGCGGCGGAGCGCGGTCGAGCGCTCAGGCCGCGAGACGCAGGGCCCCTGAGCTGCCGGCGCCGTGGAGCGCGTGGAGCCCGGCGAGCCCCGTCCACGGCTCGTAGGGCGCGAAGAAGCGCTCCACCTCCTCCTCCGTCGCTCGGCAGCGGGGATCGTCGTGCTGCAGGCGACCGACGAGCTTCAGGTACGCCAGATCGCCGGCCGGGAGCTGGTCGAGGCGACCCTGTCCGGTCAGCGCCAGCGTCTGAAGCGTCCAGGTGCCGACCCCCCGGATCCGCCGCAGCCGACGCCAGCCGAGCTCGTGGTCTGGATCGTCGAGGTCGACCCGGCCGGAGGCGACCTCGCGCGCCGCCCGGACGAGTGCCACGGCCCGGCCCTCGGTGAGGTCGAACGACTGAAGCAGCGCCGGAGCCTGGGCGGCGAGGATGGTGGCCGGCGGCGCGTCCCACAGACCCGTGTGCGGGCACCGCCGGCCAAGCGCGGCCACGATCCGCCGCTGGATCGCGGCCGCCCGCTGGTATTCGATCAGCTGCTCGCAGATCGCCCACACGAGCGCCTCGAACGGGGCCGGCCGGCCGGCCACCCGGAGGCCGGGGTTGGCGCGGACCGCCGGGCCGATCAGCGGGTCGAACCGGAACCGCTCGTAGAAGGGGCGGAGGTCCAGGTCGATGCCGATGGCGGCCCGCATCCGCTCTATCCCCCACTCCGCGACCTCCCGGCTCGACGCCCGCGCGCCGAACAGGACGCGGTTGGGGCTCAGCTGCACGATCCGGAGCGCCACCGGCTCATCTCCGCAATGCAGCAGCCGGTGCAGGACGTTGCCGCGCATCCGGGCCACGCGGTCAAGCCCCGTCCGCCGGGACAGCCGGAACACCCAGCGGGGCGTCACCTCGAGGCGGACCTCGAGCGCGTAGCCCTCGGTCACTCGGCGGGCTTGGCGATCAGGTGAACGTCGACGAGGAAGCTGCGCGAGGCGACGATCGGCAGCCCCTCGGAGCCGCGGCGCGAACGGGACGGGGACCGGGACCGCTTGCGGGCGCTGTGGCGCCGGACGAGGGCCAGCGTGGCGGCTCCCGCCACGAAGCCGGTTGCCGCGGCGGCCGCGGCCTGCACGGCCGGGAGCGACACCGGCGCCGCCGGCTCGATCGCCCGCACCTCGGCGAGCACCGGGACACCCTGGACCGTCTCCTCGATGCCGATGATCTCGGCGGAGACGGGTGCGGCCGGATGGCTGTCGGTGTCCTCGTGGTCTGACATCGGCGCCATATGGTGACAGCGCCGGCGGTCAATTGATAGCGACCGGGCGGCGGGGACGCCAATCCAGGGCCGCCCGCGGCGCTCGTTACGATTAGGCGCGTCAGCATGCCGACATCGACGATCGACGTCTTCGCCAAGGCTCGTGAGAACGAGCGCATCGAGCAGCTCAAAGCGGCCCGCGAACTGGGGGTGGTTCCGTACTTCCACGTCCTGGAGGGGCCCACGCTCCCCGTCGTGGAGATGGAGGGCATGCGGCGGATCATGCTCGGCTCCAACAACTACCTGGGGCTCACCGGCGACGAGCGGGTACGTCAGGGAGCGGTCGACGCCGTCAACAGGTACGGCACCGGGCTGACCGGTTCCCGCTTTCTCAACGGGACGATCGATCTTCACCTCGAGCTCGAGCGCGAGCTCGCCGGCTGGCTGGGGACCGAGGATGCGCTCGTGTTCACCACCGGCCATCAGGCCAACCTGGGGGCGTTGGGAACGCTGCTCGGCCCGGGCGACACGGTCATCGCCGATTCCGGCGACCACGCGTCCATCCTCGACGGCTGCATCCTGTCGCGGGCCAAGCTGCGTCCGTTCCGCCACAACCGCATGCATCTGCTGGAGAAGGCGCTGGAGAAGGCGACCCGCGACGGCGGCGGCATCCTCGTCGTCGTCGACGGGGTGTTCTCGATGGAGGGCGACGTGGCCCCACTGCCGGAGATCGCGGACCTGTGCGCCCGCTACGGCGCCCGCCTGATGGTCGACGAGGCCCACGCCGTCGGCGTACTCGGCACCCGGGGAGCCGGAACCTGCGAGCTGCTGGGGATCGAGGACCGGGTCGACCTGCGGATGGCGACGTTCTCAAAGTCGCTGGCCTCGTGCGGAGGGGTGATCGCCGGCGCCGGCGATGTCATCGAGTACCTGCGGATCCAATCGCGTCCCTTCATGTTCACCGCGGCCTCGGTCCCGGCGGCGGTGGGCGCGGCCCTGGCCGCCGTCCGGATCTGCCGGTCAGATGAGGGGCCGCCGCTGTTTGCGCGGGTGCTCGACAACGCGCGCTACCTGCACGCGGGGCTGAGCGAGCTCGGCTTCCACGTGGTGGAGCCGACCCGGCTGGTCGACGGGACCGAGATCGTGACGCCGGTCGTTCCGGTTCTCGTCGGCGACGACTGGAAGGCGGCCTTCCTCTGGAAGGCGCTGTACGAGGCCGGCGTCTTCGTCAACACGGCCCTGCATCCGGCGGTGCCGCCGGCGGGCGCCCTGCTGCGCACGAGCGTCATGGCGACGCATGACCGCGAGACGCTCGATCAGGCTCTGCAGACGTTTGCGGACGTCAAGGCGGCGTTTGAGTCCGAGCATGGGCCGTTGCCGGCCGGCGGGTAGCCCGGACCGGGTCTTGTCCACTCCCGCACAAGAGTCCGCGGCGATAAAAAAGGCGCTCTAAGCGCATGTCACCGGCGTGTGACATTGCTGTGACTGATCCGTTGTTCTAGCTTCTTAAGCGTCGCATGGCGGTGGCTGGCCGGATGGCACAGAGGCTTCCGACGGGGAGTGAAGGACTCCCGGAATCCACCGCTCAGATCCGAGTCCCATGGCTCGAAAAAGCAAGCAACGCCGTCGTTTTTCGCACGCCCGGTTGATGCGAAAACGCCGTTACTGGTCAACGTCCGCTGCGGCGGACCCGAACGTTGGGAAGTGAGAGCGATACATGACGCACACCGCCCTGAAGACCCCCGAGCCTCAGCGTCTGCGTGCGCTCGAGCGAGCCAACCAGATCCGGCTCGCCCGTGCCGCGCTGAAGCGGAGCATCGCCGTCGGGAAGGTCTCCGCCGCGGAAGTCATTCTCAGTTGTCCTGACGCCGCGCACAGCTGGCCCATTGGGGACCTTTTGATGAGCCAGCGGCGCTGGGGCAGTACGAGGTGCCGGAAGTTCCTCTCCCACAATCACATCGTCGAGACGAAGCCGGTCGGGACCCTGACCGATCGCCAACGGCGAATGCTGGCGAGTTGCCTCCAAGAGTCGGCATGCCGTGAGCTGGTGGCAAGTTCGCTTGGAGAGCCCGCCTGCCGTGAGATGGAGTTGGTTGGCGCGTAGTGAGCTGAGTTGATGCTCGTGCCGGACGTGCCTGAGGCCCCCACCGCGGGCATGTCCGGCTCGGCGTCCATCGGCGGCCCGGGCGCGCCGTCCCGGGGCGTCAGAGGTTGATTCCAATCGGGACCGGGCTGGCTCCGGCCAGGAAGAAGAACCAGATGACGAAGACGAAGATCGTGATGCCGGCGCTGACGACCAGCACCCCCTCGAGCATCACGTGCCCGGGATCTGTCTGGCCTCGCGCCAGGCAGTTGGAGCGGTAGATGTCGCTCAGCCGCGCGAGCAGGCCGGCGAGAACCGCGATCGTCATGATCACGCCGGCGAACGCGGCCGCAAGCGCAGTGCCGAGCGATTCGGTCGCTCCCTGAATCTGGGACGCCACCCACAGCCACAGCAACGGCGTTCCCACCCACAGCCCCAGGCTGCCGATGAACATGATCAGCACGACCAGCAGGGCGCCGGTGCCGGTCCTCAACAGCGCCCGCATAGTCCTCTCAGGCGATGAGGGCGCGTCGCGAGCGCGGTCAAGCGGGTGTGGGGGCGAAGGCCTCTCCGGGCCGGGCCGCGGGCGGACGCCCGCGACCGCGGGATAACGGACAGCCGGAGGACAGCTTGACCTGCCACCACCCCATCAGCATGCCAATCAGCCCCAGCCGCGGCCGCACCTGCCAGACGCCACAGCCGGGCTCGCCCAGCTCACGGCAGGAGATTCGCTCGAAGCGGTGCTCTGCCGGACTGAGGAGCATGAGCTCCAGCGCCAGGCGCCTCTGGGCCTGTTCATCGGCCCGCCGGGTGATGGTGAGCCGCGCCTCGCGCAGCCGCTCGGTGAGCCGGTCGCGGACGCGCTCGAGCTCGCCGAGGTCGAGCAGCCGAGGTTGGGCGGCGGCCTGAGCCGGCTGCGACAGGCCGCCGAGCGAGTAGGCGGTGACGAAGGCGTCGGCCAGCTCGCGCTCGAGACGCGCAATCTGCGCCCGCAGCGTCCGGCGGGCTGCCGCCTCGGTGTCATGCGCCTCACGTCCGGCACGGCCGCTGGGCCGGCCGAGGACGTCCAGGAGCGGAACCCGCGAACCGCCCTGCGCCCGCCCGGGATGCGCCGTTGCACCCATAGCCAACGGCACCTTAGCATTCTCCAGCGCCCGCACAAGGCAGTCTCCCGGGGCTGGACGGCGGACTCTGCCGCCCCGGACTCCGTGTATTGCACCGGATTTCAGCTTGCAGGTTCCGGCCAAGGCGCGGCGGGAGCAGAGCTTCCCCTCATCCCGGATCCCCCAGCAGATCCGTCGCAATCCACAGCGCCTCCTCCAGGTGGATGTCCGGCACCCCGTCGACCCCGAGCGCAAACAGGACGACGCAGCCGCTCCGCGGCCCGGCACCCCGCCCGGCGAACGGATCCTCGAACAGCACGGCGTGCGCTCGGCTGCCGTCGGCGACGACCAGGCTTCCGGCCGGCGGCGCCGGAGCCGACCCGGACCCGGCGTCGGCGGCGGTCGCCGTCCGGATTCCCAGCCCCGCCTCGTCGATCACGTCGGCATCCACCGCCCACACCGGGACCCCGGTCTCGATCAGCGCGATCAGACACGCATCACTGATCAGGTCGACCGAGCGAAACTCACCGTGGAGCAGGCGGCTGACGGCGGCCCGCTCACTGGGGATCCGCTGGACGTCCGGATCGAGGCCGATCTGCCGGAAGAACGCCCGGAACGCGTGCGGGACGGGCTTGACCCGCATGGAGACCACACCGGCCCCCCGCCACCGGTCAGACAGGGAGCGCAACCGTCGGCGCACGGCCGCGGGGCTGGAGCGGCCGCGGGTCTGCGCCCGCACCCACAGCAATCGGAGCCCCGGGAACTCGGCGCCGACCTCCGGTGCGACGAACCCCGGCTGCAGGCCGGCCGGCGGCGCCGGCGGCACCCCGCGACCGGCGTCGGCGGCCCCGGTCATGCCGGCGGCTGCCCACTCCCACCGGTCAGGCCGCGCACGTACGGCGTCAGCGAGGCGGCTGACTGCCAGCGGTTGCCGATGAGCCGATTTCGAACGATCCCGCCACGGCCGGCCAGCTCCACCATTGGGCAGGCAACCACGCCGTACAGCTGCTGCACGGCGCCGTCGCGGTCATAGCCCACGGGGATCGTCCAATGATGTCGTCTTACGGCCGCCGCGGTCACCGCGTGGCCGGCGCCGACCGCCACCGCGGCGAACTGCACGGACGGGAACCGGGACGACAGGGTCTGGAGCGCATCCACCTGACGCTCGCACTGGCTGGCGCCGGCCACGAAGAACGCGAGGACGACCGGCCCGCGGGCGGCCATCAGGCAGACGTTGAGCGCGCGGGGATCGTGGCGGGCCGGCGTGCACGTGGGGTGTGGGTTGGGATCGCCGTTGAGGTTCGTGCCGGCCAGCGGCGCGGCGAACAGGTGCAGGCGCCGGCCGGGTGAGACGCCGGTCGAGGTGACCCCGTGGGAGACGTATTGGTAGGTCGCGAAGCCGACCACCAGGATCAGGCCGATGATGCCCACCATCCACCGGTAGCGCCGGGTGTCGATCACGACGGGCGGCTTCTCCCGGGGTCCGTCCTGCGGCCGGTCCGCTCCGGTCTCGGCGCCGGGCGCGGCCGCGACGCGGTCCGGGTCCAGGCGCTGCACCGCCGGGGGCGTCCGCTGTCCGTCTGCCCCTCCGGGCCCGTTCGTCCCCGAGGGCCGGTTCACGCCACCCGCGGCCGGCGCCTGCGCCTGCGCCGCGCCACGATGCCAGCCGCCCCGTCCGCCGCCGCCCGGACGCGCTCGAGCAGGTCGCCCCGTTCCGAAAGCGCCAGAACCGCCGGCAGCACGAGGAGCACGCCGGCCAGCGAGACCGTCAGGTCCACCAGGGTGACGAACCCGAAGTCGCGCAGCATCGTGATGCTGGAGAACACGAGCACGCCGAAGCCGGCGATGGCGGTGACGCCGGAGGCCATCACGGCGGCGCCCGTCGAACGGTATGTGCGCGCCAGCGCCACACCCATCTCATGCCCGGCGGCCCGCTCCTGGCGGTGGCGCTCGGAGAGCAGCACGCTGAACTCCGTGGAGATCGCGATGACCAGAGCGCCGAGCGTCGCCGACATCGGATTGAGCGGGATGCCGATCACAAACAGGATCAGCGACGACCAGCCGGTGGCGAGCGCGATTGGGATCAGCGGGACGACGGCCCGCACGGGCCGGCGCAGGACGATCAGCAGCACGAGCCCCACCGCGAGCAGTCCGACGACCAAGGTCAGGAAGCGGTGACCTGTCGACGAGAGCGAGGCGTTCGCGTCGGCGGCCAGCACCGGGAGGCCGGCGAGCGCGGCGCTCACCCCCGCGGGAGGCTGCAGCCGCGAGCGCATGTACCCCAGCACCTGTTCCTGGCGCGCCAGCGGCATCAGGCGGATGCCGAAGGCGAGCGTCGCCTCGTGCCGGTCGGCGGTGATCACCGCCTCCTTGAAATATGACGGGACGGCGCCCAGCAACCCGTTGATCTGAGACTGCGTCAGGCTGGCGGCCGCCGGGGCCTGGCCGCCGGTGGAGAACAGGTCCGGCAGGGAGAGCGCCGGGCACAGCGTCGCCTTCGCGCAGCCGCTCGTCTCGAGGTACCCGTAATGGGTCAGGAGCGCGTTCTCGTACTTCACCATCCAGGCGACGACCTGCGGGGTCGCCACGTCGTGCGCCCGTACGGTGACGTCGATCTCGCCGGAGACCCCGGTCACCTTCTCCAGGGTGTTGAGGTTGCGCAGCGCCGGCATCGACGAGGGCACGAGCTTGGTGACGTCCGATTGGACGGCGATCTGCGTATCGGCGACCCAGCCGATCACGGCGAGCGCCGCCGCGATCGCCAGCACCCGCCCGGGTCGCGCCACCGCGGCGGTCGCCGCCCGCGTGGCCAGGCCCCCGCCGCTCGACCGGCCGAAGCGCCCGCGGTCCCCGCCGATCGGCTCCCCCACCGGTAACGCCCCCCGGCGCCGCCTGAAGATCCGCCGGCGCCTGAAGATCCGCCGCTGCACGCCGCCCAACAGCTCCGCCGCGCCCGCCAGCGACGCGGTGATGATGCCCGCGGCCCCGCGCAGCGACGCGCCGAGCACGCCGCCGTCGCGCTCGGCCAGGACCAGGGCGGCGGAGCCGGCGGTCAGGGCGCAGCCAAAGGCGACCGCGATCCCCACCACGAGCAGCAGCCCGAATCCCCGCACCATCGGCACCGGCGAGAGGAGGAGCACGAGGAATCCCGTCCCCGTGGCCAGGGCTGCGGTGCCGATCGCCGGTGCCGCCCGCGCCGCTGCCTGACCGACCGCCTGCGCCGCCGACAGCGGCGCCGGCGCGCGCTCCCCGGCTGCGTCCCCCCCGGGGCGCTTCCCAGCCGCGTCCCGCCCGGCGGGCTCCCCCGCCGCGTCCTCCAGACGCGCCTCCTGCGCCCGCGCCTGGAACTGGATCCCGTAGTCGACGGCGAGGCCGATGAGGATCGGCAGCACGGCGATCGAGGCCATCGTCAGCCCCGCGCCCAACACCGCGAGCAGCCCGAAGGTGATGCCCGTGGCCGCGAGCGCAATCGCCAGCGGGAGCAGACGCAACCGCGAGCGGAACACGACGAGCAGCGTCGCCGCCATCACGAGCAGCGCGGCGATCAGCAGCGTGGCGATCGAGCCGGTGATCTGGCTCGCCAGGTCGTTGATCACAACCGGTACGCCGGTGACGGTGTACGCGCCGCCGTACCGAGAGCGGAACATCGGCATCCGGATCGCCTGACGGATCCACGAGATCGCCTGGGCCTGCTGCTGACCGGACAACGACGATCGCAGACGCACCTGGATCAGGGCCGAGCTCCTGTTGGGGAACAGGTAGGCGAAGCGCGCCTTGGGCTGGTTGACCCCGCGCGTCTGGTCGAACACGATCTGCGGGATGAACTGGGGGTTGTCGATCGACGGCACACTGTTGATGCCGGAGGTGACCGCCATCTGCTCCAGTGTCTGAAGCTGCTGCTGGTACTCGAGCTGTCCGGCCGCGTTGGCCTCCGCCAGCGCCTGCTTCTTGCTCATGCGCTTGGCGATCGCCAGCTGATAGGCCCGGGTCTCGGCCGTCCGGGTCGCCTTGTTGACGCTGCTCATCATCGAGCCGATCTGCGTGTTGACTGCGGCGACCGCGCGGTTGAGGAACGTGCCCGGTCCGTAGACGACCTGCGTCGCCTTCGCCTTCATCAGCTTGCCGCACGGGCTCCCCCAGCCGCCGTACGGAGCATGGGATCCGGCCGGTGCCGGCGTGAACGCATGCAACGTCGTGTTGGGGACGGCGTACTGGCCCGCGAGGCAGGCCTCGAGCTGGGTCAGCGTCCCCAGATCCTTGGTCTGCACCAGGTTGGGCAGCGACTCGTGGATGAGGATGACCACCGCCTGGTCACCGAAGTGGCGCTCGTCGTCAGCGGTGGCTCGGTAGCTGGGCGAGGAGGCGCCGACGAACGTGTTGATCCCGGCCGACGGCCGCAGCCCGAGCGCCAGCAGCCCGCCCGCGACCGCCAGCGCGAGCACGATCCCGACCGTCAGCACCGGCCGCCGGGCGGCAGCACCACTGAGCCGCTCGAACCGCTTCGCCCTCATGACGCCCTGAGGCTATCGGCAGACGTGGCCGGCGGCGCCGCCACCCGCCGGCGACTCCGAGCCCCCTGCACCGGCGGGACCACCACCTCAGTCCATGGTCAGCGGGCCCTGCGACTCCCCGGACAAAAACTGGCGGATGAACGGGTTCTCGGAGTTGAGCATGTCCTCGGCGGGGCCGGCCTCGACGATCCGCCCCTTCCACAGGACGTTGATGTAGTCGGCGACGCGCCGCGCGCTCATGATGTCGTGCGTGATCACGCAGAACGTCGGCAGATGCTCGCGCTGCTTCTCCTTGGCCTCATCCATCATGTCGCGG
>DASZMK010000021.1:0-4490 GCA_035551855.1 Solirubrobacteraceae bacterium
CGGGATCAGGTGCGGTGACTTGCCGATGAGCACGAGGTTGAAGTCCTCGTCGAGCTCAGCGGCGGTGTCGAGCTGCGAGTCCCGGGGCGGGACGTGGATGTTCCACACCGCTCTTTCGTGGTCGTCGATCTGCTCGGCCAGCGCCACGATCCGCTTATACAGCGCGTCCTCGTCCAGCTCCCTGGGCGAGTTCCAGGGCGTGATGTTCGAGTAGCCGAGCGACAGCATCTGATGTCCGTCGAACTGCACCCATTGCTCGTCGCAGGCCTCGACGAGCGACGCATGGTCGATGACCTCCTCCAGGCTGGGCGGGTCGTCGTTGCCGGGCATGACGAAACAGCGGATCTCGCTGCCGGCCAGCCGCTCATCGGCGAGGTCCAGCCAGTCCTTGAACGAGTCGAGCATCACCCGCTCAAACCACCGCTCGCGCTCCTGCTCCGCCAGCCCGGAGATCTTCGCCACCTCTTCGGCGGTGGTGCGATACGGGTACATCCCGTTGCCGCGGATGCGCCTCTCCAGCTTGACGACGTCGTCCTCGGTCGCCGGCTTCTCCACGCGTCCATGGAACGTGGCCGACCACCTGCCATCCGGCCCCCGGATGATGGGAATGACCATCTTGCCGGTGATGTCGCCCCCCATCACCAGCACTTTGGCGTTGTACACCTTCGAGGCGTTGAGGAACTTCTTCCACAGCACCTCGGTGCCGTGGATGTCGGACGCGTAATAGAGGCGAACCAGGGACCCGTCGTCCTGCGCCTGCGAGCGCCGGAAAAGCCGCACCGCTTACTCTGGCGGGATCTCGAGGTAGTTGAGCGAGATGTCGATCCCCTGCGTCCGGCGCCACGCGCGGCCGGCGAAGTAGATGATCGCCCCCACGATCAGGGCGCAGGCGATCAGGGCCAGCCCGCCGTTGAGCGGCGAGGTGAACAGCTGGTGGGTGATGCTCTTGCCCGCGTTGGGCAGACCAAGGAGCGGATAGTTCAGCCACAGCCAGCCGCCGAAGATCCCCGCGGCGATCGCGCCGACCCCGAAGTACCACAGCACCGGCACCCCCAGGAGCTTGATGTTGGAGACCGATGCCTCGTAGGCGGCCCGGCGCCGGAGGGGGAACACGATCGCCGAGATCCCCACCATGATGAAGGTGGGGAAGCCGACGATCGTCGAGAGCGCCACGTACTTGAGGAAGCTGGAGGAGTACGCGGCCAGGTACAGAAAGAAGATAGAGGCGACGGCGATCAGGCCGAGCGAGAACACCGGCGTGTGCGTGCGCTCGTTCACCGTCGCGATCCGCTCCGGGATCACCTGGTCAAACGCCCAGGCGAACAGCGCGCGCACCGGCTGCACGATCTGGGTGTAGACGATCAGCGGCGCCCAGCAGATGAACGTGAGCCCCATGAATGCGACGAACACGGCGTTGTTCCAGATCGACGTCACGAGCGTGATCCACCACGGCTGGTTGGGCAGCGTGTACACCGCCTTACTCGACACCGCGTTGACGGCTGTGAGGAACGGATAGCTCACCGTCTTCTCCAGCAGCACCACCATCAGCAGGATGGGGATGAAGGTGAGCGCCAGGCCGCCGAGCATCGAGTACCAGTTCTTGCGGGTGCCCGCCTGTCGGATCTCGCCCGCGTAGTTGACCGAGTACCACGTCCACACCCCGAAGGCGATGAACGCGCCGGAGGCGATGATCGTGTTGTGCCAGTTCGTCGGCGCATGCGTGTTGATCCCGCTGCTCTTGGCCTGGGCCATGAAGTAGCTGTACGTGTTCGCATGGTGGGTGAACGGGCGGGCGTATGAGTTGTAGTCACTGATGAACCCGCCGTGCGATGTCACGAGCAGGGTGATCGCCGCCACGATGAATCCGGCCATCGCACTGACGAACAGCCAGAACTGCACGCGCATGAGCAACCGCGTTCCGCTCGCCATGATGCCCGCCAGGATCGCGACCTCGATGAATCCTATGATCATGTTCCATGGGTGGTGGGTCAGCGTCACCCCGGCCTGCTGCAGCCAGTGTGAATCGACCGAGGCCCCGAACATCGTCAGCATCGGCCCGATGCAGATGTTCGCGGTGAACACACCCCAGTAGCCCATAGCGAGCATCGCCGAGGTGCCGATCAGCAGGCTGGAGCCGACGGCCAACCCTGGGTGTAGCGACCTGGAGATGAGGATGTAGTCGCCACCGGACCGGGGCATGATCTGCGACAGCAGACCGAAGGCGCCGGAGATGAAGAAGGCGCAGAGGATCGTGATCAGGATCCCGACGTACAGGTTGACGCCGGTGAACGTCGACAGGACCCAGAACACCGACAGCGCCATGACGAGTCCCGGGCAGGCCGGGAGCACGTTGAAGATGATCGCATCCCGAACCTTGATGTCGCGCACGAACCCGGTCGCTCGGCGCGCGAAGTGCGTCTGCGTGACGGCCGCCGATCCGGCGAGTCCCTCAGCCGTGCTGTCAGCCATGTTCACCCTCTCCTCAGTGGGCAGCTGAACCGCTCAAGTGAGCCTACTTGATCGTTCAAGGCGAAGTATCCAACCGCACCAGCAGGCTTGTCAAGGGCTGGGCGAGCGGTCAGCCGGCGAACGTCCGCTGCGGCCGGCCGGTCACGCCCGGGTCGCAGGCGAACAGCGCGCCAGCCAGGGAATCGGCGGCGAGTTGCTCGTCTGTAAGGCCCTCACGCGCCGAGGTGATGAACATCCGGTCGAGCGCCGGCCCGCCGAACACCGGGCTGGTGATGTTCGGTGTCGGCAGCGCGACGGCGCCGGCGGGGGACCCGTCCGGAGCAAAGCGCCGGACCGCCGACCCACCCCAGCACGCGACCCAGACGTAGCCCTCGGCGTCGACGGTCAGCCCGTCCGGCAGCACCTCGCCGTCGTCGACGGCGGCAAAGGCGCGCCGGTTGGAGATCGAGCCGGAGTCGAGGTCGAAGTCGAATACGTCGACGCGGCGCTGCATCGTGTCGACGTAGTACATGAGCCGGTCATCCGGGCTCCAGTCGATCCCGTTGGACTCGGTAACTCCCTCCAGCATGCGGTTGACCGTAAGGTCCGGATCCAGCCGGTACAGGACCCCCGCCTGCGGTTCGGCGTTCAATCCTGCCGTCCCGGCCCAGAAGCGTCCCGCCGAGTCGCAATTGCCGTCGTTCATGCGGGCGACGACCTCGCCCTGCACAAGCGCGGCGACCGGTTCGAATGCGCCGGCATCGTCGAGCACGCCAAAGCCGTGACCGACGGCCAGAACCAGCCCGCCGGAGCGGCGCGGGATGGCGATCCCCGGCGTCCCGGGCACGTCGATCGACCGGTCGGCTCCACTGGATGGATCAAAGACGTGAACGGCCTGGCCGATGATGTCGACCCAGATCAGCCGGTTGGATCGCTCGTCCCAGACCGGTCCCTCGCCGAGCTGCGCGGCGGCGGAGAGCGCAACGTTGGCGGTGATCGACGTCCGGCCGGCCACGGGGCATGTATATCGTTCAACAAGCGATGCCGCAATCCGAGGCGCAGCGTGGTGAGGCGACCGTCGTGCATCCGGACGCGCGGGACACCCCGTGCCTCCGGCTCGACCTCGATCGGCTGGATGCGAACGTCGCCCGGATGGCCGAGCTCGCCGCCGCCGCCGGCGTCGCCCTCCGCCCGCACGCCAAGACCCACAAGCTCGTCGAGGTGGCCGAGCGGCAGATCGCCGCGGGCAGCGACGGCCTCACGGTAGCCAAGCTCGGAGAGGCCGAGGTGCTGGCGATGCACGGCATCGACAACCTGCTGATCGCCTATCCGGTCTGGGGCGCGGGCAAGTGGGAGCGGCTGTGCCGGCTGGCGGAGTCGGCCGAGATCCGCGTCGCCGCGGACTCGTTTGAGGTCTTTGAGGGCATCTCCCGAGCAGCGCGGCGTCGCGGGCTGTCGATCCCGGTCCGCATCGAGATCGACACCGGCTATGGTCGCTGCGGCGTCCAGAGCCCGGAGGCGGCCGTGCGGCTGGCGCAGCGGATGGCCGGGCTTGCGGGAGTGCGACTTGTCGGCGTCGTGAGCTTCGCCGGCCAGACGTACGCCGCCCGCGGTGAGGAGATCGTTGAGGTGGCGGTCGGCGATGCCGCCCGGCTGGTCGAGGCCGCCGAGGCGCTGCGTGATGGCGGCTTCGAGGTGCCGGAGATCAGCGCCGGGAGCACGCCGAGCGCCACCCATGTGGATGCGCTGCGCGGGATCACCGAGATCCGCCCGGGCACGTACGTCTTCTCAGACCGCGACCAGGTCGCGCTGGGGTGGGGCACCCTCGACGGCTGCGCGCTGACGGTGGCAGCCACCGTTGTCAGCCACCCGACGACGACCCGCGCCATCATCGACGCCGGCACCAAGACGCTCAGCTCCGATCGCGCTGCGACGGCCGACGGGTGGGGCGTCATCCGCGGCCACCCGGAGTGGCAGCTCGCCTCCCTGAACGAGGAGCACGGGATCCTCCAGGTGCCCGCCCGGGAGGCGCCGATCGGCAC
>DASZMK010000022.1:0-9176 GCA_035551855.1 Solirubrobacteraceae bacterium
CCGGCGGGACCACGGTTTCGCCCCCTCCTTCGTTGCCAAGCCGTTCGCGGGCGGCGAACGCTCCGGTACGTCCGCCGGTTGAAACCGGCGGCATTCGAAGGGGCGCGGCCCGCTCCGGCGGCCGTCGCTCCGGATTGTGGCGTGCACCACGCGCCAAATCGCGGCTCGCTGAGATGATTTGGCACCACGTGCAGGCACAGCCGTGGTTTTGCGCCTGATGACGGGGGGCGGTGCGGATTTGGCGCACGGTGCATGCCCGCCGCGGCCCGGATTGTCGGTGGGCACCGTTTTTCCCTCCTTGGTTGCCGGACGTTCGCGGGCGGCGAACGCTCCGGGCCGACAACGGCGGCATCGAAGGGGCGCGGCTCGCTCCGGCGGCCGTCGCTCCGGATTGTGGCGTGCACCACGCGCCAAATCGCGGATCGCTGAGATGATTTGGCACCACGTGCAGGCACAGCCCCGGTTTTGCGCCTGACGATGGCGGGCGGTGCGGATTTGGCGCACGGTGCATGCCCGCCGGGGCCCGGATCGCCGGCGGGACCACGGTTTCGCCCCCTCCTTCGTTGCCAAGCCGTTCGCGGGCGGCGAACGCTCCGGTACGTCCGCCGGTTGAAACCGGCGGCATTCGAAGGGGCGCGGCCCGCTCCGGCGGCCGTCGCTCCGGATTCCGGCGTGCCCCCGCGCGCCAAAGCGGCGGCTCGCCCTGGGGGAGCTCCGGCCGAAACACGGCAGGATCTCCCCCCATGGTGAGGGTGCGCGCGGCCGTTCAGGCTGCCGCCGCCGCGCCGTCCAGTGCCGCCACCAGCCGGTCGACCTCCTCCGGGGTGTTGTAGTGGATGAAGCCGAGCCGGATCGCCTCGCCCTCATAGCCCAGGCGCTTGTACAGATTGAGCGAATACCACGAATCGTGGGCCCATACGCCGATCTGCTGCTCGGCGAGACGCGCCGCGACGTCGGCGGCCGGAACACCGGCCACGTTGACCAGGAAGGTCGGCACCCGGCCCGCCATCGTCGGCAGGCCGTACACGGTGACCGCGTCAGAGATGCCGGCCAGGAAGCGCTCGCCGAGCCCGCGCTCGTAGGGCACGATGGTGGGGAATCCACCGATCGACTCCAGGTAGTCGATCGCCGCGTTGAACCCGGCCAGGAGCTCGTAGGGAAGGGTGCCGGTGGCAAAGCGCCGCCCCAGCGGGTCCATGGGCGCCGGCCGCGCCTTGTACGGGCGCCAGCGCTCGGTCACTTCCGCCCGCCCGTAGGCGACGCCCAGGTGAGGGCCGCAGAACTTGTACGGCGAGCAGATCAGCACGTCGGCGTCGATCGCGCGGACATCGATCGGCTCGTGCGCGGCGTAGTGGACGGCGTCGACCCAGGCGAGGGCTCCGGCCTCGTGGGCCATCGCGCACACGCGCGCGGCGTCGACGACGGTGCCGACCGCGTTGGAGGCCCAGGCGAAGGCGACGACGCGGGTGCGGTCGGAGAGTTTGGCGGCCAGGTCGTCGAGGTCGAGCGTCGTGTCCGGCTTCAGCTCGACGTGCCGGACGATGAGACCGCGGTCGTGGGCGAGCTCCAGCCACGGCGCCACCCCCCCGTCGTGATCGGCGGAGGAGACGAGGATCTCGTCGCCGGCGGCGAACTCGCGCCCGGCCGTGCGCGACAGCGCGAAGTCCAGCGACGTCATGTTGGCCCCGAACGTGATCTCGTGCTCGCTGCATCCGAGAAACCGGGCGGCCCTGGCCTCGGCCTGCTCGAGGATCTCGCGGACGCGGTGGCTCGTCGCGTAGACGGCGCCGAGGTTGGCGCTGGCCTCGCGCAGCGCCCGCGCGATCGCATCGCCCACCTCGTCAGGCACCTGGGAGCCGCCGGGCGCGTCGAAGAAGGCGAAGCCGCTGCGCAGTGCGGAGAAGCGCTCGCGGACACGGCCGACGTCGAGGTTTTGGTTAAGGATCTCGGTCATCGGCGGCTCCTTGCTTGCGCGGCTCTCATGACAATGGTTTGATCGGCGGACAAAATCGAAAACTGGGGGGTCCGGCACTTGAGTGTTCGTGTTAGCCGCAGCGCGACGGCCAGCTGGCAAGGTACCGTCCCGGAGGGAGGGGGACGCATCGGCCTGAACAGCGGGGCCTACGAGGGCGCGTTCACCCTGCGCAACCGGGTGGAGGACGTCGCGGCGGGCACCAACCCGGAGGAGCTGATCGCCGCCGCCGAGGCCGGCTGCTTCACCATGTCGCTGGCCAGCCTGCTCGGCGAGGCGGGCTGCCCGCCCCGGGACCTCCAGACGACGGTGCGGGTTCGGCTGGAGCAGAAGCCGGAGGGATTTCGCATCACCCGCATCTCGGTGACGACGGTCGGCGACGTGCCCGGTGTTGACGAGGCGCGGTTCGTCGCTCTCGCCGAGGAGGCCAAGGCGACGTGTCCGGTCTCGCTCGCGCTGGCGGGGACCGACATCACGCTCGAGGCGTCCCTGCAAGCTCCTCCGCCCCAAGGGGTTGACCGGTAGACGGCGAATGTGGAAGGGTGCCCGGCGGCGACGGCCGGATGCCGTCGCTGGAGGAGCGAGCTCAATTGATCACACGTACCGCTATCCGGAGCCGCCGTCCATGCCGACGGTGACCGTCGTCGACGCCGCCGCGGTGACGCCGCGACACAACCCGCAGACCGGCCTGACGGTGCGCCCCACGGTGGGACCGGGGACGGACTTCGAGGCGCTCGAGCAGGCCGTGTTGACGTGTCCCCCCGGACGGTCTGAGCCGATCGACATCGGCGAGGTGGAGGAGACACTGTTCATCCTCGACGGCGAGGGCGCGATCCACATCCGCGGGGAGGCTCACCGGCTGGCGCCTGAGGTCGCCGTCTACCTGCCGCCCGGCTCGACGTTCGTCCTGGAGAGCACCGGCTCCGAGCCCCTGCAGGTGCTGGCGGTGCGGGTACCGGATCCCAGTCCCGGGCCGCCGTCGCCTCCTCAGGTCCGGCACGCGGCCGAGCAGGAGCTGGAGTCGGCCACCACGGAGCGGATGTTCCGGATCGTCGCCGATCCGGAGAGCGGCCTGCGATCGGCCACCCACTTCGTCGGCTACATCCCCACCGAGCGCGCGCCGGAGCACTTCCACACCTACGACGAGGTCATCTACGTGCTCGAGGGCGACGGTGTCATGCACGCCGGCAGCGTCGAGCACCCCGTCGCGCCCGGCACGTGCATCCAGCTTCCGGCCCGGACGGTGCACTGCCTGGAGAACACCGGCGGTGCGCCGATGCGCATCGTCGCCGTATTTCGGCCGGCCGGATCCCCGGCGGCCGCGTTTTACCCGGACGGAACCTCGGCTTATCAAGCCAATCAGGACCCACTCCAGAGGAGGAGAGCGTTATGAAGGTGCGTCTCACACTGGCCGCGGTGGCGCTGACGGCGCTGGTCGCGGCCGGCTGCGGGAGTAGCAGCAACAGCAGTTCGAGTTCGAGCGGGGGCTCGAGCGCGGCCGCGTCGGCATCGAGCTCGAGCTCCGGCTCGGGCAAGAGCTGCAAGGCGACCATCGCGATCGAGGGACCGTTCACCGGTCCCGTTGCGCAGGTCGGCCTCGAGCAGCTGCACTTCGCGCAATTGGCGGTCGCCAACGACAACAAGTCGCTCGGCACCAACGTCACCCTGGCTCAGGACGACACGCAGCTGACGCCGTCACTGGCCACGCAGAAGACCCAGTCGATCATCGCCACCTCCGCCGTCGCCGCTCTCGGCCCCGCCGGCAGCCAGGAGGTCGAGGCGGTCGGTCCCCTGTTCGGCCGCGCGGGGATGGCGTTCATCTCCGGCTCGGCGACGCTCCCCAAGCTCACGACAAGCGGTGCCAACCCGACGTTCCTGCGCGTCGTCCCCAACGACAATATCCAGGGTCCCCAGGACGCCAACTACGTCATCAACCACCTGCACCCGAAGGGGGTGCTCATCATCGATGACAACGAGGCGTACTCGCAGGGGCTGGTCAACACGATGATCCCCATCTTCCAGAAGGCGGGAATCAAGGTCAACCACCAGACGCTCAACGGCACCGACACGGGCGCGACGCTGGCCAACGCCATCAACTCGCTCGTCACGTCGCAGCTGAATCCATCGGAGACGGTGACCATGCTGCCGTGGCAGGCAGCGGCCAACGCTCAGCAGTTCGGCCTGGCCGTCCAGCAGCAGCACAAGACGACGACCCTGTTCGGCACCGACGGCACCAACTCCCCGTCGCAGTTCAAGATCCCGGGAACGTACGTGTCGAACTTCGGCCCGGACCCGTCGCAGTCGAATACGCCGCTCGACAAGCAGCTCGTCGCCGGGGTGGCCCAGTACGGGCCGTACGGATCCTTCGGCGTGCCCACCTACACGGCCGCCGACGTCGAGATGAAGGCGATCGCCGCGGTGTGCAAGGCCGGTCAGACGCCGAACCGCTCCAACGTGCTGGCCGCGATCCGCAAGACGAACATCCCGCCCAACATGACCCCGTTGGGCGCCACCGTCGCGTTCAAGTCGAACGGCGACCTGATCGGTCAGCCGGGCTACCTGTTCAAGATCTCGTCCTCGGGCAAGTACATGGCGATTCCCAACCACTGACGTCCATTGACGGTTGCGGCGCCTCCGGGTGGAGACCCGGAGGCGCCGCCGACCGCGTATCGCTGACCACACCACTCCACCCGCCATGCACGAGCTGATCCAGACGATCATCAACGGGCTGACCACCGGCTTTTTGTACGCGCTGATCGCCCTCGGCTACTCGATGGTCTACGGGGTGCTCAAGCTCCTCAACTTCGCCCACGGCGACGTCTACATGATCGGCGCGTTCATCGGCTACTACGTGCTCCAGGCCTTCGGCGGCCCCACGGCGCTGACCATCCCCGTCCCGCTCCTGATCTTCCTCATGTTCGTGGCCGCGGCTGTCGGCTGCGGCGTCCTCGGGGTGGGGATAGAGCGGTTTGCCTACCGCCCTCTGCGCGACGCGCCGCGGATCGCGCCCCTGATCACCGCGCTCGGCGTCTCGTTCATCCTCGAGAACTCGGTGCTGCTGCTGTTCGGCGGCTTCACCAAGAGCTACTCGACCAACAGCTTCATGAACCTCAACAGCGGCATCCACATCGGCTCGGTCACGATCGACACGGTTCAGCTCACGATCTTCGTCGTCTCCATCCTGATGATGTACGGGCTGATGGTCATCGTCGACCGCACGACGCTCGGCAAGTCGATGCGGGCGGTCGCCTCCGACCGGGAGGCTGCGGAGATGCTCGGCATCAACGTCGACCGGACGATCGCCTTCACGTTCTTCATCGGCTCGGCCATGGCCGGGGTCGCCGGCGTCATGTCCGGACTCGCCTTCAACCAGATCTCGGCGACGGTCGGCTTCCTCGCCGGACTGAAGGCGTTCACCGCCGCGGTCGTGGGCGGGATCGGCAGCATCCCGGGCGCGATGATCGGCGGCCTGGTGATCGGCCTCTTCGAGGCCTTCGCCTCCACGTACGTCTCCAGCCGGTTCACGGACCTGATCGTGTTCGGGATCCTGATCGTCGTGATGCTGGTGCGTCCGACCGGCATCTTCGCCCGGCCCGCACTCCAGAAGGTCTAGGGAGGGGGCACGGAATGCCGATCGGAGTCGACGAATGGGTGGCCCAGCACGAGGATCGCGCTGATGTCGGCCGCGGTTGGCGGGGCACGGTGGCCCGGCGCGGCGCGCGGATCGGCTGGTGGCCGCGGCTGGGGCTGGCGCTCCTGGCCGGGCTGATCTTCAGCCAGCTCTCGCTCAACGTCAATGTCCAGACGGTTGCCATCAACTGCATGATCTACGCGATCCTGGCCGTCGGTCTCAACATCGCCGTCGGCTGGGCCGGCCTGCTCGACCTGGGCTACGTCGCCTTCTTCGGCTTCGGCGCCTACGGTTACGCGCTGTTCTCCTCCGGGGCTCTCGGCAGCGGCGGCGCCGGCGGCTCGCACCTGCCGGCGATCGAGTCGATTCCCATCGTCCTGGCCGGCGCGGGGATCCTGGGGGCGCTGATCGGGTTGATGTCATTGCGCGTGTCCGGCGACTACCTGGCGATCGTCACGCTGTTCGTCGGCCAGGCGTTCTTCGAGGTGGTCAACAACGTCGACACCGGGACGCTCGGCGGCGTCAACGGGATCTACGGCCTGGACCCGGTGCACGGCTTCGGCGGCCAGATCACCACCCCCAAGGGCTACTACATCTTCGCCCTGCTCGTTCTGGCCGTGCTCATGGCACTGCTCCACCTGCTGGACAACTCGCGCACCGGGAGAGGCTGGCGGGCGGTGCGCGAGGACGAGCTCGCGGCGGAGGCGATGACCGTCTCCACCGGGGCGGTCAAGGTGATGGCGGTCAGCTTCGGCGCGATCGTCGGCGCGCTGGCCGGCACGATCTTCGCCGCCCAGCAGGACAACGTGTTTCCCACCAACTTCACCGCCAACATCATGATTTTGATCTACGCCTGCCTGGTCCTGGGCGGTGCCGGCTCGATCGCCGGTGCGGTGCTCGGCGGGATCCTCGTCACCGCGGGCGAGCAGATGGTCTCCAGCCCCACCGACGCCGGATACCTCTTCTACGGGCTGATCCTGCTCGCGCTGTTGATGAAGGTGCGACCGTGGCGGGTGCTGGCAGCGGTCGTCGCCGGGACGGTCGTTCTCGGCGTGGCGCTGCACGCGATCGTGAACGCCATCTCGGCCTCGGCGGTGGCCGGCCAGCCCGGGAGCGGCGGCTGGATCGGCTCGCTGGTCAGCCACTGGGTGATCGTCCCCGCCCACGCCGCGACGTACGGCAACGTGCTGTACATCGTGACGATCGTCCTTGTGTTCGCGATCGTGCGCGCGCCGGTGCGCTACCGGCCGTTCGTGCTGATGCCGACCATCTACGTCGCCGCGTGCTGCTGGGAGAGCCGGCTCGTCGTCAACCCGTCGATCACCGCGCAGATCCTGATCGGCGCCATCCTCATCGCCACGATGACGGTTCGGCCCCAGGGACTGCTCGGGACGATGCGGGTGGAGGTGGTGTAGATGGCCGACGCCGCCCGGCTGCTCGAGCTACGCGGCCTCGACATCCACTTCGGCGGACTGCGCGCGCTCAACGCCCTTGACCTCGCGGTCGGCGAGAAGGAGATCGTCAGCATCATCGGCCCCAACGGCGCCGGCAAGACTACGGTGTTCAACGCCATCACCGGCGTCTATGAGCCGGACGAGGGCGACATCCGCTTCGCCGGCGAGAGCATCGCCGGGAGCGCCCCGCACAAGATCACCCGGGCGGGGATCGCGCGGACGTTCCAGAGCCTGCGGCTGTTCTTGAACATGTCGGTGCGCGAGAACGTCATGGCCGCCACGTACGGCTCGACCAAGGCGACGCCGGTCGAGTCGATGCTGCGCCTCCCCCGGGCCCGGCGCGAGCAGCGCGAGGTCCGGGCCCTGACCGAGGAGGTGCTGTCGTTCTTCGGCGAGCGGCTGGCCGGCTACCGGTGGGACCAGCCAGCGTACAGCCTCTCCTATGCCAACCGGCGCCGGCTTGAGATCGCCCGCGCGCTCGCCACCCGGCCCCGGCTGCTGCTGCTCGACGAGCCGGCGGCCGGGATGAACCCCAACGAGACCCACGAGGTCACGGAGCTGATCGGCCGCCTGCGCGGCGAGCTGTCGCTCTCGATCCTCGTCATCGAGCACGACATGCACGTCGTGGAGGGCATCTCCGACCGCGTCGTCGCCCTCGACCACGGCGTCAAGATCACCGAGGGCACGTTCGACCAGGTCGCCAACCATCCGGCGGTGGTCGAGGCCTACCTGGGCCGCGATCCGGAGGCCCTGGCCGAGGCTTGAGATTCGATGCTGCTGGCCCTTGACGACATCACCACCTACTACGGGAAGATGCGGATCCTCGAGGGAATCTCGCTGCAGGTCGACGCCGGCGAGCTCGTCTGCCTGCTCGGCGGCAACGCGTCCGGCAAGTCGACGACGCTGAAGACGATCCTGGGGCTGGTGCGTCCCCGCGCCGGCCGCATCCTGCTGGACTCCGAGGATGTGACCGGCCGGCGCGTCCCGGAGCGGATCGCCCGCGGCCTGGCCATCGTCCCGGAGAACCGCCGGCTGTTCGGCTACATGACCGTGCGCGAGAACCTCGAGCTGGGGGCCGTGCTGCGCGACGGCTCGACGTTTGACGAGGACCTCGAGCGCGTGCACACGCTGTTTCCCCGCCTGCACGAGCGCCGCGACCAGCTGGCCGGGACCCTGTCCGGCGGCGAGCAGCAGATGGTGGCGATGGGGCGCGCTCTCATGTCCCGCCCCCGGCTGCTGTTGATGGACGAGCCGTCCATGGGCCTGTCGCCGGCGCTCGTCCAGCAGAACTTCCGGATCATCAAGGAGGTCCACGAGTCCGGCGTGGCGATCCTGATGGTCGAGCAGAACGCGACGATGGCTCTCTCCATCGCCGACCGCGGCTACGTGCTCGCCACCGGCTCGCTCGTGCTCGAGGGCCCGGCAAGCGACCTGCTCCAGAGCGAGGATCTCAAGCGGGCGTATCTCGGCCGCTGAACAGCGGCTCGCCGCCCATCGCGGTGGCGAGGCTGTTCGCGGTCACCGCCAGATGGTCGTACAGCGCGGCAGCGGCGCGGTGCGGCGCGTGGGCCTCGCAGGCGGCGAGGATCTCCTCGTGCTCGGCGGCGCGCCGGGCGAGCCGGCGCACCTCCGGCGCCTGCAGGCAGTACCGCTCGCTCGTCTCCCACACCGGCGAGATGAGGCGCAGCAGCCAGGCGGAGTCGGCCGCGCCATACAGCGCGAAGTGAAACCGGGTGTGGGCCTCCGAGGCGGCGGCGGACACCTCGTCGGCCAGGGCGGCGAGAGCGTTGAGGCAGCGCCGCGCCTCGGTGGCGTGCGCAGCCGAGAAGCGCTCGGCGGCCCGGCCGATGGCCAGCACCTCGAGCTCGAGCCGCACCTCGTAGACCTCGGCCAGATCGCGGATCGACAGCTCGGTCACCCGCGCGCCCCGGTGGGGGATGTTCTCCACCAGCCCGGCCGCATCCAACCGGCGCACGGCCTCGCGGATCGGCATCGGGCTCATCTCCAGCAGATCGGCCAGCTCCTCGATCGGCAACCGGGCGCCCGGCCGCAGCTGCCCGGTGATGATGGCGGTGTGCAGCGTGGCGAAGGCTTTCTCGGCAAGTGTGCGATGGCCCGG
>DASZMK010000023.1:0-19147 GCA_035551855.1 Solirubrobacteraceae bacterium
CTGCGCGATCCCACCACCGGCAACCCCAGCCCGTGGTTTACCTCGGGAACCCGCGACTTCGCGGTCCGCTCCATCGCCGTCTACGAGGCAGGCGCCGACCACGGCGCCAACACCCAAAACCCGGGCGTCGCACCGGGCACCACCATCAGCTAGCGCTAGCCGGCTACCGTGCGGCGGTCGATCGCGCCGTGGCCCGCGAGGCACCGCGAGGCGGCGTGAGCTCCTCGTAGAGATCAGCGAACCGTCCGGCGACGCTGTCGATCGTGAACTCGCCGACCCGCAGCCTGGCGGCGGCGCTCAGGGCAACGCGACGATCCGGATCGGCGAGCACCTCCGCCAGTCCGGCGGCCAGCGCTCGAGGATCACGCCGCGGCACGAGCACTCCGGACACGGCATCCTCGAGGACATCCGGGATTCCCCCCACCGCTGTTGAGACGACCGGAGTTCCGTGGGCCATGCATTCAAAGACGAACAACGGGCTTCCTTCAAAATCCGAGGAAAGAGCCGCAGCATCGGCGGCGCCCAGGATCGCGTCGACGTCATCCCGAACGCCGAGAAAGTGCACTGACTCGGCCACTCCAAGCTCACGGGCCCGCCCCTCCAGCGTCCGCCGCAGCGGATCACGCGTGCCGTCCGCCCGCATCATCGAGTCTCCGGCGATGACGAGATGGGCATCGGGAATCCGCTCCAACACCAGAGCGAAGGCATCGAGCAGGACATCGATCGCCTTCTGCGGCCGCAGCACGGCGGCGGTGGCGACCAGCGGTACGCCGTCAGCGAGTCCCAGTTCAGCTCGGATGTTGCCGTTCCCCGGCCGTCTGGGCACATAGCCCGTCGGCATCACCACCACCTTCTCGGCCGGGACGCCCTCCTGCTTCACCATCCGCTCGGCGTCCGCCGACGAAACGGCGACGAAGCGGGTCGCAAGCCGGCCGATGATGTGGCCGTCAGCCCAGACACGCGCCGGGTTTCCCTCAAAAGACCACGTGTGCTCGTGAGCGATCAGGACGGGCACGCCTGTCACCCGGCCAATGATCGTACCCCACAGGTTGGAGCCGAACATGTGTGTGTGGACCACATCGAAGTGTTCCCGGCGCAGCAGTCCGGCCAGCCCCAACATTCGATGGCTCTGCCACCTGGTACGGCGGCCGAGGACGATACACGGCACCCCGGCTTCACTCAGCATCCGGAGAGCGCCCTCGGTGGCCGAACGGGTGACACATACCCACGGTTCGACCCGATCACGGGGGAGGTTGGCGGCCAAGCCAAGGGTGAAGCGCTCCGCGCCGCCCTGCTCACCGAGCTTGTTGATCACAAACAGCACCTTGACGCGCGCCCTCGTCATAGGCTCGGCGATGCTACCAGGCGTGTGGCCGAGAACCGGGTTCATCGCGTCACCGGTCACGGCGAGAGACGCGTCCCGGGAGGGATGAGTCCTGCATTCAGCGCATCGGCTCCGCCCGCTGTGGCATTTTCATAGACAGCGATCGATCGTACGGACAGACTTCGAGCGCCCGATGAGAAGCGCGGGTCGGGATTGCCTGTCGCCGTGTCTCTCAAGGCGTAGCTGATGATGAGTTCCCCGTAGGTCTTCGGTAGGGTGGGGGGAGGACCGATCACTGTGCCCCCGTGGAAATAGGCACTGCCGCCGTGGGGCACGTAGTCCCATACCTGCGGGTGGCCATCGATGTACTGCGCCACTCTGGCATTGGGATAGACCACCGTCGTATACGTGTGATAGCCGGCGGACGGGTCGAACGGTGACGGCTGAGCGTCTCGGCACAACATCTGTTCGCCGGCGATATTGGCGCGGGTTGAGGTATCAAAGATCCAGGTCGGATCGGTGGTACCCACCCACCCACTGCCGCTTGTGGAGTGGCACCAGCTTCCTCCCGAGCCCGCGGCCGCACCGAAGCCCTCGAACATGTCGAGCTCCCACGTCCACTTGCGGTCAGCCAGCCACCACCCGGGATCGGCCTCGCCCGTGTTTGGTGGAAACTTGGCAATGATCTGAATCGCCCACTCCGGTCCGTGGCCGGGCATGAACCTGAAGAATCTGTAGCCGGGAACGGCCGTCTCCGGGGCGCTGCTGCCGCCGGTGTCAACCATCCCGCAGTTGTAATTCGCTCCGCTGACGATGTGCGGCGCGTACTGACAAGTCAGCTTCAGCCCGGAGGGCTCGATGGTGGCCTGCGAGCAGTTGAAGACCTCCATCTCATTGCTGTTGAACCCGCGATTGTTGGTGCAGTCGCCGGTGAATCGGCTTGACCACAGCGTGTTGTCCTGGCCGGGCCCGGTGCCCAACGGCGCACCGAAGGCATCGGCGTAGGCGACGCTCCAACCCCCTCTGGGCGCTGCCGGACCGCTCGGCGTGCGGCTCACGGTCCGAGGACCGGCACCTGACAGGACCGAGCTTGCCGAGGCCGATCCGCTCGCGTTGGTGGCTCGGACGACGGCGCGGACCGCGCCTCCGAGCTCGGCGGCGGAGAGGACGTAGGTATTCGCTGTCGCTCCGTGGACGTCGGTGCAGTCGGTGCCCGTGGCGTCGCAGTGCTGCCACTGATAGCTGTACGCCAGGGCGTCCGGCTCCCACCCCCCGGTGCTCGCCGTGAGCCGGTCGCCGGCGGCCCACGCGCCGGGGGTGGTGATGTCGGCGATGGCGGGTACCACCGTGCTCGTCGGCGCGCCGGGGGCAGCCCGGACGCCACAGATGGGCAGCTGCGAGCTCACCGCGAAGCCCGCGGCCGGGGACGGGACCGGTCCCGGAGCGGTGCGGAGACCGATCCAGTAAGGAGAAGACCCCGCCAGGGCCAGCGAGCTCGGAAGCTCAAGCGTGTACCAACCCGCCGTGCCGGCGGGGCGGACGGCGAGCGAATCGGTGACGGCCATGAGCGTCCCGGGGCTTCCATTGGAATCGGCGTAGATCACTCCTCGGACGGGGGGCGGTCCGCCCGCCCCGCTGGGTGTCAGATACATGCTCAGCGCGATCAGCTGTCCGGACGCTCGAGGGATGACGCGCGTCAGACGGCCGCTGCCGGCAGTCGGCACGCCCGCGGCCGACGGTGCCGCAGCCGTCACCCCGAACGCGCAACCGAAGTTCCGGATACGACCGCCGATGGGCAGAGTCGGCGCCGAGGCCTGGGCAACCGGCCCGGCGGCGTTCCTGGCCGTCACGTCGGCGCGAATGGCCGCGCCGACGTCAGTGGGCGTCAGGGTGTAGCTGGGAGCGTTCGCGCCCGGGATGTCGGAGCAGCCGGCGTGGGGGCCACGACAGCGCTGCCACTGGTAGCTGTAGCCGGTGATGGGGTAGGGGTGCCGAGCCGTTGGCGCAAACCAGCCACCGCTCGTCGTGGCCAGAGTGTCGCCGACCACATAGCCGTCGCTCGTGGTGTCGCTCACGGTGGGCCATGCCGCGGCCTGCGGGCACCCGAGGTGCGAATGCGGACAGAGCGCCTGCCCGACCTGGATCCGGGCGACATAGGGGGAACTCAGCACCAGCACCGGGGATGGATGAGACCGTGTCAGAAGGACCGCGATCGCGGCGGCGATGACGCCGATTACGAGCAGAGCAAATGCCGCCCCCGCCCGGGGGCTCCCTCGGCCCCGCGGGCGAGTCTTCGGAGTGGCGCGGCGCGACGAGCGCATCAGGTCTTGGCGGGCCGGACGACATTCGCGAACCTCTCACCCAGGCTGCGGAGCTCAAGCACCGAGGTCTCACCGGTGATGAACAGGGCGCCGATATACGCGGCTCCTCCGGCAGCGCCGCCCACCAGCCACTGGGCAGGCGTGAGGTGATCGGTGCCGACAATCAGAAGGGCCACGGCCATGGCGCCCGCGGCGATGCCGATTCGACCGACCGATACGGCGAGCGAGGTGAGATCGATCGCGATGAGACGGGCGCAGAGCAGAAGTGTGGCTACGACGTAGACGACGATGACGACGTCATCTGCGATGGCGGCGCCGACCAGGCCGGCCGCGTCGATCAGCAGGTAGGTGGCGACGATTCCCAGCGCCAACGTGAGGCAGATGATCTTGACGCGACGCTGGGCAGCGCCCAGGTAGTTGACAGACACGGAGAGAAGCGAAGCGGGTGCGGACACGAACGCGGTCACGGAGAGAACCTGCATGACCGGGGCCGATTGCTCATACCCAGCTCCCAGCAACAGGTCGACGAGTGGCTTGGCCCAGACGATCATGGGCGCCACCACCAACCCCTGGGCGATGAGCAGGTAGCGGAGCCCATGAGTGAACGCCCGCGTGTCCGGAGAGCCGTCGCCAAGCGACAGACGTGGTGCCACGCCCTGGGAGACCGCGCCGCCGAGATACCCGAGCACCGTCAGGATCCGCAGGACGGCATTGAAGCTGCCGACGGCCGCGGGCGTGAGCAGCGCGCCGATGAACAGGACGTCCACCCGGGCGATCACGGTCCAACCCAGATCGACGATGAAGGTGGCGCCGGCGTACCTGAGCACCTCACGGGCGCCGACCTTCAGACGGGCGGATCCGCGCCGGCCGACCCGCCGCAGCATCCGCAGCAACAAACAGGTACCGGCGATGGTGGCCACCGCGTATCCGATCGACTTGCCCAGGGCGGCTCCGGCGGCGCCGGCTCCCAGCAGAACGAGCGCGATGCTCGACGACGTCTCGGTGGCGCTTTCCACCAGCGCCATGCGGAGCGGGAGCCCGGACTGGCGAAGGGAGGTTCCGGCTGCGGTCATGAAACCGAAGAGCGCCTGGCCCGTTATGGACAGGGCCACCCAGCGCAGGGGCCACACGAGGCTCGGATCTCCGTAGGCCTGAGCCACCGGCCCGGCCGCCACGAAAAGACCCAGGCTGGAGAGGAGGGCGGCCGGCACCTGCAGCCGCAGTCCCAACGCCAGGATCCCGCGGAGTTGCTGAGGATCACGCCTGTGATCGGCGAGATATCTGCCGACCGACATCGGGAGCCCGAGGCCCGTGGGGATCACCAGCAGCGCCGCGATATTCACCGCAAGCGCGTATTGGCCGTAGCCTGCGACCCCGAGTGCGCGGACGAGGAACAGGGTCAGCGCGCCGGTGAAGACGACGCCGGCCATGTTGCTGATGAACTGAAGCAGCGTGTTTCGAGCGGCCCCCGGGTCGGCGATATGACCACCGATTTCGGCTGCTCCGATGTCCACCGCGGGGCCGGGAGGTGAGCCGGGCGGCTCGCGGTCGCGTCGCAGGCTCTCGGTCAACGCCGCCCATCCCCCCTAGACGTGATACTCCGTCCGGTGTTCCGCCGGGCCGAAGCAGCCGCGGCGTTCCGGCGCTGTGAGGAGCCGCGCACCGTCGCGCCCAGGCTGAAGGAGAAGTGGAACAACGTGGCGGCTTGCCGATGAAGTCAAGACCCCGCCAGGCGTCTCACGCGCCGTGCGGCAGGTGTGCCTCGCCTCGCGCCACCGCCAACAGCGGGAACGGCAGCGCCAGGATCAGCCAGAGCAGCTTCAGCGGCGTGGCCGTGATGAAGAACGCGCCGGTGAGCTGGGTGATGACGGCCAGAGCCACGCAGCGCGACATCAACTCCGCGCCCGAGTCGCCGAGGCGCTCATAGATGTGGGCCGCCTTGAGGGCGGCCGAGACCGAGCCGACCGCGATCACCAGGAAGGCGAGGAGCCCAGGTACCCCGAGGTCGGCCAGAAGCTCGAGGTACGTGTTGTGGACGGGCTTCGGCTTCTGACTGATGATGAACGTTCCAGCGGAGATGTTGTCCACCTGCTGGACGTAGTCGACCGACACGGAGGAGAAGTTGCCCGCGCCCGCGCCGCCGATGGGGTTGGACTCGAAGACCCGGAGGCCGATCTTCCACAGGTCCGACCTGCCGGTTGAACTGGTGGCGCTGAGGTGGGCAGACGCCGCGCGGGGCGCAATCGTCGTGAGGTAGACGCCCATCGCCGCGGCGGCCACGAGAAGCGTCGCCAGCGCCTTCGAGCGCCACCGGCCACCAAAGATCGCACCGGCGGCCAAGCCGCTCGCCAGAGCCACCAGGCCGCCCCTCGATCCGGCGTTGACCACGCCCAGCCCCAGGAAGAGGATGCCCAACGGGCCCCACCGCCGGACGGCGGACCCCCGGGGGAGGCACGCGAGCAGACCGACCAGCAGGATGAGCGCGACGGCGAGCAGCGTGCCCTCCTGGTCGGCGTCCCCCAGCGCCCCCGTCTGACGCGAGGCCGACTGGCCGAACCCGATGAGCGCTGACACGAAGGCCCCCATGACGAATGCCGCGAGGATCCAGAGCAAATGCTCACGCCGGCGGATCGCGTAGAAGATGATCGGGAACAGGACCATGTCCAGGATGAGCTGATACGTCGAGGTCAGCGCCGCGCCCCGGCTGTGGGCCCAGACGACGCTGACCGCCGACCAGGTGCCGAGCACGACGGCGGCCGCCGTGACCGCTGGGTGCTCGTCCGGTAGCGAGGCGGCGTCGGGATCCGCCCGGATCGACCTCGCTGCGAACCACGACACGAAGAGGAGCAGTCCGGCGGCCTTCGCCCCGCTCACCGCGGTGCCGCCCTTGGTGACGGCGTTGAGCCAGGCCAGGAATGTGAACAGGAAGACCCCGGCCGTGAGATTGATCATGACGAGGGCGGCGAAGGCGATGCCCAGCGCCACCATGAGGCCGATCTTGGGATCGACGCCGGCGGCCACCCCCGTTGCCAGGCACACCACCGCGACGACGCCAAACCACAGCGGACTCGCTCCCGCGTGAGGCCAGAGCCAGGCGCCGCGCGGACGACGCGCGCGAGGCAGGGGAAGAGCCGTACCGCTCAGGGAGCGCATCGCATCAGCCAGCCGGCTCCAGGCAGCGCAATCCGTCTACGCGACGGGGTCCCGCTGCCCATGCTCCTGGTGCTGGCCGCGCGGTGGCTGCGAGCGATCGCCGCGCGAGTAGTAGGGCGTGCTCCGAGGCGCGGACTGGCCAACGAGGACGATGCCGGTGGGGAAGGTTCCCTGCTCCACCAGGATGTCGCGCAGCTCCCACAGCTTGCTCAGCTTGGAGGAGCCCTGGCGCGCGACGACCAGCACGTCGTCAGCCAGCTTCGCCAGGGGAAGGGCGTCGCTGACCGCGGTGAGCGGCGGGGAGTCGATCACCACGAAGTCGCTGAGTGCCTTCACCTGGCGGATCAGGCTCTCGGCCACCGCCAGCGACAGCATGTCAGCCAGGTCGTCGCCGGGCTGACGGAGCGCGAGCACTCCGATCGACGTCTTGCCGAGGTTCGCAACCGTCAGCGCCTCGCCGACGTCGGCTTCGCCGGCCATAACATCGTCGATCCCATACTGGACGTCGAGCTCCAGCGCCTGCGCGATCGACGGTCGGCGAAGATCCGCCTCCACCAGGATCACGCCGGAGCGTCCCTGGGCCAAGGCGGCCGCGAGATTGATCGCCGAGGTCGTCTTGCCCTCGGCGGGGGCCGACCCGGTGACGAGGATCGCGCGTGTCTCACCCTCAGCGCGAGCGCTGAGGATCGTCCGGAGGGTCCGGTATCCCTCGGCCCCGCTGAAGGTCAGCTCCTGCGGAAGGATCGGCCGGCGGCCCTTGATCCGCCGCTGGCGGGGAATCCGTGCCAGGACGGGAACGTTGAAGATCTCCCGCGCCTGCTCCTCCCGCCGGAGCCGAGGATCAAGGGCATCGAAGGCGAAGGCGGCGATGATCCCCAAGACGAGTCCGCCGAGGACCGCCGCGACCAGAGCGAGCTTGGTCTGCGGTGACGAGGGACTCGCGGGCCGATCTGCGAGCGCCGCGAGCGTGATGCTCGGGTCGTTGGCGTGCTCCAGTTGCTGCAGCTGGGCGTACTGGTCCGCGATCGTCCCCGGCCCGCTCTGCTGCGACGCCGGCAGGCCCTTCGTCTGCGCCTGGACGCCCGGCAGCCGCGTGGCCACCGCAGCCTGGAGGGCGGCGGCACGGGTGGCCACAACCTGACGCACCCACTCGTTGGCGATCGCCTGGGCCTGAGCGGCCGTCGGAGCGGTCGCCGTCACTCCGACGAGATCGCTGTTCCCGATCGCCGCCGCGGACATGTTCGACATGAGGTCGTTGGGCGACTCCCGAAGGTGAAGCGCGCTCACGACGCGAGCTGCCACCTGCTGGTTCGTGATCAGGCTCGCCGCCGTCGCCATGTCGCGTGTGGGGTCGCTCGACTGGTGCACCACGGGCAGTGTCAGCAGCGTCGAGTTCGTCGTCGGCACCGGCGCCACCAACATCTGGGCCTGAGCCGAGTACTGCTTGTGGGCCGTGGCTACATACGCCCCGGCACCAACAACGGCAACGGCCACACAGAAGACGACGACCCGCCAATGCTCGACGATGGTCCTCCAGTAGCGAGTGAACGGGCGAGGCTCCGCGCGCCCACCGGCGCGCGACGACTGACGGGGGGTTGAGTCCAAGTACACGCGATTATCCCAGGTAGTGGCTAGAAGGCCGGTCGGATGAGAAGAGAGCTAACGCAAATTTCATGGTGTGCCTGCCGACGCCGCGCGTCCGGATCCGCCGGGGTTGCTGCATCACGATCACACACTGTGTGATCAGGCCCGGGCGAACGGCTGAGCCGGAGGCCACATTCGGGTGGCACGGATCCTTCTCACCGTCCGATCGATCTTCAAGCGGAAGCGCAACATGTGGTCATCGTGGTAGACGCCCACCCGTGGCCACCGGTGGGGTCCGCTCGGTCGCAGACTGCTCGACAAGGCGGCCGCCGCCGCGTATCCCGCAGCCGCGGCGGCCTCGGCCACCCGGGCATCGACGTCCCCATACGGATACGCGAGCGTCTCACACGGCGCTCCCAGACCCGCGCTGCACTCCTGACGCGAGCCTTCAAGCTCCCGGCGCAGCGTCTCGTCGTCGAGCTCGGTCAGGTGTGGATGTGTACGCGTATGCGAGCCGATCTCCCATCCCTGAGCGGCGAGGAACCGCAGCTCGTCCCAGCTCATGCTGACGAGCTCGGAGCCGCTCCCCGTCCGGGTCCACATGTCGATCCCGGGCCACTCCAACCGTCCGCGATCATCGGAGATGAAAGCGGTCGGGGCGAACGCCGTGGCGGGCAGACCGAGGTCGGTGAGGATCGGATACGCCCGGTCAAGCACCGATGCGAAAGCGTCGTCGAAGGTGACGGCCAGGGTCCGGCGCCACGGGGTCCGGGTCACGGCGTCGCTGAAGGTGGCTCCGCGCCAGCCCGCCCGGACCAGCGTCGTCAGCTGCGCCTTCAGCGCCTCGGGGGTGACCGAGAGGCCCGCCGTCCAGGTCGGGCTGATGGCGTGGTAGCAGAGGACGAGGACGTCGTTGACCACGCGGCCCCCGGAGGGGCTGCCACCATCCGGCGCTCTCACTTATTCGTCTCGCCGAGCGCCGTATCCCGCAGGCGGAACACCTCGGCGATCGTGAGGACCATGATCCGCAGGTCGAACCACAACGACCAGTTCTCGATGTAGTAGTTGTCCCACTCGACTCGGTCGGCGATCGAGGTCTGCCCACGAAGGCCGTTGACCTGCGCCCAGCCCGTCATCCCGGACTTGACGCGATGGCGGTCGCTGTAGTGGTCGATCTCGACGTCAAAGCGCGCGACGAACTCAGGGCGCTCCGGCCTCGGGCCGACCAGGCTCATCTCGCCCCGGACGATGTTCAGGAGCTGCGGAAGCTCGTCGAGGGAGGTGCCTCGGAGGAAGCGTCCGATCGAGGTCCGCCGGTCCGTGCCCTCCACGCCCCCGGGCGCACAACCCTCGCGCGGGATGAATCCACCCGCGCTGTCCTCCGTCCTCATGGTACGGAACTTGAGGACGTCGAACTCCCGTCCGTCACGACCGACCCGGCGCTGGCGGAAGAGCACCGGCCCCGGCGAGGAGTGGCGGACGGCGAGGGCGATCATGACCGTGAGCGGAGCGAGCATCGTCAGCGCGACGGCGGCGACCAGGCGATCGATGGCATGCTTCATGCCGAACTGCCACCCGCGCGGATCCGTCCGCCGAAGTGAGAGCAGCGGGAGTCCGCCGACATGATCGAGCGAGACCCGCTCGTTGATGGCCTCATACATCCGCGGCACCAGGGAGACCTCGATTCCGAGGGCCTGGCATTCCTTGACCTTGTCGACGAGGACCCAGTCAGGCTCGGTGGTGAAGGCGAGGATCACCTGCCGGGCGCCGGCGCGGGCGATCGCGTCGGTGAGGTCAGCGGGACCACCGAGCACCGGAACGAACGGCGTTCTCACCCGATCCTGCCTGGGCAGCGGGTCGGTGTCCAGAAACCCGACGGGCCGCAGGCCGTACCCGGGATCAGCGAACAGCCGCATGGCCAGCCGTGCTCCGACGACGCCCGCACCCACGATCAGCGTCGGCGTGGCGACAGCGCGGTGCGACAGGGCGTACCTCCGATACGAGAGCAGCCCGGTGCGGGCGACGCCGACCCCGACGGCGGCAAAGAGCCAGAGGCGCACGGCAAACGGCAGCACGTGCTCGATGCCGGCGATCGAGCCGGCGGCAACGGTGGCGACGATTGCCAGCGAGATGACGCCGAGCACGTGCGCAACCGCGTCGAGAGCCGACACGCGCAGCCGCTCGTCGGGATTGCGCCCTGAGCAGAACAGCGCGAGCGTCAGCAGCGGGAACGCCGCCGCCAGCCATCGGTCGGAGCGGGCCACCGCCGCCCCGGAACTTATCAGCGCCAGGGTCGATGCCGCACAGAGCACGAGGGCGTCCGCCACCAGGCGAACCCGCGCCCATGTCCGGGAATCGAACAGCCGGGCTTCCCGGCCTTCGAGGAGCCTCTGGGCTGGCCGAAGCGGCGAGGCGTCCACGTCCGGTGCGGGCGCCAGTGCCGGCGCGGGCACCTCACGTGCGGTGGACAATGCCGAGGCGCCAACCTCGGGCCCCGGCGCCAGACCGGGGCCCGCCACCTCTGGCGCGGCGGCGACCGACGCCAGCGCCGGGTTCGGGGCCGCGGCGACCGGCGCCAGAGCGGCCCCGTCAGGGCTACCGCCCACGGCAGCCGATTGCAGGACCGGCCTGGTGAGCTCGAGGTCCCGGCGGTCCGTCCGTGGATCCAGCGAGAACGTGATCTTCGATGACAATTTCCCTCGCATCAGCGAGTCCCCCTTGGAATTTCTGCCCCTGCGTGACTTGATGCCCCTGGCCCGCCCTCAACGTCGCTCCTAACGCCCCGATACACCGGTACCGCCCAGGTACCGCGTCAAACAATACCGTCATAAACGCAATAGCTCGACAGAAGTTGGCATAGCTGATCAAAGAAGCCCATCTTCCGGCTTCCCGCGGTCCCAACGGCCGCGGCCCGCGCCCGCTGCTGGTGCAGAGGCCGGACCGCGGCTACAATTCTGCCGGGCGGTGTGGTCGGATCCGACGGACTGGGGCGTCCGCACCGTGTGTTCGGGCAAGGAATCGAAGGAGGGGCAATGGTCTCGGTTGGCGTGCGCGGGCTGCGGGTGGCCCGGAAATCAGGGCCGGACGGCGGGCTTCCTCCGGCGGTTGTGCTGGGCGGCGCCCTGACCGGACTCTCCGTGGCACGGAGCCTCGCCGCCGCCCGGATCCCGGTCTACCTGCTCGATCGGCCGAGCTCGCCGGCGCGCGTGTCACGCGCGGTGACCAGCTTCGTTGACGTCGGCACCGACGAACCGCAGGAGCGGATGTTGGAGTGGCTGTGCGCCACGGATTTCCCCGCCGTCGTGCTCCCGGCCTCGGATGACGGTGTGGAGTTGGTGGCGCGACACCGTGCCACCCTGACCGCGCACGGTCACCACCCGGCGGAGGCAAACGATGAGGTCCTGCTGGCCATGCTCAACAAGGTCCAGACATACGACCTGGCCCGCCGGCACGGGATCGCCGCGCCCCGGATCATCCGGCTCGTGGACGAGGCTGGACTGGAGGCCGCGATCGATGAGCTGGAGTTTCCGTGCGTGCTGAAGCCCGACCAGTCCCATCTGTTCGCGCGCAGCGGCGGGGGCGGCGCGAAGGTGCTTGTCGTCAACGATGCGTCCGAGCTGCGGCGCGAGTTCGCCCGCTTCTCAGCGCTCGGTGTCGAGATGTTCGTCACCGAGGTCATCTACGGCGAGTCCGATGAGTTCGTTTCCTACTACGGCTACCTGACCGATACAGGCGAGAATCTCGTCAGCTTCACCAAGCGCAAGGTCCGCCAGTGCCCCCCGGGGTTCGGGATCGGCACCTACCATGAGACGACTCGCGACCCCGAGGTGGCCGCGGCCGGTTTGCGCTTCCTCGAAGCCGTCGGCATGCGCGGGCTGGGGAACATCGAGTTCAAGCGCAGCGCCCGCGACGGCACACTCATCATGATCGAGTGCAACCCGCGGTTCACGCTGTCCAACGAGCTTGCTCGGATGGCCGGGGTCGACCTCCCGCTCCTGTCGTACAACCGAGCGCTGCGCCGACCGACGGCGGCGGTCAAGGAGTACCGCGTGGGCCTGCACCTATGGGATCCTGCCCGGGACCTGGGCGCGCTGCCCGGCTATCGGCGTCAGGGAGAGCTGTCGACGCGTCGCTGGGCCGCGAGCCTCATGCACCGACAGGTCTTCCCGGCTTTCCGGCTTGATGACCCGGCGCCGGCGATGGTGCGAGCCTGGGCGATGGCGCGCGAGGCCGGTTCGTCTCGTCGGGCCGGCGCTCAAGCTCCCGCAACCGGCCCGGTCCCATCGACCGGGTCAGGAGGCGCTGCGGCCCTCGGCCGGCCAGCGGCACCGGCACCTGCCAGCGACAGGTTGAACCGGGCCCTGGATCGCCTCGCCGACGGCGCCGGAGGCCGAGGCCGGGCGGTGGCTGCTCGCGCTGACCTGACACGCGCGTCCGGAATCGGCCCGCTCGCCCGGCGGGTTCGGGCAGACCGTCGCCTTTCCGGGCTGGGGCTCGCCGCGAGGCACCGCCTCTACGACGAGATCTGGAGCCAGGCCGCACAGCGGTGCGGCGCGCAGGTTGTCTCGCTGGCGCCGGGCCTCCTGGAACTGCGAGCCGACGAGCATCGGACGCGCGTTTATCACCAGTTCGTTGAGCTCGATGACCCGGTCACCCTCCAGGTGGCGCTGGATAAGACGGTGGGACACCGCCTCATGGCGGAGGCGGGGGTCCCGCACGCGGAGTACCTGGAGTGGAGCGTCGATGATCCGGGCCCGGCATTGGCGTTCCTGGCGCGGGCGCCGGGTCCCTGTGTGGTCAAGCCGGCCGCCGGGACCGGCGGTGGTCACGGGGTGGTCCCCGGCATCCAGGATCCCGAGGACCTCATTCGTGCCCGATGGCACGCCGGCCGCGGGGGGAGTCGTCTCCTGATCGAGCGTCAGATCGAAGGTTTCGTCTACCGTCTCCTGCTGCTGGATGGAGAGCTTCTCGATGTGGTGAGGAGCGTCCCTGCCAACGTCACCGGCGACGGTCACTCGACGATCGAGGAGCTGATCGCGGCCGAGAACGACCGGCGGGTGACCGCCGGCGGGGCGGCCGGACTCTCCCTCGTCGGCCTGAACCTCGACACGATGCTGACGCTGCGCCGCGCAAGGCTGTCGCTCACATCCGTCCTGGCGGACGGCCGGAACGTCCCCCTGCGCGTCGCCACGAACAACAATGCGGCCCGTGACAACCAGACCTGGCGCGGCGAGCTATCCAGCACGCTCGTGGAGGATGCGAAGGCAGCGGTGCGGGCCGTGGGGCTGCGACTGGCCGGGATCGACGTGGTGACCACGGATATCAGCCGTCCGCTGCTTGAGACGGGCGGCGTGGTGAGCGAGGTCAATGGAGGCCCCGGCCTCCACCATCACTACCTGGTGTCCAACCGTGACCACGCGACGCCGGTGGCGGTTCCCGTGCTCGAGAGGCTGCTGGCCGGGGTGGTTCAGGCAGAGCTGCTGGCGGAGCGCTCGTAGACGGACGCGGCCACCATCAGGCGGGCCCCTTCGCTGCCATGCCGGCCGCGACGGTGGCTCGCCCGCTGGGTTCTGTGCCGCTCGTGATGCCGAGACGCGGACTTGGCCCGGTCACAGGCGGGCGCGGTCGAGGTCAAGGCCGCTGTCTCGTCCGACTCGGAGACCGAGCCGCCGAGGGCGATCTCCGACGACAGCGTGTCGGCGGCAACGCCGTGATCCCGGAAGGTCCCGCGCGCCGTGCCGATCGTCGCCGTGAAGACCGGTCCCAGGGAATCGGTCGCGAAACTGGTGCCCCCGGCGGACTCGTAACAGTGTCCGTCCCGATCGGCCGAGAGAGACGGATCGAACCGCTCTTTGACGATCACGGTTCCGGCCGGCGAGGTGATGGTGACCGTGGCGGAGAAACCGGTGACGGGCCCGGTGGCGACCTCCTCACCCGAGGAGACTGTGGTCAGCGTATAGCTGAGTGTGCCGGTCTCGGTATAGGTGCCCGGAAACGGACCGGTCGCGGTGCCCGTAAAGCTGAAGCTGGAGTCGGCCGGGCCCCCGGAATAGCAGGTCCCCGGAACGAAGTACGAGGAGCCGTCGGCGGTGGCAGTCAACTGCTCGCCGGTCAGTCGGGGCGGCCGTGCGGCGAGCGACGACGCCGGCAGGGCGAGCGCACCGATGCAGGCCACCGCGGCAACGGCGAAGGGCGTGACCGCCCCGCCTAGCCGCGCGCCCACCGGGCCCCCGTCCCGATGCGCGCTCGCGCAGCACGGACTCCGGGCACCGTTCCGGATGCCGCCGATCCACTCCGCCCCGCTCCTGCCCCACGCGCGTACACGTAACGTAAGACTACAGCTTTGGCCGTCGAACCTGAACAGAAAACGGTCGCACGGTGCGGTCTCGGCCCAGCGGAGGACGAGCGCAGCCAAGCTTTATCCGCCGGGCCAATGCGGCACGTCGCCGCGGGCGGGATCATCGTGTCCATGCCGACATGCATCCGTTCCTCCTGGGTTCTCGTGGCGGCAGACACACGGATCGGGCTCCCCATCTCCACCCCCGCCGGGGTGGTACGCCGGTACCGGCTGGCGCGGGTCCGCTACGATCCACCCCCGGCCGCGGCGCACCGGCCCCCCAGCCGCGTCAGAGCGGGCTGACGGACACCGGCCGGCGCGCTGGCCCCGGTTGCTCCGGGCGCTAGGCTATTGCTATGCAAACTCGGCTAGAGCCTCGTCGGTCGCGCCCACCGGTCGTTCGCAAGGCCGTCGCCGGCGTGGTCCTGATCCTGGTGGCGGCCCTCGCCGTCAAGCTCGCCATCGGCTTCGTCATGGCGATCTTCTGGACCATCGTGACGGTTGTTGTCGTGGTGGCGATCCTCTGGGCCATCAAGACTCTGGTTTGGTGAGGTGAGGCGGGCCTGATGGCCGGTTCAGGCCTGCTCGTCATCATGTTCTTCTTCGGCCTCGCCGGTGGCATCGTCGGACGCCTGAAGGGGAGCTCATTCTTCATCTGGTCCCTGGTGGCGGGCTCGATCCCGTTCCTCGGCCTGCTGGCCGCCGTCTGCTACCGGTGGGACAATCGGGAGCTGCGGCGTTCATGTCCCTCGTGTGGCCGTGTCCTCAAGCTCCATGACGCGGTGTGCATGTCGTGCGGGGCCGAACTGGAGTTTCCGGACACCGCCATCGTCTCTGAGGCGGGAGTGCGCCGGGCTGCCTGAGGCCGCTCGCCGGCGCCGAGGCGCGGGCTCTTCGGCGGCGAAACGGCTGGTAGACTCGCCTTTCCCGTGGATGCGCGGATTGGCCGCGCACGCCCAGAGCCCAGTCGCCGAGAGGAGGCCAGCGCCATGCGTGCGGTCGACGCCCTAATGGAATGTCTGAAATCCGAAGGTGTCGACGTCGTATTCGGGCTTCCGGGCGGCGCCAACCTCCCCACCTATGACGCCTTCTACGACGCCGGCATCCGCCACATCCTGGTCCGCCACGAGGCGGGCGGCGGCCATGCCGCGGAGGGCTACGCGAAGGCGACCGGCAAAGTGGGTGTCTCTTTGGCGACGAGTGGCCCCGGGGCCACGAACCTCGTGACCCCGATTTGCGACGCCATGATGGACTCCGTGCCGGTCGTCTTCATCACGGGCCAGGTGCGCACCGAGCTGCTCGGCACCGACGGATTTCAGGAGGCGGACACGATCGGCATCACGATGCCGATCGTCAAGCACAGCTTCCTCATTCAGCACCCGCTTGAGATCCCCCGGTCGATCCATGAGGCGTTTCACATCGCGCGAACCGGGCGTCCCGGGCCAGTCGTCGTCGACATTCCCCAGGACTACAGCCGGGCCGATATCCCGTACGAGCCGGTCAGCGACGTCCATCTGCCCGGTTACCAGCCCACCACGGACGGCAACCAGAAGCAGATCCGGCTCGCGGCCAAGGCGCTCGCCAACGCGCGACGCCCCGTGATCTACGCCGGCGGCGGCGTGATCAGCGGCAACGCCGCCGCTGAGCTGATCGAGCTGGCCACCGCGGATCGCTTCCCCGTGACCTGTACGGTCAACGGGCTCGGCGGCTTCCCCGCTCCCCACCAGCAGTGGCTCGGCATGCTCGGTATGCACGGGACGCGGGCCGCGAATTACGCCATGGACGAGGCCGATCTCATCATTGCCGTGGGCGCTCGGTTCGACGACCGGGTGACCGGCAAGCTCTCAGAGTTCGCCCCGCGGGCGAAGTTCATCCACATCGACGTCGATCCGGCGGAGATCTCCAAGAACGTTCCCGCGCACATCCCCATCGTCGGCGACGCCAAGAACATCCTTCCCCGGTTGACCGCTGAGTACCGGGCCCTGGAACCGGGGGGCGGACGGCTGGAGGAGTGGTGGTCACGCATCGGGGTCTGGCAGGAGCGGCACCCCCTCACCTACGCGGACTCCAGTGATGGTGAGATCAAGCCGCAGTACATGATCGAGGCTCTGTACGAGGCGACCGCTGGCGATGCAATCGTGACCAGCGACGTCGGTCAGCACCAGATGTGGACGGCGCAGTACTTCCACTTCGGCGCCCCCCGACGCTGGATCAACTCCGGCGGTCTGGGGACCATGGGGTTCGGTCTGCCGGCGGCGATGGGCGCGAAGGTGGGCTGCCCGGATCAGACCGTGGTCTGCGTGAGCGGCGACGGCTCGATCCAGATGAACATCCAGGAGCTCGCCACGTGCGCCGAGGAAGGCATTGCCGTCAAGGTGTTCGTCATGAACAACGGGTACCTGGGCATGGTCCGCCAGTGGCAGGAGCTGTTCTGGGACAGGCGGTACAGCCAGGTCGAGACGGGGCGCTGGCCGGATCTCAGCAAGCTGGCCGAGGGCTACGGTGCCACCGGGCTGCGACTCACCGACAAGCGGACGCTGGTGGACGACATCCGAGGTGCGCTCGCGACCGAGGGGCCGGTGCTCGTCGACGTCCGCGTGACCCGTGAGGAGAACACGTATCCGATGATCCCCGCCGGGCAGCCGGCTCGGAACATGGTGGGGTGAGGGCGATGGGCGAGCCGGCCACCAAGGAGGTCCTGTCACTCGACGAGCTGGAGGCGGCGGTCGGCCTGCGCACCGGGCGCAAGCACATCCTCTCGATCCTCGTCGAGAACAAGCCCGGCGTCCTGACCCGGATTGCGGGGCTGTTCGCACGCCGTGGATTCAACATCGACACGCTCGCCGTGGGACCAACGGACGACGATCAGATCTCCCGGATCACCTTGACGCTTGACGGAGCCGTTCATCCGATCGACCAGGTCACCAAGCAGCTGCACAAGCTCGTCAATGTCCTGAAGATCCGAGACCTCGAGCCGCAGGAGACGCTCGCTCGTGAGCTGGCGATCTTCAAGGTCGCCGCCGATGGGACAGCCCGTGCCGAGGTGATGCAGATCTGCGAGATCTTCCGCGCCAAGATCGTCGACGTCGCCAAGCGGTCCCTGATCGTCGAGGTCACCGGCACCTGCGACAAGGTCGACGCGTTTGAGCGGCTCGTCCGGCCGTTCGGGTTGATCGAGATGGCGCGCACGGGGGAGATCGCGATCGCACGCGGGCGGACCGAGACCTGATCTCCGGCTTGAGGCAGCGACGGTTGGCCCCGCCCCCGCTAATGATGAGGAGGCCGGAGCCCTGATGGAGGCGATCGTGGAGGCCTGCGATTACCACGGGCCGTACCCGGGAAACTTCATCCCCTCGCTGTTGGCAGTCGGGGACGCCGTCCGCCTCCGGCTCGGGCTGGAATATGTGCCCGTGTTCCCGGCACAGGTCTGCGGGCGACCCTGGGTCGACCTCGTCCGCTCGCGCGGCTATGAGCCGCACTTCATTCCTGCGGGCGGAGACGTCCGCACCCACGCTCGCGCGCTGCATGACATCGCGGCGTCCGCGAGGGCGAAATTGATCCGCAGCCACTTCACGCGCTTCGACATAGCGGCCGGCATCGGCGCCCGCCGGATCGGCGCGCGGTCGATCTGGAACATCCACTCGGGACTGCTCGAGTACACGCCAATGCGCCGCCTCTCCGACGTCATGAAGGTGCGGCTGCTCGGACGCGTGCTGTGCGACCGGTTGATCGCAGTCTCGGACGAGATCGCTCGCGAGTTGCGAATCCGCGGCCACCCGGCACCGAAAGTCTCGGTGGTCCTGAACGGTATCGACGTCTCGCGCTTCAACGACCTTCCAGCGCGGGCCGAGGCTCGGGCGGCGCTCGGCCTAGGCCCTGAGGAGCGGGTCGCGCTGGCGTTCTGCTGGACACCATTTCGGAAGGGGGCCGACCTCATCGCTGCGGCGTGCGCTCGCGAGGGCTCGATCGCGCTGCTGGTCGGCGGCGATGAGCTCGCGAACTTCCTCGATCCGATGCCGAACAACGTCCGGATCATTCCGCCTGCCGATGACCCGCGCGTGCTGTTTGCCGCCTCGGACGTCTTCGTGTCCGCATCACGCGAGGAGGGGTTGCCCTACGCGATCGGCGAGGCGATGGCCGCCCGGCTGCCAATCGCGAGCTCGCGCATCCCGGGCCCGGCACCATACTTCGACGCGCCCGGACTGGAGACGTTCGACAACGAGGACGTGGACGGCCTCGCCACGGTCCTCGACAACCTGCTCGACCCTGTGCGTCGCCCTGAGCGTGGCGAAGCCAACCGGATGTTCGTCGAGCAGCGGCTCGGGCTTGACCGCCATGTCGAGCGGGTGCTCGAGATATTCGAGTGTGAGCTGGGCCGCTGAGGCTGTCGCCATACTCCTCCGCCGCGTCGGGCTGTGAGTGCGCGGG
>DASZMK010000024.1:0-6789 GCA_035551855.1 Solirubrobacteraceae bacterium
ACCGCGGTCGGATGCCGAGCGTTCATCCGCCGCGTCTCCCGGAGACGGTGGCGCTCATGCCCGCGTCGGTATCGGTCAGACGCGTTTCGATCTGCGACCGGCGGTGGGCCACGACGAACGACCGCGCCCCCACCCGCCACAGCGCCTGCCCGGCGGAGAGAAGCGAGATCAGCCGTGCCTCGCTGTTGGTGAGGCCGAGCAATGACCGTGTCAGCGGAACCTGGCCCTCATCCTGGTGGTACACGATGCGCGTCGAGGCGTCGGCGATCAGGCCTTCGGCGATGCGTGAGGCCCGGGACCCGGCGTCTCCCGCCGCCTGGAGATCGGCGAGCTTGTGCAGCACGACGAGATTCATCACCCCGAACTGCCGCGCGAGCTTGAAGTTGGACTGAAACCACTCGCCGAGCCCGGTGTGCTGAATGATCTTCCAGGACTCGTCGGCGACGTTGATCAGGCGCTCGCGGCCGGGCCGCCGTGCGGTGCGGGCGAGCAGCGCACTGATCCAGGCGCTCGCGCAGGCCATCAGGATGCCGACCGCGGGCGAGTCCCGGACCGCGTGCAGGTCCAGCACGAGCAGCTTCGCATCGAGGTCGAGGCCCGGGGTGGTGGGGCCGTCGAACATCCCGCGCAGCGGTCCCTCGCACAGGTCCTGGAGCGCCAGCGCGGCACGACGCACGTCGGCCGCGAGCGCCTGAGCGGTCGTCTGAAGGTGGTTGACCATCGCGTCGACGGGGACGAACAGAAGCGACGCGATCTCCGGCAGCGTTGGCTCGCCGCTTCCTCGGGCGCGCACCACCCGCAGCGCTTCGCGCAGCGCGGCCGCCTCCACCTGGGTGAGCGAACTCCCCAGGGCCGACGCGGTGACGGCTCGCAGCAGCTCGAGCTGGGCGTGCTCCTCCGGCCGGGAGGCAAGCGGGTTGAGCCGGACCCCGCCACCGGGCACGAGCGAGATCGGCTTCACGCCGACGGCGTCGCAGAGCGGGCCGTACTCCCGCTTGACATCGAGCACGAACGCGCGGCGGCCGAACAGCAGCATCCGCCAGAGCAGGGTCTTGACCAGTGCGCTCTTGCCCTGACCCAGCTTGCCGAGCACGATCGCGTTGGGGTCATCCAAGGTCCCGTCGCCGTACAGCACCCACGGGTCGTAACAGAACGCTCCCCCGCCCGAGTCGCGGCCGACGTACACGCCGCGGCCGCCGAGGCCGCCGGCGTTGACGAACGGGTAGATGGCCTGGGCGTGACGCGTCGTGACGCGGTGCCCGGGACGCTCGGCGGCCCGCACGCTCATCGCAGGCCCCGGCACAACGGGAGGGTGAACGTGAACGCCTCGGCCTGCTCGCCGTAGAGCCGGTGGAGCTCCAGGCGCGCGCGGGCCGCGTGCTCGAGAACCTCCGAGCAGGCGCGGCGCAGATCATCGGGGTCGCGCCCGGAGACCGTGACGAAGCCGCTCAGCCGAACCTCGGCATGGCCGGCTGCGAGCTCCGCCTCTCGCCGCTTCGTCGCCTCGGCGGCCTGTCGCTGCCGGGCCGTCTCCGCCTGGCCGAAGCGGGCGCGGAGCTCCCGGTCGGCCCGGTCCCGGGTGATCGCGGCCTCGACCTCACGGGTGGAGCGCTCGGTCGCGAGCGGCTCGAAGGTGACGGCCACCGCCCGGACGGCTCCGGAGGGCCCGAGGAGGGAGTCCATGAACAGCGGTGTGACGTCGATCCGCGGCCAGGATCCGATCCAGTACGTCGCATGGAGCGCGCCGTCGCTCCGGTAGTGATCCCAGGCCTCCCGGGCGCCCAGCGGCCAGGAGTTGACCTCGCTCAGCCCATCGCGCTCGGCGTCGGCGGCCTCGACAACGGCCATCTCCCCGCGGCCATACGGGTCGAACGCGGTCCGCAGCGCCCGTGACAGATGGCCCGGACTGAGGGCGCCGAGAACACGGACCTCCGCCGCCTCGATTCCGTGTGCGACCCGCTCGGTCTGCTCCACAAGGGCTCGCGTGACCGCGTCGGAGCCCCGGTCCCTGACCCGTCGCGCATCCACCTGGATCGCCACGAGGATCTCGTGCTCCTGGGTGACCCTGGCACTGCTGGAGATCAGCTCCAGATAGGACTCGATCATGGCCGTGCCGCGCAGGGGCACGGATGGGTCGCGCTCGGCGTGAAGCCAGCGCGCCATCTCATCACCCTGGGCGGGCGCCGTCCGCTCCACCCACTGGAGCCGTCGGATCGGCGTCCCCCCGGCCCCGGACAGGACGATTCCCCAGCGGGCGAGCCGCCGCTCCTGCGCCTCCTCGTCGAGCAGGGAGAACGCCGACGCGCGGCAGGCCAGGACCGCCGTCAGGCGTCGCCCGGATCGTTCAACGAGCGCTCCCATCTGGCGTCCTCCGTACGAGGCCGACTGGATTCGGACGTCGCCGACCGTGGGCGGCGCGTCCGCCGGCGGATCCAGCAGGTCGGCCTGGCGTCGCCCGAGCCGACCGAGCAGGGTCCCGGCGCCCGGGGCCCGTGACCGCCACCGCCCACGGGTCGCGATGAGGCGCAGCACGAACGCAGCGGAGATCGGAATCCACTCCTGGGCGGTCCGTCCGCTCAGCGGGACGAATGACGCCGCCGCGGCGATAGCCATCAACGCCACGGCGATCACGAGGCCGATCGCCGACGGGATCTCGTCGACAAGGACGATCGCGCTGACGGCGGCGCCGGCCACCAGCGCGGCCTGGCCGGCCCTCACCGGCCCCAGGATCCCGCGACGCTCGAGCGGGCCGAAGGTGTACGTGAGGCGGCGATCCGTCACGGCCGGTCCTCCGGGGGCGGCAGCGGCGGCGGATCGGCGGACGGTGGCGGTGGCTGTGGATCGGCGGGCGGCGGCCGATCGGCGGGCGGTGGTGGCGGCCCGGCGGGCGGCGGCGGATCGGCCTCCTCCTCTGGCTCCAGCAGGGGTTGGTCAGACCGGAACTCGCCGGCACCGAGGTCCATCGGTCGCCAGCCGTTGCTCGGCGCGCGCAGAACCTCCGGCATCGGTGAACGCTCGTCGGCCCGGCCGGTGGATGGGATGTCCGGCAGCGCGGCGTCCGCCGCCGGCGCTGCGTCCGCGCTCGGCGCGCTGTCCCCGGCTCCCTGCGGACCGTCGCCCGCTCCTGGCGCGAGGTCGACGGGCTCCGGCGGGCGGGCGTTCACCGGCGGTGCGTCCCCGGGCGTGATTTCATCGAGACGGGACTCCGCCAGCAGTCGCAGCCGCCGCGGCAGGTCGCCGGCAAGATCCCCTGCCACGTTCGCTGCCGCGTCAGCCCTCTCGGCGGTGGTCATCAATCCGCGCCCGCCGCCGGCCCGCAGTCCCCCTGCGGCGGCCCCGGCGATCTCGTGCAGCGGGAGCAGCCGCATCAGCGCCCACGGCGACAGCGCCGCCAGCATCACAAGCGTGGCTCCGGTCAGCATCGCGGCCGGACCGGGGAAGTCCGCATGGCCGAGGGCGGCGCCACCGAGAGCCAGCACGGCGACGATTGCGAACTTGGACAGGATGAGCGAGACGAGCACCTCGACCGCGCGCGCGGCCCAGATGCGCCGCGCGGGCCACACCATTGCGGCAAAGAACAGCGGCAGCATCAGCACGATCACGTAGACGGCGGCGCTGCGGATGACGAGCTCCACCCAGAGCGAGATCGTCACGCCCGCGGTGAGAAGCGCCATGAAGAACGCCACGAAGACGCTGCGGCTGATCAGGGTGGCGGCACCGCCGACGCCCATCGCCCGGTCGAGGAAGGCGGCGCCGGCCTGCCCTGATGCAGCCGAGACGAGGCTCGACATCTCATCGGAGCCGGCGAGGAGCAACATCGTCAGCGGTGCCGCCACTCCCACGGCGAGGAGGGCGAGCGGGAGATAGCCGAACGCCGCGCGCGCGAGGAGGGCGAGGTCGGAGCGAATCATGGCCTGAACGGCCGCGGCGAACAGGAATGGCAGGGTCAGGAGCGCCGACACGGCGGCCATCCGCCAGTACGCGGCCGAGAACCAGGTGCTCGTCAGGTTTGGGCGTGTCGTCGCTCCGATCACCTTCGCCGTCGCCTGGAGCAGGTACCGAGCACCGCCGACCGCTGCGGTCGCGATCGCGGCAAGTCCGACGGTCGCAGCCGCCGTCTTGCCCGCTGCACCCGTCAACGCGTCGAGCGCGCCGCCGAGATGTCCTCCCAACAACTGCTTGCCGGCTCCGATGACCCGTCCGGGATGAGAGGCGACGTCGCACGCCTTCGATGCCCACGTGCTGACGAGCCCCGTCAGCGAGCAGATGGCGCCGGACGGGCTGAACGCATGGGCAGGTGGAGCCGACACCGCCATCCAGATCGCAGCCACGATCGTCAGCAGCGCGAGCGTTCTCGTCACGCCGCTCACTTGGCCGTCGCTCCCAGATGGGCGAAGAAGTTGACCAGCCCGGGAGCAGCTCCGACGACCAATGCGGCCGCGCCTGAGATCAGCGCCGCCATGCGCCCACGGGCCGCGAAGTGATGGTTGTGCGTATGGGACGCCACCGCCCAGAGGCCGGCGCCGATGAAGGCGCCGAGCAGCGCGATCACCAGAGCCCACGCCTCGGCGCCATTGACCAGCTGTTGCAGCACGTTGCTGCCGGGGAGCCCCTGCAGGTCCGGGTGAGCCGTCACGGCCGCGACGCTCGCAGCGTTCACGACGTACCTCCTTACTAAGTCTAATTGAGCCAAATAAGCAGCAAAGAGACTAGTCGAGATCGGCGATACGTGGTAGCTTCAATCGCAAATAATTAGTCTCAATTGGACTCGGAGGGCGCGATGGTGGTTCTCGGACAGGACGGTGGCTCGACGTCGACCGGCATCGATGTCGGCGCGATCTACGTCGGCAACGCTGCGAGGGTGCGTCGTCTGGTTCGCCACTTCGTGCGAGCTCCGGAGCCGGTGATCGAGGATGCCTGCCAGACCGCATGGGCGCGCCTGGTCCGCGACCGGCGGCGCGTGTGCCCAGAGAAGGCGGTGCCCTGGCTGGTGACCACGGCCGTGCGGGAGGCGGTCAGGCTGACCCGGCGGGGAAGCCGGGAGGTCTTCCTCGAGGAGTTGGTCGACGAGAGTGGTGAGCTCTGCGAGCTCCCCACGACACCTGGCCTGGAGGAGACCGCCGAGCACCACGCCCGCCTTGACGCGGTCCGGCTGCTCCCGGAGCGACAGCAGCGGCTCGTCTGGCTGCAGGCCCTGGGGTGGAGCTACACCGAGATGGCGGAGCAGACGGGAGCAACGACGCGGACGATCGACCGCCAGCTCGTGCGAGCCCGGCGCACGCTGGCGGTCTCCGTGGAGAGTTGACGGCCGGCGGTGATCGCCCCGCCCCCGCAACCTGCATGACGCGCCAAATCTACGGAGCGCTGGGGGATTTGTCGCAGACCGGGGGCTGTGCGTGCGTGTGGTGACAAATCATCCTGCGGATACGCAATTTGGCGGCAATCTGCACGCTGAAATCCGGAGCAAGTGCGCAGACGCAGGGCCGCCGGGACGCGACCCGGGCGGTTACCGCTTCGCCCGGCCGCGCTTGCGCCGCCGCCGCTCCGCCGGGCTCAGCTTGCGCGGCTTGGGCGGGGGCTTTGATCCCGTGCGGCGGCCGTCACCCGCCAGGGCATCCCCGGAGCGACTCCGCACCGGGGCCCGCCGCCGGGCGTCGCGCCAGATGAAGTACGAGATTCCGCCGATCAGCGCGACCGCACCGACGACGATCGCCAGCGCGCTCCCCGTGCTCAGGCTGCTTCCGCCCGCCGTGGCCGTGGTGTTGGTGGCGACGGCGGTGGCGCTCGTCGTCGGAGTCGGCACCGGCGCCACCGGGTTGACGCCACCGGAGAGTGGGTTGCTCGTGGTCGCCGTGGCCGTGGCCGTGGCCGTAGCCGTCGCGGTCGCCGCCGCGGTTGCCGTCGGCCCGGAGGTCGTGCTCGACGCGTTCGCGCTCGCATGCTTCGCCGCGAGCGCCGTCGGCGGGGCTGCCAACATCAGCGCGGCCGGCGATACGGCCAGCGCGAGCGTCGCCGTCAGACAGCCGAGCGCTCCGCCGACCCTCCACCGGGACAACGAGCGGCCGTCCATCAGCGCTCCGACGCGAGTGGCTGCTCCATGGCCGGCGTCTTCGGCGGGTTCCGGTACGGATCCTCGTTGTCCTGGTGTTCCTCGTGGTAGACGCTCTCGGCGTTGACCGCCCAGATGTCGTGGTTGGTGCCCAAGAGGATGTTGTCGACCGCTCGCATCGCGGTCAGCATGGAGTGGTCGGAGTTGGTGTACCGGTGCAGTCCGTTGCGGCCGACCTGGGTGATGTTGGAGATCGTCTCCAGCCAGGCGCGGATCGTCGCGACGCGCTCGGCATAGAGCTCGTCGTAGATCGGATACGCCTTGTGGACGCGCTCGACGAAGCCGAACTTGACCCTGCTCGCCGTGGCCAGATGCAGCTTCTCGATCTCCTGGGAAGCCATGGCCACCAGCTCGTCGTCCGGCGTGTTCCACAGCTCGTCGCCCTCGAAGCAGAAGTACTCCATGCCGATCGAGGCGTCGGCGTCGTTGGGCACCATCCACGGGCTCCAGGACCTGAAGTTCTGGATGCGCAGCACGCGGACGCCCGGCTGGTGGATGTAGATCCAGTTGTCCGGGAACAGGTCTCCCCCCTCGATCACCAGCAGCACGGTGAGGAACTCGCGGTAGCGCAGCCCGTGCGCGGCGTCTCGGACCTCCAGCGGCGCATCGGGCTCGGTGATCCCCACGGTCGTGCGCAGCGGCAGCGAGGAGATGACGTGGGAGGGATACAGCGTCTCCCC
>DASZMK010000025.1:0-10309 GCA_035551855.1 Solirubrobacteraceae bacterium
GAGGAGCGTGACGCGATGCTGGGCCCAGCTGCTGATGGGATGATGCGGTCGCCACGGCTGGGATCTCCGTCAACTGAAGGCAGTCGCCCCAAGCGGCGCTCGCAGCGCCGCAAGGCTCAGAAGACAGCCCGCAAACGCAACCGGCGAGGCTGATCGTCCCAGGGCGCGATGCCGCGAACGGACGGGCCGTCCTGTTTCCGTCCGAGGCTCGCGCAACCCTGCGTACGATGGGCGAGGTATCGGACAAGCCTCAGGGTGACTACGAGTCGTTCGCGGTCCGGTGGCTCACGCCGATCGTCACAGTCTTCCTGCGCGCCACGCGGGACGCAGCGCTCGCATACGACCTCACCACTGAGACCCTCGCCGCCGCGCGGATCCAATGGGCGTCGGCGGCCGACATCCGCCTCTCCGGGCTCGTGGACCGCGACCCGCTCCCCCACCCCCAGGTTCGCCATGAGTAGCCCGGAGCTCTCGCCCGCTTTGCGGCAGGCCGCCCTCGAGCTCGCGGGCGCGCGCGAGGCCGACCCGCCAGCTCCGCAACCGACCGCTCCAGCCGCGACGACGGCAGACCGCCTCGGCGCGCACCCGGTGCTGCGCTACGCAACCGCCGAGGAGGAGGCCCCGGCGTACCGCCGGATCATGCGCGTCCTGTACCTCGAGCACCAGGCGTTCGGCCTGCGGCTGCGCCCCGCCCAGGTCGCCGATCGCCTCCGGGAGCGCTACGCGCTCACCGTCGATGTCGACTGGCTGGAGGAGCGCCTGAAGACGCTCGGCCACTGGGGCGCCGTCGAGCGCGACCACGACGCCGGCCTGGCCTCGACGGCCGCCGAGTGGCGACGCAACCGGTACACCTACGACGTCACCCCCGCCGGCCGGTTGACGGAGGAGCTGCTCGCCCGGCTCGACGCGCTCGGCGAGGAGATCGGCCGGCTCGACACCGCTCGGCTGCCCGCCATCCGTGACGCGTTGGCGAAGCTGGCCGACGAGCTCGCCGCGGCGGAACCGGACGGCGGCCAGCTGCGGGCGCTGTTTGAGCGGGTGCTGGCCGAGGTGGAGGCGCTTCACGGCGGCGCCCTGGCGTTCATGCGGTCACTCGGCGATCTCATGCGCACGGTCGACCGCGTCGGCGAGGACGAGTTTGAGCGCGGCAAGGGCGCGCTGCTCGAGCACCTTCAGGGCTTCAAGAAGAGCCGCATGCAGCACTCGGCCGACATCCTGGCGCTGATTGAGCGGATCGACGCGCAGGGACCGGACGAGCTGGTGGGGCGGATCGTCGCCGCCGAGGAATTCGTCGCGCTTCCCGGCGGCGTCTCGGTCGAGGATCAGCGTGCCCGCCGCCGGGCCGAGCTCCTTGACCGCTGGCAGGGGCTCCGCGCCTGGTTCGTCGGCGATGACGACACCGGCTCGCCGTGGCGGACGCTCAACGACCAGGTCGTCGATGCCATCCGGGCCGTACTGACGATCGCCGAGAGACTCATCGAGCGCCGCTCGCTGCGGGTCGACCGCGCCGGGGTGCTGGTGCACCTCGCCGCCCAGGTCACGGCCGCGCCGCCCGGGGAGGCGACCGCCTGGATCCGGGCGGCGTTTGGCGTCCGGACCGCGCGCCACGTTGGCGTGGCGGAGGCCGATCCTGAGCAGGTCGCCGAGCGCGGCCGCACGCCCTGGCTCGACGCGCCACCGGCCCCGGTCGTCGCCCACCTGCGCACACCCGGAACGCGTGCACCCGGGTCCGGCCGCGGCGCCCAGATCGCCGACCTCACCGAGGGGCGCCGCCGACTACAGGAGCGCCGCGCGGCCGAGCGGCGAGAGCTCGACGAACTGCTCAGGCGGATGTCGGCTCGCGGATCGATCAGGCTTTCCGCGCTGGAACGCGTCGACGCGCACGAGTTTCGCCATCTCCTGGCCTGGATCGGCCGCGCCTACGAGTCGCCGGCGGCGGCCGACGGAACTCGGCGGGCGGAGTCCAGCGATGGTCGCGCGTCGATCGCGCTGCGCCAGCCGGACGATCCGCGCGCTCACCGCGCCCGGCTGCGCGCCCCCCACGGGACGCTGGACCTCCCGGACTTCGAGATCGAGGTGCTCGGCCGGTGACCCTGCGCGGGCTCGACGATCGCGAGGAGCGGACCCAGGCGCTGCGCGCTCTCCTGGCGACCCCGTTCGTCGACGCGCACGAGCGGGTGTTCACGTTGATTCGCCGCCACGAGCGCGAGCTCGCCGCCACCCTGCAGGGGACCTACGGCTATCAGCTGGAGGTGCGCAGCACCGCCGCCCGGGCGACCGGACCGCCCACCCCCGCCGGCCTGCGCCGGCCGCTGCGCATCGAGCCGGCGTCGGTCAGCGGCCGCAAGCGCCCGCCGGACGACTGGCCGGCGCTCAGTGACCGCGGCTGCCTGATGGTCATGCTCACGCTGGTGGCCCTCGAGCGCGGGGGCGCGCAGACGGCCATCGCCGACCTCGCGCGCGAGGTGGAGCGCGCCGGTGCCGATGTCGAGCCGCCGGTCGCCGTCGACTTCAACGAGCGCAGCGAGCGGATGGCGTTCGCCGACGGACTCGATCTCTTGCGGTGCTGGGGCGTGATTGAGCACACATCCGGCTCGCATGAGAGCTACACCCGCCGCCTACAGGGAGACGACGAGGCGCTGTTCACCGTCGATCGCCGCCGGCTGGCGCTGTTGATCCGCGACCCGGCCGCGGCGGCGGAGGCGACGAGCCTCGACCAGCTGCTCGACGAGTCCGGGCGCTACCCGCCGACACCGGAGGGCGAGAACCGGGCACGCGCCGAGCGGCTGGCGCGGCGGCTGACCGAGGACCCGGTGCTCCTGCTCTCCGAGCTCGACGACGACGAGCGGGCCTACTTCATCAGCCAGCGGGCGCGGCTGGAGGCGGCCGTCACCGCCGCCACCGGCTATCCGGTCGAGCGCCGCAGCGAGGGGAGCGCCCTGATCGCCGAGGGTCGGGAGTTCACCGACGTGCCATTTCCGACCAATGCCACGGCCAAGCAGGTCGCTCTGCTGCTGTGCGACGCGCTGGTGCGCGTTCCCCCGGACGGCGAGCTGAGTTCCGAGGCGGTGCGCGATGCCGTCTCCGCACTCGTCAGCGAGCACGGCATGCACTGGAGCCGCGACGCCAACGACCCAGCACAGGTCACCGCGCTGGCGCAGGCGGCGACCGACGTCCTGCTCGCCTGCGGGCTCGCCGCCCGCACCGACCTCGGCGGCATCCGGCCGAGCCCGCTCGCGGCGCGCTTCCGGGCGCCGGCGGTCCGGACCGCGGGAGCGAAGCGATGAGCCCGGGCGGGCGGGACATCGTCACCCGCTGGCGCCCGCGCCGCGCCGGCATCATCGGTCTGTACGAGTACGCCAACCAGGTCTTTGACTTCGCCGGCGGGCGCCTGCTGCTGCGCGGCCACAACACCTCCGGCAAGACCAAGGCGCTCGAGCTCCTGTTCCCGTTCTGCCTCGACGGCGACGTCAGCCCCAAGAAGCTCGATCCGTTCGGCGCGGGCTACAAGGACATGAAATGGAACCTCGTCGGCTGCACGGGCCGCGAGAAGCAGGTGGGGTACGTGTGGCTGGAGTTCGAGCGGCTCGACGAGCGCGGCAGCGCGCAGCGGCTGACCGCCGGGATTGGGATGCGCGGCCACCAGCAGCAGTCGGACGTGGCCCGGTGGTTCTTCATCGCCCGCAACCGCGCCGTCGGCGACGACCTGTTGCTGCTCAATGGCCGGAACCCCATCAGCAAGGCGGAGCTGACAGCCGCGCTCGGAGACGACGGCGAGGTCCTGGACAGCCAGCGCGACTACCGGGGTCGCCTGAACGACCTCCTGTTCGGCTTCACCGGCGAGGAGCAGTACCAGACGATGCTGCGGCTGATGCGCGACCTCCGTCGGCCCCACCTCTCAAAGACGCTTGACCCGGACCGGGTCGCCGCCCAGTTGACGGTCGGGTTGCCGGAGGTCGACGAGGCGCTCATGCGCAAGCTGGCCGGCGGCCTGGAGCAACTCGAGACGCTCGAACGTGGCCTGGACCGGCTGCGCGACGTCCGCGACCGCGTGCGCCGCTTTCACCAGCGGACGTACAGCGCCTACGCCAGGGCCGTCATCCGCGAGCGCGCCGACGGGCTGCGCCAGTCCCACACCGCCGTCGACAACGCCGCGGAGCTCGTCCGGGGCACGCAGGCCAAGCTCGCGGCCGAGCGGGCCCGCGCCGGCGAGGCGACCGAGCGGCGCGACGCCGCCGATGCCGACCTTGCGCGCTTGAGCGCCGAGCGCGACGCGCTCGTCAGCTCGGAGGCATGGTCCTCGGTGGCCGAAGTCGAGGCCGTGCGCGAGCACGCGGTGACCCAGGCACGGGCCGCGGCGAGCGCTCGCGAGCGCGCCGACGCCGCCGCGGCCGACGCCGGCGGACTGGAGGCCGAGCTCATCACCGCCGAGGCCGCGACCGCCGAGCGCCGGGAGCAGGCGGGCGTCGAGTTGGACGTCGCTACCGCGCTCGCCACCCGCGCCGGTCTCGGCCCGCGCACCGAGATCTTGGCCGAACAGCTCCGCGACGGCACGGTGACCGCCGATACGTGGACGCGCCTGGTGCGCGAGCTGGCCACCGACTGGCGCGACGTGCTGCACCGCCACCGCGTGCTTCTCGTCGCCGCCCGCCAGGCATCGGCCGCCGCCGGGCGCGCCCGCGAGCATGAGCGCGAGACGGCCGAACGGCGGGAGCAAATGACGCACCGCCGCGCGGCTTGCGAGGACGCGCTGGAGGAGGGGCGCGCGGCGACCAGCGCGGAACTGGCGCGCTGGCGCGGTGCGCTGGAGGAGCTCGCCGTTGACGACGCGACGTTCGAGGCAGCGGTCGCGCTCGCTCACGCCGGCAAGCCCCCCGCCCCGGCCCTGGCGGACCCGGCCGACCGATGCCGGACGGAGCTGGCCACCGAGCGCGCCACGCACTCCGCCGCGCGAGCCGCCGCGGCGCAGGCCGTTGAGGAGACCGAAGCCGAGATCACGCGGCTGCAGGCGGCCCAGGAGGACGGACCGCCGGCCCCCGCGTGGACGCGCGCCGAGCGCACGGGCCGCCCGGGCGCTCCGCTGTGGCAGCTCGTGGACTTCCACGCCGAGCTGGCAGCCGAGCAGCGAACCGGTCTGGAGGCGGCGCTCGAGGCATCCGGACTGCTCGACGCCTGGGTCACGCCGACAGGGCATCTCGAGGACACCGGGGTGGCTGACGTGGTGCTGACCGAGACCACGCCCGCCGGCGAGCGGTCGCTCCTCGCCGCGCTGACGCCGGTCGCCGACCAGCCGGTGGCGGTGGAGGTGGTGGCGCGGCTCCTGGCGGGCATCGGCGTCGGCAGCCGGCCGTCCGGTCCGTGGGTCGATCTCGACGGCCGCTTCGACGTCGGCCCGCTGTGCGGCCGCGGCGCCAAGCCGCAGGCCGAGCACATCGGCGCCGCCGCCCGCGCCGCGCGGCGGGCCGCGCGCGTGGCCGAGCTCCGCACCAGGATCGAGTCCCTTCAGGCGACGATCGGCCGCCACGACGAGCAGCTCGCCGAGCTCGATCGCCGCCGCGGCACGCTTGAGGCCGAGCTGGGTGCGCTGCCGCCGGTCGACGCGATCTCTGCGGCCGTCGACGCTCTCCGGGTGGCGACGGCGCTCGAGGCCGAGGCGTCACGCGCCCACGAGCAGGCCGCGCTGGCGGCGCGCGAGGCCGCCGACGCTGAGTTGGCGGCCGATGCCGCGCGGCGCGAGCACGCTGCAGCGCACGGCTTGCACGGCGCCCTGGACGAGGCGGCGCTCGACGAGCGCCGCGACGCCGCGGCCGAGCTCGCCGGGGCGGCGGGCGCCGTCGGCGGCGTCTGGGCACTGGCCGAGCGCGAGGCGCGGGCAGCGTCGGTCCTGGCCGAGCGGCTCACCGACGCACGGCACCGAGCCACCGCGGCCGCGCGGCGGGCCGACGCCGAGGAAGGCGAAGCGACCCGCCTGGGCGCGGAGCACGCCGAGCGTGAGCGCGCACTCGGAGCGACGGGCGAGGAGCTGCGCCGCCGCTACGCGGAGGTCGTCGCGGCGTTGAAGAGCACCCGCGAGATTCACCGCGACGCCGTCGAGACAGCGCAGCGGGCGCTGATCGAGGTCGCCGGGCTCGAGCGCGACGAGCAGAGCTGCGCCGCCGAGCACGAGCGGACCCGCAGCCGGCGGGACCAGGCGAGCGTCGCGTTCCGGCAGCTGGCGCAGGCCGGCATCCTCCAGCTGGCACTGCGCGAGGCGACGCCCGCGGATGCGGCCACGGCCGGCAGCTGGACGGCGACGCGGACGCTCGAGGTCGCTCGGGGCCTTCCCCCTGAGCTGCTGGCGGTCCGGACGGGCTCCGGCGAGCAGGCGGTGGAGGTGCAGCGCGCCGTTCAGCTGCTCGACCGCGAGCTCGCCGAGGCCGACATGGCCGCCTACGCCACCCGGGGCCAGGACGGCCTGCTGCTCGTGCACGTCACCGACGGCGGCGGCGAGCAGACGCTCAGCGAGATGCTCGAGACGCTGGGGGCGGAGATCGCCGACCGCGAGCAGATCCTCACCGCCGAGGAGCGGCGGGTGTTCACCGATGCCCTCGTCGAGGAGATCGCCGACCACCTGCGCCAGCGGATCCACGAGGTCCGCGGGCGCGTCGAGCGGATGAACGCCGTGCTTCACCGGAGTCCCACCGCGGCGGGCAAGACCGTCGAGCTGGAGTGGCGACCGCTCGAGCACGACGACGACACCCAGCAGACCGCGCTGGCGCTCCTGCGCCGGGACGTGCGGCACCTGGGCGAGGAGGCGCGGGGCCAGCTGGTCGCATTCTTCCGGGCCAGGATCGACGCCGCCCGCCGCGAGCACGCCTTCGCCGGGCAGCCCCAGCCGATGGTCGACACACTGATGGGGGCGTTCGACTACCGGGCGTGGTTTGCGTTTGGCATGCACGAGCGCGGCCCGGAGGGTCGCGTCCGGCTGACCAAGCGCCGCCATGCCGTCGGCTCCGGGGGCGAGCAGTCGGTGCTCATCCACCTCCCGTTGTTCGCGGCCGCGGCGGCACTGTACGGCGACTCGCAGGCGCCCCGGCTGATCATGCTCGACGAGGCGCTGTCCGGCATCGACGATGAGACGCGTGAGCGCGTGCTCGAGGCGACGGTCGCCTTCGACCTCGACGTCGTCATGACCTCGCACGAGCTGTGGGGCACCTACCGCTCCGTGCCCCAGCTGGCGATCTACCAGCTGCACCGCGAGAATGGGACCTTCGGCGTGCACGCCATCCCGTTCATCTGGGACGGCGATGTGCTGCGCGAGCTCGAGCAGGGCGAGCTGCTCGTGTGACCACGGCGACGCTTGACCGCGCCCTGCACCGGTCCGTGCTGGCGGCGCGGGACAAACGCGAGCAGCGCGGCGCCGCCGGCGACGGAACCATCACTGTGGCCCACCTGCAGGCTGACGAGGCGCTCGCCCTCGACAGCCTCCTCTCGCCGCGCCGGCCCATCCTCCCCGGCCGGGGCCTGCGCGTCGCGCTGTCTCAATTTGAGGGCGCGCTGCGCGCCTGCGGCATCGAGCCGCGAGCCGTCTACGAGCAGGTCGGCGGGCGACCCGTGCGCGACCTCCCGGCGGAGCGGATCCACCGGCGGGGGCGTCGCAGCGAGTTCCGCGAGTGGCTGCTGACGCACCGGCTGACGGGCGCGTACCCGGCGCTCGCCGGCTGGCTGGACGACGCGCTGCGCCGCGGACAGGTGCACGCGGACCTTGAGCCACTTGTCGACCAGGCATTGCGTATTTTGGCCGCCCTCCCTGCCGAGCCACCGGTACAGCGGACCGTGCTAGCGGCGACATGGGTCGATCGAGATCCCCACGGCCTGGACGTCGGCACCCCGCTTCACGGGCTGACGGTCTCAATGCTGGCAGCGGCGGCTGAGCTTGACCCGCGGACCCCGGCGCGAGACATCTGGGCGGCCTGGAACGTGCTCGTCGATCCGGTCTCCTCGAACGTCGCCGTGCTCAACCTGCCGCCGGTGGGCGACGGACGGCTCGGACGGCTGGCCGACGCGGCGCGGGGAGGGCATCTGGTCCTCACCTATGGCCAACTGGCCGCCGGAGAGCTGCGCTGGCCGCCGGACGTCCCCTGCTTCAGCTGCGAGAACCCATCGGTGCTGATCGCCGCCGAGCAGGCGCTTGACGGATCATGCCCGCCGCTCTTGTGCACGAGTGGTTACCCGTCCGACGCCGCGCGCCTCCTCCTGTCCGCGGTTCACGCCGCCGGCGCGCCGATCCTCCACCACGGCGATTTCGACGAGGCCGGCGTGCAGATCCTCCGCGACCTCGAGTTCCGGTACGGCGCGGAGCCGTGGCGGTTTGACGTGCCGTCGCTGCTTCACACGGTTGCCAATGGACAGCCGCCGCTGCAGGAGGTCCACCTGACCTCGTTGGAGGCTGCGGTCCGGGAGCATCGCAGCGCGATTCCCGAGGAGTTGGTCATCGACGACCTCCTGGCGGATCTTAGGACAGCCGCGGGCACGTCTGCCTGGACACGGGCCGACCTGCGGTGAGGGCTGGGTCACGAGCAGACACAGCCTGGTACCGCTGTGTCGCGTGCGCCGCGAGGCGGGAGGCACCGTTTCGTGAGGCCGTTGGTGGGAGCTATGGCGTGGGGTGGACCGTCAGAGCACTCCCACCACCGAGGCGGACCGGCTCGGCGATCGCCTCCGCCCGCCCGCGGCTGAGGATCTGCAGCGCCGTTGCGTCGCCCGGGTACTGGTCCAGGGGCAGGATGGGGCCGGTGGCGAGCGTGAACTTCTCGCCGAACGTGTTCTGCAGCTCGGTGCGCAGCGAGCTGTTGTAGAACGCCGGCTCGGCCAGCGACGTCGCCGAGTTGGTCTGGCTGACGCGGGGCGCGGCGAGCGCCGCCGGCAGCGACATCTTGAAATCGACGTGGTTGATGATCGTCTGCACCACTGTCTCGATGATCGTTGAGCCACCGGCGGCACCGATGGCAAATGCCGGCTTGCCGTGGCGCATGGCGACGACCGGGCCCATGCTGGAACGCGGCTCCTTGCCGCCGGCGGGGAGGTTGGGATCGGAGGCACCCGCGTTGGATGGCACGAAGTCGAAGTCGGTCATCTCGTCGTTGAGGAGGAACCCGTAGCCGGGCACCACCTGGCCGCTGCCGCCGAAGAAGTTGATGGTGTTGGTGTAGGCGACGATGTCCCCGGCCTTATCCACGGTCACGATGTTGTTGGTGTGGTGGGCCTCCGGCGAGGCCATCGCCGTCGGCGTCCCGGGCGTCGCCCCGCAGCCCTTGTACGGCGCGAACGGGCTCCCGGGAGCCACGGGTGAGGTCAGCGCGGTGTTGCTCACGAGGCAGCGGCGCGTCGCCGCGAAGGCGGGGCTGAGCAGGCCGCCGAGGGGCACGTGGACATAGCGGGGGTCGCCGACGTAGTGATTGCGGTCGGCGTAGGCCAGGCGGGAGGCCTCCAGGTAATGAAACAGCGCGGCGGCCCGGGGCTCGCTGCCGAGCGGCCAGCCGTTGAGGATGTTGAGGATCTCCCCCTCGGTCGAGCCGCCGCTCGAGGGCGGGGCCATGCCGTAGACCTGCAGGCCGCGGTAGCCGACCCGCGTCGGCGCGAGCGTCCGCACGCGGTAGGAGCGCAGGTCGCGCAGCGTCATGATCCCGGGAAGGGTGATGTTGGTCGTGCCCGGCGTGAGCATGGGATGATCGTCGGCCTGGACCATGGCCCGGCCGATCGGCCCGTCGTACAGATAGCGGACGCCGTGCTTGGCCAGGAGCTCGTACGTGCGGGCCAGATCCGGGTTGCGCAGCAGCCGGCCGACCGGCAGCGGGTTCCCGGACTTGGTGAGGAGGAGCGCGCGGCTGGCCGGATACGCGGACAGCAGCGGCAGCGCCGACTCGGTGAGCTGCTGGAAGTCGAAGTTGACGCGGAAGCCGCGCCTGGCCACGGCGATCGCCGGCTGCAGGTCGCTGGCGAGGCTCATTCGCCCGTAGCACCGGACCGCCGCCTCCCAGGTGGACACCATCGAGGGTACGCCCGTCGACAGAGGCTGATCGGACGCGTACGTGTAGTCCATCGGTTTGCCCATCTTGGGGTCGACGAACATCGTCGAGCTGCACGCGCCGGGACACGTCTCCCGGCCGTCCAGCGTCACCACCCGGCGCGTCCGCGCGTTGTAGATGACCATGAAGCCACCGCCGCCGGGACCGGCGACAAACGGGTTGGTGACACCGAGCGCGCTGGCCGTCGCCACCGTCGCGTCGACGGCGTTACCGCCCCGCTTGAGCACGTCGATCCCCGCCTG
>DASZMK010000026.1:0-33074 GCA_035551855.1 Solirubrobacteraceae bacterium
CGGAGATCGAGTTTCTCATCCGCGATGCCGGGGCGCGTGTGGCGATCGTCGAGCAGGCGTTCCTGGAGCCGATGCTCGAGGCTCGCCGGCAGCTTCCGGACCTGGAGCACGTGATCGTCGTCGACGGCGCTCCGCCGGACGGGGTGCTCGCCCTGTCGGAGGTGGAGGGCGCAGATCCCGGGTTCGACGCCGCGGGGGCCGCCGCCACGGTGTCCCCGGATGACGTGCTCACGCTCATCTACACGTCCGGCACCACCGGCCATCCCAAGGGCGTCGAGCTCACCCACCGCGCCGCGCTCTTCACCGCGGTGCAGGTCAAGGAGCTCATGGACTTCCCGCCCGGCTCGCGCGTCATCTCGTGGCTGCCCTCGGCGCACATCGCCGAGCGAATGGCCCATCACTACATCCCGGTCGTCTTCGCCGGAACCGTCACCTCGGTGCCCAATCCGCGCGAGGTCGTCTCCTACCTGCCGCAGGTCCGGCCCACGTGGTTCTTCGCCGTCCCGCGGATCTGGGAGAAGCTCAAGGCCGGCCTGGAGGCGATGCTGTCCGGGCAGCCGGAGGACCAGCGCCGGCCGATCGAGGAGGCCCTGGCGGCGTCGCTGGAGCGGGTGCGCCTGCGCCGGCGGGGCGAGCCGGTCCCGCCGGAGCTCGAGGCGCAGGTCGTCGCCGCCGACGAGCGGATCTTCTCCAACATCCGCCGGATGCTCGGCTTCGACCAGGTCGCTGCCGTCAACGCCGGCGCCGCGCCGACACCGGTCGACGTCGTGGAGTTCTTCCACGCGCTGGGGATCGAGCTGGCGGAGCTGTGGGGCATGTCCGAGACGTGCGGGACCGGCGCTGTCAACCGCCCCGGGCACGTGAAGATCGGCTCGGTGGGGCCGGCCTCGCCCGGGGTCGAGCTCACGCTCGCCGACGACGGCGAGGTCCTCTGCCGGGGGCAGTTCTTGATGAGCGGCTACCGCAACCAGCCGGAGCGGACGGCGGAGGCCATCGATGCCGACGGCTGGCTGCACACCGGTGACATCGGCACGATCGACGAGGACGGCTTCCTGACGATCGTCGATCGCAAGAAGGAGATCATCATCAACGCGGCGGGCAAGAACATGTCACCGGCGAACATCGAGGCGACGCTCAAGTCCGGCAGCCCCCTGATCGGCCAGGCGGTGTGCATCGGCGACCGCCGCCCGTACAACACCGCGCTGATCGTCCTCGACGCCGACTTCGCCCCGCAGTGGGCTGAGCAGAACGGCCTCGGCGACCGTCCCTTCGAGCAGCTGGCCGCGGAGCCGCGGATGATGGAGGCGGTTCAGGCGGGGGTCGACGCCGCCAACGCGCGGCTGGCGCGCGTGGAGCAGATCAAGAAGTTCACGATCCTCCCCGGCGACTGGGTGCCGGGTGGTGACGAGCTGACGCCGACCATCAAGCTCAAGCGCCGGCCGATCTCCGAGAAGTACGCCGAGACGATCGAGGCGATGTACCGCGGGTAGCGCGCCGGGATCGGAGGAGGCGGCGGGGCCGGGCAGAACGCTCCTGCCCCCGGCCCCTATCTCCCGGCGGCCGCGATCGAGCGGGAGATGAGCTCGACGGGGTGGTGGATCGGCAGCGGGCAGCCGAGCTCGCGCAGGTGGAGGTCGAGCTGTGCCGCGCAGCCGGGGTTGCCCGCAGCGATCGCCTGAGCGCCGGTGTCGATCAGGTGGCGCGCCTTGCGCTTGCCCAGGTCGGCGGCCGCCTGCGGCTGGACGAGGTTGTAGATCCCGGCCGAGCCGCAGCAGACGTCACGCTCGGCGCCCACCTCGACGAGCTCGAGTGCCGGGATCGCCTGCAGCAGGTCGCGCGGGGCCCGGCGCACGCCCTGGGCATGGGCCAGATGACACGCGTCGTGGTAGGCGACGCGCAGGGGCACCGGCCCCCGGGGTGCGCGGGGGGGCACCGAGCCGAGCAGCTCGCTGACATCCTGGACCCGCGCGGAGAAGGCCTTCGCCTCCGGGGTCCCCAGCAGCTCGCCGTATTCCTTCATCGCCGACCCGCAGCCGGCGGCACTGACCACGATGTGGTCGAGGCCGGCGGCCCCCCCGGCGGCGGCGAATGCCCGGATCGTCTCCTCGGCGCGCCTGACCGCGGCCGGTTCCTCGCCCCCGTGGAGCTCGAGGGCGCCGCAGCAGTCCGGGAGCCGCGACGCGATCACCTCAAAGCCCTCGGCGGCCAGCGTGTGGACGGTCGCGCGGTGGACCTCCGGATAGAAGACGCGCTGCACGCACCCCAGCAGCAGCCCGACGCGGCCGCGCTGCTCGCCGACGGCCGGCGTGTGGGCGGGCACGCCGGCCCTCGCCGCCCGGCCGGACGGGGCGCGGGGTGCGACCTTGGCGATCGCCGCCAGCCGGGCCGGCAGCCGCCGCTCGAGACCGAGGCGGCGCGAGATCTCGAGCATTGGCGCCATCGCCCGCAGCCGACGGGGATGGGGCAGGGTCTCGTACAGGAGGCGGCGGATGCCGCGCTCCACCAGCGTGCGCCGGTGGTGGCGCTCCACCTGAGGCCGGACGCGCTCGATCAGCCGGTCATAGCGAACGCCGGAGGGACACGAGGTGACGCATGCCATGCAGCCCAGGCAGCGGTCGAAGTGGGTCACCATCTCATCCGACAGGGACTCCACGCGGTTGAGGCCATCGTTCATGAGCACGATGCGCCCGCGCGGCGAATCGGCTTCTGCCCCCCACAGCACATACGTGGGGCAGGTCTCCAAACAGAAGCCGCAGTGCACGCAGTCATCGATCACCGACTGCTCCGGTGGCCGGTGGGCATCGAACGCGCTCATCAGATTCCTCCCACGAAGACGCCTGGATTACAGGTGACGGACGGATCGAAGCGCAGCTTGACGCGGCGCATGAGGTCGAGCTCGCCGGCCCGGCGCTGGGCATCGACCCCCCAGGGATCGACCCGGGAGCGCAGCGCCGCCGGCGCGTCCAGGATCACCGCCGCGGCGCCCGGCGCGAGCAGCGCCCGCAGTCGGTCGACCGCGCCGGGCTCAACCTCGAGGTAGTACGTGCCGAGGGCGGCGCGCCCGACCAATCTCCCGCCGCAATCGTCGACGGCCGCCAGGACCGCCGCCAGCTCCGTGGGCGCGACCGACACCCGCACCAGGGCAGCCGCCTCGGAGCGCTGCCGGGTGCGCTGGCGCTCCCACAGCTCACCGTCCTGCTCGGAGAGCTGCACCTCATCCAGTCCCGCCTCGGCCATCAACCGCGTCGCCCGGCGCGCCCGGCGGGGCGCCTCGGCTCCGACGCATCGCGCCAGAAGCGTCCCGCGACCCCCGCTCCAGGCGACGTCGAGGGCCTCGAACTCGAGCGGGGCCGCGGCCAGTGCCACCGCCGCCGATCCCAGCACGGGCGGCGCCGTCGCCGCCCCGAGGGCGGTCACGCTGCACTCGTGCAACGGGTGCAGCCGGACGTTGACCGACAGGATCAGCCCCAGCGTCCCAAACGAGCCGGCGAAGAGCTTCGCCAGGTCATAGCCGGCCACATTCTTGATCACCTTGCCGCCCGCCCGGGCGACGGTCCCGTCGCTGAGCGCCACGGTCACGCCGACGACGAGGTCACGGGGAGCGCCATAGCGATGCCGGAGCGGCCCACAGTCGCCGGTGGCGACAACGCCGCCGATCGTCGCTCCCGATGCCGAGCCGGGGCCGGCGAGAGGGGGGTCGAGCGCGAGCATCTGGCCGGCATCGGCAAACGTGCGCTGCGCGAGCTCGAGCGGGACGCCGGCCTCGAGCGCCGCCGTCATATCGCCGGCGTTGTGCTCGAGGATCCGGTCCAGCCTCGTGGTGTGGAGCTCGGTGTCGGACGGAGTGCCGGGATTGCCCCAGCCCAGCTTCGTTCCCGCCCCGACGATCCGGACCCGGCGACCCTCGGCGGTGGCTGCCGCGAGCGCGGCCGCCGCCTCCTCGAACGTCTCCGGCGCGAGCGTGGCCAGCGTGGACATCTAGAAGCGCTCCGCCACTCCGGCCCGCTCGAGCGGGTGCTCACGGTAGGGCCCCGGAACCTCACCGCACAGGCGTGGGGTCGGCATCACCTTGCCCGGATTCGCCCGCCCGTGGGGATCGAACGCGCAGCGCAGCCGCTGGAACGCGTCGAGATCCGGCTCGCCGAACATCGACGGCATGTACGCCTTCTTGTCGATGCCGACGCCGTGCTCTCCGGTGATCGAGCCGCCGGCATCGACGCAGGCCTTGATGATGAGGCCGGCCAGCTCCTCCGCGCGCTGGGCCTCGCCCTCGACCGAGGCGTCATAGCAGACGAGCGGATGGAGATTGCCATCGCCGGCGTGGAAGACGTTGGCGACCCGCAGCTGGTACTCGGCGGCCAGCGTGTCGATCTGGCGCAGGACCTCGGCGAGGCGGGTGCGCGGGATGACGCCGTCCTGCACGTAGTAGGCCGGTGCGATTCGGCCCATCGAGGCGAACGCCGCCCGCCGGGTGCGCCAGATCAGTTCGCGCTCGCTGTCGGTCTGGGCGATGCGGAGGTCCAGTGAGCCGGCGGCCGCGCACAGCCGCGTGAGTCGCTCGAGCCCCACCAGGCACTCCTCGCGCGCGCCGTCGAGCTCGACGATCAGCGCCGCCCCGGCATCCATGCGGTACCCGGCTCCCGTCGCCTGTTCGGCGGCCTCGATCGCGAGCGCGTCCATCATCTCGATCGCCCCGGGCACGATGCCGGCGTCGACGATCGCCGTGACCGCGTCTCCGGCCGCGCCCGTATCCGGGAAGAACGCCAGGAGGGTGCGGACGCTCTCCGGCGCCGGGATGACGCGGAGCTCGATCCGGGTCGCCACCCCCAGCGTTCCCTCGGAGCCGACGAAGGCCCCCAGCAGGTCGTACCCGGGGGCGTCGCGCTCCATCATGACCACCGAGCCGTCGCTGAGGACCACCTCCAGGCCGACGACGTAGTTGGTCGTGAAGCCGTACTTGAAGCAGTGGGCCCCCCCGGAGTTCTCGGCGACGTTGCCGCCGATCGAGCAGACGATCTGGCTGGAGGGGTCCGGTGGGTAGAAATGGGTGGGGGAGACGGCTCGCGTCACCGCGACGTTCGTCACCCCGGGCTCCACCACGACGCGCGCATTTTCCAGATCGACCGAGAGGATCCGGCGCAGGCGCGACAGGACGATGAGGATCCCCTCTGCGACCGGGAGCGCGCCGCCGGAGAGCCCGGTGCCGGCTCCGCGCGCCACCCACGGCACTCCCGCCTCGTAGCAGGCTCGGACGATGGCCTGGACCTCGTCGGCGGTTGAGGGCAGCACCGCCGCGGCGGGCACCTGCCGGTAATGCAGAAGCCCGTCTGAGCGATAGGTCGCGAGCTCGTCCTGATGTGACAGCACGAACTCGCGACCACAGATCTCCTGCAAACGGGATACCAACGGCGAGCCAGACAGCGGCATCACCATCAGTATCCCGCAAACCCCGCCAGGGCTAACGCGCGTTGACGGTGAAGCTCCGGCTGTAGATCGTCTTGCCCAGCTCGCTCACCGGCAGGAACGCGTCCTGCTTCGGGAACGTGTACGCCAAGCGAACGCTGTCCCGGCCCTGGGGGAACTTCGTGTGGATGTCGAAGTAGCCGCCGTTGACGCCGGTCGTCGTGATCGTCCTGCCGTTGACCTGGATCGAGACGACCTGGGCGCCGTGGCCGTCCTTGACCATGAACGGTGCCGGCCGGGCGTTCCCCCAGATCTCCTGGTTGGCGTTGTGCGAGAACGAGCTGTGGGGCATGTAGACCGGCATCTGGTAGGCGGCGTAGGTCGCCTTCTGCTTGCCGTTGGAGAACTCGAGCCCGCTGGCGAACCCGGAGTAGGCGCCGGCGTTCGGCGGCGGATCCTTGAGCAGGTACTGCATGTAGCTCGCCACCCGGCCGGACTTCCAGCTCAGGTACTCGGCCCAGTTGATGTAGCCCGCGGCCACCGCGGGCGACGGGTACCCCTGGCCGTTGGGCGGGTTGGTGATCTCCCCGTACTCCGTGTTGTAGATGCTGAAGTGCCTGCCGGAGCCGTAGGCATGGTTGACCCGGTCAAGGGTTCCCTCCAGGTTGCCGAAGTCGACGAACGTGGCGTAGTCGACCTTGTTGCCCGCGCGGGACACGGGCGACTGGCCGCCGTCGTACGGGTGATCGGCAAAGCCGCTGGCGGTGAACAGGCCCGGGTTCTGGCTGCGGAACTTCCGCGAGCCGGAGGCGGTCGTCGGGCAGCCGGTTGCCCGAGCGGCGGCACCGCGCAACTGCTGGAAGCGTGAGTTCACGCAGTACAGGTCACGGATGAACAGGAGCGGACGGGTCTGCCCGTAGCTGCCCGGAAGGCCTCCCGTCTTCTTCGGGTACGGGCCGGGCTCATACCCGTGGGCGGCGAGCTCGCCGATGAGGATCGTGTCGTGCCCATGTCCGCTGGCCTGCAGCGCATGCCAGCCGGAGTTGACGAGCTGGCGGTACATGACCGGCGCGTTGAAGTAGGTGGAGTCATTCGACGCCTGCGGACCGAGATCCTGACCGAAGTTCGGCTCGTTGAAGATGGCCCAGAAGTGGACTCGCGGCAGTGCCGTCTGGCCCTTGGGGACGAAGGTGCCGCTGTAGCGCTTGCCAACGGCCTGCACGAACTGCCCGTAGGCAGCGGCGTTCGGCTTCCAGGCGACGTAGTTGGGATTGACGCCCGGGGCCTTGGGCGCGGCGGTCGCCTCTGCCCACCGGGGCGCGCCACCGGCGACCGTGAGGTCGACGTTCAAGCCGTCCGCCTGTGCCGTACGAATGACCGTGTCGAACGATGCCCAGTTCTTGGCCGGGTACGCGGCGGGATCGGTGGCGTTGAAGGACGGCTTCTTCGTGCCGAACGGGTTCGGCGCGACCGCCTGCCACGGGAGGATCACCCTGACCGTGCCGGCGCCCAGATCGCGGAACTGGATGAGAGTCGCGGCCGGGTCGTTCAGGTCGTTGAAGTCCTCGATGATCGAAGTCTGGGAATGGCTGGCCAGCGCTGTTGCCGGCAGCGTTGCGGCTCCGGCCAGACCAACCGCCGCGCCGAGCGCGACCGCAGTGCCTCGACGGACCAGACGAGTTGTGACAGAGAGTTTGGGCATGGTGTCGATAACAGCTCCAGGGGGTGAGAGTTGCGGCGGCGGTCCCGGGGGCCGCCGCGTCGCAGCGGCGGTGGCTCAGGGCGATGCAGAGGCTCGGCCGACGAGCCGTGGGGCAGGCTACCGAAGCGTTATGACGACAGTCCGGCTGTGGATCTCCGGACCGTGCGGATAGCTCCAGGTCAGGCGCACGTCGCCGCTGCCCGGGAACGTGTGGCGCACCTCGAAGTACCCGTGCCGATTGGTGATGGGGACGTGCTCAACGGTGCGGAACGGGGCGCTGCCGCCGGTGCTGAACTGGATCTCCACCGACTGGGGCCTGTGGGTGGCCTTGGCGGCGTCCGGGGCCGGGCGGACGCACCCCCAGACGTCGAGCGGGTGTCCCTTCTGCGTCGTGGTGACGGGGAGGAACAGCGGCATCCGGTAGGCGTCGAGTCCGGGCTTGGGAGCGCCGGCGGCGGTCAGCAGGCCGGTGGCGAAGCTGTTGTTGCTGGGGTCCGTCAGCAGGTACTGGTCATACGACCTCTGCCGCGGATCCAGCCACGTCAGATACTCGGCCCAGTTGATGTAGTAGGCGGCCGTCTGCGGGCTGACGGTTCCCGCCTCCGTGTCCGGGGGCGTCGTCTGATAGCCGAACTCCGTGCTCCAGATGGGCAGCTTCGTGGTCGAGCCGTAGATGCGCTGCAGGCGGTCGAGGATCTTCTCCAGGTTGCCCGTCGCCGCCAGCTCGGCGTAGTCCGGTTCGCCCGGCGTCACCTGGTTGGGCGCCAAGCCCTGCGGATACGGGTGGTCGGCCACGCCCGAGGCGTGGAACAGGCCGGGATGGTCGGCGGCGAACCGGGCCGAGCCGGCCGCGGTGGCCGGGCAGCCCCGAGCCGTCGCCGCCTGACCCCGCAGTGGCTGATAGTTCTTGTCGACGCAGTAGAGCGCGCGCAGGAACTGGAGGGGCGGCATCGAGTTGAAGTTGCCGGGGCCGTTGCCGTACCGGACACCGGCCGGTGCCAGCTCGCCGATGAGGACGGTGTCGTGACCGTGTCCGGTGGCGCCGAACGCGCTCCAGGCGGCGTCGACAAACGCGCGGTAGTACCGAGGGGCCACCTCGACCGTGGAGTGGTCGATGGCCTCCGGCGCCATGTGGATGCCCAGATCCGGCTCGTTCCAGATCGACCAGAAGTCGACCCGCGGAAGGGGCTTGCTGGCGCCGGGCGGGACGTAGTGCCCGCTGTAGCGCGTGGCGACCGCCCGCACGAACTGGCCGAACTCCGCTGCGCTCGGCCGCCACGCCCAGTCGATCTGGACCGCGGGATGCGGAGCGCCGGGACCCTCCGCCCACCGCGGTGGCGGCGGCGACAGCGTCATGTCGATCCCCATCCCGCTGGCCTTGAGCTGGCGGACAACCGAGTCGTACGCCGCCCAGGCGGACGCCGGATACGCCGCCGGGTCCGTCGCGTCGAAGCTCGGCTTGTGCGGCGAGGCGGCATCCGGAGCGAGGGTCGCCCAGTACAGCGGGACGTGCACCCGGTCGACGCCCAGGCTCTTCAGCGTGGCGATCGTCGCCCCCGCGGTGGCGGGATTGGTGATCTCGGCCGCCGACGTGAACATCGACTCCGGGCCGGTCGGATCATGAAGCGGAGGCAGGGCGGGGGCGGAGCCGCCGCCTCCGCAGGCCGTGATGAGCGCGGCGACGGCCGCCGCGGCGACGACCCCGATGGCCCGGCGGATGAGGGCCCGGCGGCGGGGCGTGGGGGTGTGCGTCACCTCAGGCAAGCCGGTGACAATAACGTCAGCCCCCGCGGAAGGGGCGTCGCCTGACGCTCAACCGCCCGGTGGACGGACCGACCGCCGGTCCCATGCCCGCAGGGCCATCGGGGTCGTCGGTTGCGCATAAGCTTGTGCGCGATGAGACGCTGGACGACGGCGATCGCTGTTCTCTGCACCGCCGCCGGTCTGGCGGCGAGCGGCTTGTGGGCGCAGACCTCGCCGGCGGCGGTCGGCAATCCGATCATCAACGACTGCCAGACCCATGGGGAGCTGACCCAGACCTACACGCTTCAGCAACTGCGCCACGCCCTCGCGGTCATGCCGGCGTCCATCAAGCAGTACACGGACTGCTACGACGTCATCCAGCGGGCGCTCATCCAGGCCCGCAAGACGGGCAAGGGGGGCGCGGCCCCCGCCGGCAGCGGATCCGGCGGCTCCTTCCTGCCGACGCCGGTGATCATCGTCCTGGCGGTTCTCGTCGTGGCCGCTCTCGGGTTCGCTGGCATGGCGCTTGCCCGGCGCCGGCGGCCGCCGAGCAGCGGACCGCCGGCGTAGCCGGCCGGTCACCGTCCGGGGTCGCGGGTCACCGGTCTTCGTCCCCGGTCGCGGGTCACCGGTCTTCGTCCCCGGTCGCGGGTTGCCAGTCACCGGCTCCGGTCGCGGGTTGCCAGTCACCGGCTCCGGTGGCGGATCGCCGGTCGCCGGTCACCGGGACGGCGGCGTCAGCCCGCACCGGCTCCGCCCGCGGTGCTCGGCACCCGCTCTAGTGCGGCGTTCCGAAAGTCCTTTGATGTTCTGGCGAGTGGCTGGGCGTGGCTGGGTGCGTCCGTCGGCTTTCCTCGTACCGGGCGTACATGGATGCCGACGGACGCGGTTCAGCCGCGTCCAGACGCCGTCAGAGCGCAAGGGATTTCGAGAACGCCGCACTAGACTCCGGGTTATGCCCTCCCAGCGTCAGATCCACGTCGGAACCGTGCCGATCGGCGGCGGAGCGCCCGTCGCCGTGCAGACGATGACCAAGACCGAGACCGCCGACCTCGCGGCGACCATGGGCCAGATCCACCGCGTGGCCGAGGCCGGCGCCGACGTGGTGCGCGTCGCGGTGCCGCGGGAGCAGGACGCCGAGGCGCTCCGGACGATCGTCCGCGAGTCGCCGATCCCGGTGATTGCCGACATCCACTTCAATCACACGCTGGCGTTGAAGGCCCTGGACGCCGGGGCGCACTGCGTCCGGTTGAACCCAGGCAACATCGGTGGTCCGGAGAAGGTGGCGGAGGTCATCCAGCGGGCGACCGAGCTGGGGACGCCGTTGCGCGTGGGGGTCAACTCCGGTTCGCTGCCCAAGCACCTGCGCCAGCTCGAATACGACAATCCGGTGGAGGCGCTCGTCACCGCCGCGGTCGAGACCGTCGAGCTGATGGAGCGGCTGAAGTTCACCAACTTCAAGGTCTCGATGAAGTCGACGTCGGTCCCCAACACCATCGCCGCCAACCGCCTGCTGTCGCAGAAGATCCCGTATCCGCTGCACCTCGGCGTGACCGAGGCCGGGACGAAGTGGTCCGGCTCGCTGAAGTCGGCGGTTGGCCTGGGCACGCTCCTCGCCGACGGGATCGGCGACACCATCCGGATCTCGTTGTCGACCTTCCACGCCGAGGAGGAGGTCAAGGTCGCCTGGGAGATCCTCAAGGCGCTGAAGCTGCGCGACCGTGGTCCGGTGCTCATCGCGTGTCCTACCTGCGGCCGCCTGCAGTTCGACATGGACACGGTTGTGTCGGAGATCGAGCAGCGCCTGGAGGCCTACGAGGACCCCATCGAGGTCTCGGTGCTGGGCTGTGCCGTCAACGGCATCGGCGAGGCCCGCCATGCCGACTTCGGGATCACCGGCGCCAAGGACATGGGCATGATCTACTCGCGCGGCGAGCCCCTCAAGAAGGTCCCCACCGAGCGGCTGGTGGATGAGCTGTTCGCGGAGATCGACCGCTATTACGAGGCCGGCAAGCGGGTCGTCCGCGACGAGACCGACGCCGCCGAGGCCCGGGCCTGGCTGGCCGAGAACGAGGACGCCACCGCCATGACCCCGGAGCGGCTCGCGGCGCTGGAAGCCGAGGCCGCCCGCCAGGACGACGCCGAGCCGCTCGAGGTCGTCCAGTCAGCCCCGGCGCGACTCGACGAGGAGCAGTCGCCGGTGGCGGGGCGCCGGTTCACGCGGGCCTGAGGGTCCGGGCAGGGAGCGTCGGCTCATCCGGGCCGGGCGGTACCGGCAGCGGGCGCCATCCGCCTGCCGTGGGCGCCCCGGGGCCGATGGGACGTCTACGACGGGCGACGAAGGGGGGATCCGGCTGGGTTGCCGCAGGACCCAACGGCGTTGCCCCGGATTTCGGCGTGCACCAGGCGCCAAATCAGCGGCCGTCCCGGTGATCTGGCGCACGACCCAGGCTGAGCCTGCGTCCTGTGCCAGATCTCGGAGCGGCATCGTGATTTGGCGCGTCCTGCATGGTCCACACGGACGACCGGCGGCGCTGCGGAGTACCGGTCGCGCCCCCTTCGTTGCCCGTCGTTCGACTGCCGCCGGCGCGGGCGGGGGGCCCCGGCCGGCCCATGCGATCGCCCCGGATTTCGGTGTGCACCAGGCGCCAAATCAGCGGCCGCCCAAGCGATCTGGCGCACGACCGGGGCTGAGCCTGCGTCCTGTGCCAGATCTCCGAGCGGCATCGTGATTTGGCGCGTCCTGCATGGAGCGACGGACTGACGGAGCGCCGGCGGCGCTCCGCACCCGCTGGCGCGCCCCCGCACCCCGCGCACGCCCCCGCACCCCGCACACGCGCACCGAGCGCACGCCCCTGGCTGTCCAGCCGAACCGACTGCCGGCGGCGACGGGACGTCCCGAGGACCCGTCGCCGCGAGGAATCAGTCGATCAGGAGACCTTGTCGAAACCGGCGGCGACAGCCTGCCAGTTGACGACGCTCCACCAGGCGTCGATGTAGTCCGGTCGCCGGTTGTTGTACTTGAGGTAGTAGGCGTGCTCCCAGACGTCGACGCCGAGCAGCGGCGTCTGCCCGTTGGAGATGGGGCTGTCCTGGTTGGCGGTCGAGACGACGGCGAGCTTGGAGCCGTCGTGGACGAGCCACGCCCAGCCGGAACCGAACTGGCCGACACCCTTCTGCTTGACCTGGGCCTTGAAGTCGTCGAAGGAGCCGAACGCGGAGTCGATGGCCTGACCCAGTGCACCACTGGGCTCGCCGCCCTGGCCCGGTGCCATCCACTCCCAGAACAGCGAGTGGTTGTAGTGCCCGCCGGCGTTGTTGCGCACCGGGCCCTGCTTGTCCGAGGGAAGCGAGCTGAGGTTCTTCAGGATCTCCTCGACGGAGTTGTCGGCCCACTCGGTGCCATCGAGCGCCTTGTTGGCGTTGTCCACGTACGCCTGGTGGTGCTTGTCGTGGTGGAGGCGCATCGTCGCCTCGTCGATGTGGGGCTCGAGCGCGTTGTAGTCGTACGGCAGGGGCGGAACGGTAAACGCCATTACACGACTCCTTATCTGTGGCTGAAATTTGTCAGCGTTCTACCAGACCTTAGGACCTATCCCATCAGGACGCAGCCTGATGCATCCCATGACTGCGCTGGATCGCCATCCGCGCTTAGGGGCTCGAGCGCCCGGCATCCGGCCTCGCCTGTGCCGCACGCCCCTCTTGAGTCATCCGGCTGCCGATGGCTCGGTAACTGCGGCGACCCGGTGCCGCGCCCAACTCGGCCCGGGGATGCCCCAGCCGCACGTCCTACCGGGGTGGCCCGCAGCCGCGCGCCGGTGATTCCCACTCCCGGACGCGTCTCCCGCCCGGATGCGTCTCACGCCCGGATGCGTCCCACGCCCGGAAGCGTCCCACGGCCGGATGCGTCCCACGGCCGGGTACGCTAGGGGCCGCATGACGCGCCTGTCCACGTATTTCCTGCCGACCGAGCGCGAGGCGCCGGCGGACGCCGAGGCCGTCTCGCACAAGCTGATGGTTCGCGCCGGGCTGATCCGCCAGGTGGGCTCCGGGCTGTGGTCCTGGCTCCCCGCCGGGTGGCGGATCCACCAGCGGATCGTCGGCATCGTCCGCGAGGAGATGAACGCGATCGGCGGCCAGGAGATGCTGATGCCGGTCATGCATCCGGCCGAGCCGTGGCGGCGCACCGGGCGGTACGACATCGACGAGCTGTTCAAGCTCACGGACCGGCGGGGCGCCGAGCTGGTGTTGGCCATGACCCATGAGGAGATCGTCACGGGCCACGTGGCGGCCGCCGTCAAGTCCTACCGCGACCTGCCCCTGATCCTCTACCACTTCCAGGTCAAGGAGCGCGACGAGCCGCGGCCTCGCGCCGGGGTGCTCCGGACCCGCGAGTTCATCATGAAGGATGCCTACTCCTTCGATCGTGATGCCGAGGGTCTCGATGCGTCATATCAGAAGCACGTGGTCGCCTACGACCGGATCTGCGACCGCCTTGGGCTGGAGTGGTACCGGGTCAAGTCCGACGTCGGGATGATGGGAGGCCACGGCGCCGACGAGTACATGGCCCCATGCGCTGCCGGCGAGAACGACGTGGCGATCGCCGCCGGGTACGCCGCCAATGTGGAGGTGGCGAGCGCCGACCCCCAGCCGGTGTCGCTGCCCGCAGCCGGCGACTCCCCGCAGGTCATGGAGACGCCGGGGGCGACGACGATGGATGCCCTCGTCGACCAGCTGCACATGCCCGTCGGCACCATGCTCAAGGCATTCCCCATCGTCCTCGACGGCGACGAGATGCGACTGGTGCTCGTCCGCGGCGACCACCGTGTCAACGAGACCAAACTCCAGAACGCCCTGGGCCGGCCGTTCCGCGCCGCCCGCGCCGACGAGATCTCAGAGCGCATCGGGCCGCCCGGCTTCATCGGCCCGGTCGGCGCCCAGCTGCCGATCCTGCTCGATCAGGCCGTCGCTGGAAACGGCTCTCAGCCACCCGGGGCGTATGTGACCGGGGCCAACGAGCCGGATGCGCACCTGACCGGCGTCGTGCCGGGCCGGGATTTCCCGTTTCAGACCGTCGACGTCAGGACGGTCGTCGCCGGCGACACGATCAACGGCCGCGTCATCCGGATCGAGCCGGCGATCGAGATCGGAAACATCTTCAAGCTCGGCACGCGCTACTCCGAGCCGCTGGGGGCGAGGTATCTGGACGAGAACGGACAGTCGCGGCTGATCTGGATGGGCTGTTACGGCTTTGGCCCCGCGCGCGCGGCCGCCGCGGCCGTCGAGCAGTACCACGACGAGCACGGGATCTCCTGGCCGCGCAGCGTCGCTCCGTTCGACGTGGAGCTCGTCGTCCTGGGGAAGCCGGGATCCCCGGAGCGGGAGCTGGCCGATGGGCTGTATGAGGAGCTCCGGCAGGTCGGACTGGAGACGCTCTATGACGACCGGGACGCCGGGCCGGGGGAGAAGTTCGCCGACGCCGAGCTGCTCGGCTGTCCGCTGCGGCTGACGGTGGGCCGGCGCACGATCGCGGCCGGCGAGCTGGAGGTTCAGGTGCGGCGCGGCCGGGAGTCGCGGTCGGTGCCGCTCGGCGGTGCCGCCGCAGCGGTTCTGGAGATCTGGCGGGAGTTGCCGTAGCCGCCGCGCTTCGCCCGTGAGCCCGCGGATCACCAAGCGCCGGCTGTTCGGCATCGACCGGTCCGGCGCCGCGCCGGCCGCAACCCACGCGGGCCAGCCGCTGAACGTGTGGACGATCCCCAACGCGATCGGCTTCGTCCGGCTGCTCGGGATCCCCGTGTTCGTGGTCCTGGCGCTCTCCAGTGCCCGCGGACAGGACACGGCGGCGGTGGTCGTCTTCGCCGTCATCGGCTGGAGCGACTACCTCGACGGCTTCACCGCCCGGCTGACCGGGCAGTACAGCCGGTTCGGCGCGCTGCTCGACCCGGTCGTCGACCGGATGCTCGTCATTTCCGGGATGGTCGTCGCGTATCACTTCTCGCTGCTGCCGCGGTGGGCGATCATCGTCGTCATGGCCCGGGAGGTGTTCATGCTCATCATCAGCCGGTACGGCATGGCGCGGGGAGTTGAGGTGAAGATCAACTGGCTGGGCCGGCTCGGCGTCGCCCCCACGATGGGGGCTCCGTTCTTCGCCATGGCCGGCGTCCACTGGCTTGCTCTGATCATGCTGTACATCGGAATGGGGCTGGCGCTGCTCGCGACGGTGCTTTATGTTCGGAGCGGGCTGGACGAAGCGCGTAAGCTGCGATGAAAGCGGCGCGGGACAGGGGGACCCTGCCGCCCGTTTCGCGTCATTCAGGCAAACGGCGCGCTTGCGCGGAGATGATTCTGACCGACTCTCAAGCTCAGCTTGACCCTCCGGTCGTCCCGGATATACTCGCGCGAGCCCACGCCTTCGATCCCGTCAAGACGGGAGGACTTACAGATGGACACCTTTCCAGATCTCGGCTCGCTGACAGATCAGGAGCTCAAGGACCTGATCAAGCAGCTGACCGAAGAGGAGATGGAGATCTCGTACCGGCGGCGGATCCTGCACGGCAAGATCGACATCCTCCGCGCCGAGCTGGTCAACCGTCTGCGCAAGAAGGATGAAACGGGCGAGCTCGTGATCTCCGGCGCCGACGTCCAGCAGCTGACCGACATCCTGGCTGGGCGGGTGCCGGCCAACGAGCCCGAGTAGCGCCGAAAGGCTTCATGGCCCAGCACTGCCCTGAGTGCGGCTTCGCCAACGACGACGGCGCGAGCTATTGCCAGCGCTGCGGCGCGTTCCTCGCCCAGAGCGAGCAGCCCTCCGGCGCGGCAACCGCCACGTACAAGATCGGTGAGACCGGGGAGGTGGAGGTCGTCGAGCTCGAGGATGTGGTCTCCCGCGGCGCGGCACTGGTCATCCGGTCCGGCGGAGGCCGGGCGGGCGAAAGCTTCCCCCTGGAGGGGGAGCGGCTGACCGTCGGCCGCCGGCCCGAGTCGGACATCTTCCTCGACGACGTGACGGTCTCCCGGGACCATGCGCGGATCGTCCGACGCGGCAGCGAGTACTTCATCGATGACTGCGGCTCGCTCAACGGCACCTACGTCAACCGGCGCCGGATTGACTCGCACCGCCTCAGCGACGGCGACGAGCTCCAGATCGGCAAGTACAAGCTGGCCTTCTTCAGCCGCTGATGACCGCCGACACCCGCACTCCAGAGCTCGAGCTGCCCGAGCCGCCTGAGCCGGACGAGCAGCGCCCGCGCCAGAAGGCGGTCACGATTGGCGCCGTCTGCAAGGCGCTGCATCAGGAGTTCCCGGACATCTCGATCTCGAAGATCCGCTATCTGGAGGATCAGAAGCTGCTGGCGCCGAGACGGACGCAGGGCGGATACCGCCTGTACACGCAGTCCGACGTCGACCGCCTGCGCACGATCCTGCGCCTCCAACGCGACGAGTTCCTCCCGCTGCGCGTCATCCGGCAGGAGCTGGCCGGCGGCCGCGCCGAACGCGATGTCGCTCCACCGGCGGGCGAGCGGGTCGCCAACCGGCGTGCCGGCGTCAATGTCCGGGACTCCGGGTCGCTGTACTCGCTCGAGGATGTCGTCGAGGACACGGGGGCCGATCCGAGCCTGGTGCGCGAGCTCGTGGACTTTGGCGTGATCAAGGGCGAGACCCGGGGCTCCGTCCGCTGCTTCGACGACACCGAGCGGGAGATCGTCCGGGCCGTCTCCGAGCTGGCCCGGTATGGCGTCGGAGGCCGCAACCTCCGGGTCTTCCGAAGCTCGGCCGACCGCGAGGCCCAGCTGTTGCAGAGCATCCTGGCGCCGGCGCTCCGCTCGCGCAATCCGGAGCGGCGCAAGGAGGCGATCGAGGCGCTGGAGAACCTGGCCTCGGTGACCACGCACCTCAAGCATCTGCTGCTGATCCGCGATCTGCGCCAGATCGCGAGCTAGCGTTCGGCGCGCAATCGGTCGGCACTGACGATGGACCTGCGCGCGTTCGTCCGCGACATCCCGGACTTCCCCAGCCCGGGGATCGTCTTCAGGGACATCACGCCGCTGCTCCTCAATGCGGCGGCGCTCGACGCTGCTGTCGCGGGCCTGGCGGCACGGGTGGAGCCGGCCCAGGTCGACTTCGTCGTCGCCGCGGAGGCCCGGGGCTTCATCCTGGGGGCGGCCCTCGCCCGCGAGCTCGGCGCCGGCTTCGTTCCGGCACGCAAGCCGGGCAAGCTGCCGGCCAGGACCGTCAGCGCCGAGTACACGCTCGAATACGGCATCGACGCTCTCGAGGTCCACGCCGATGCGCTGGCTCACGGCGCCCGCGTGCTCGTCCACGATGACCTCCTGGCCACGGGCGGCACCGCCGGCGCCCTGTGCGACCTCGTCGCCGACCTGGGCGCCGAGGTGCTGGGATGCGCGTTCCTGGTGGAGCTCTGCTTTTTGGAGGGGCGTGCCCGGCTGGCCCCGCATGAGGTCTACTCGCTCATCCAGTACACGGAGTGAGGGCGCCGTAGCGCGTATGCCGCTCGCTCGTCGCAGCCGCATCATCAGGGCATCGCCGCTCGATGTCTGGGAGCTGATCGCCGATCCTGAGCACATGCCGCGTTGGTGGCCGGGGGTGGCGCGGATGGAGGGGGTCGAGGACGACCGCTTCACCCAGGTGTTCACGACCAAGCGCGGCCGTCCGGTCCGCGTCGACTTCCGCGTGATCCAGTCCGAGCAACCCTATGCCCGGGCATGGCGGCAGGAGGTCGAGGGCACCCCATTCGAGCGGGTGCTCAATGAGTCGATCATCGCCATCAGCCTCAGCCCGGCCGCCGAGGGCACGGACGTCACCATCGAGCAGCAACAGAAGCTGCGGGGATACTCCCGGACGGGCGGCTTTCTGCTGCGGCGGGCGACCGCCGGCAGGCTCGACGAGGCGCTGGACGGACTCGAGCGGATCCTCGGCTGAGAGGCCCGGCGGACCTAGATGCCGGTGAGGGGGCCCTGGAGGATGACGGTGCCCGGGCTCTTGGGCTTGGCCGTCGTCTCCACGGTCACGATCAGCTTCTTGTAATGCCGGGCGTTGCTCGGGAGCGCCCCGGCTGTCGACAGCCGACGGTTGGATCCGACACCCGGGTTGACGAAGCCGAGGATCTGGGCGTCGCTCGGCGAGTTGTAGAGCCACACCGCGTACGCGTTGGGCGGCTTGGTGCTGTTCGGCGGGACGTTCTGGGCGACGATCGCCACCCCCTGCGACGCTCCCTCATTGAGCACCTCCGCGATCCCGGCCGTCTTGCTGCCGGTGTGCGGCGGCGTCAGGTTGATCTGGGCAACGACCTTCGCGGGAGTGGAGGAGGTGGCCGAGGTCGTGGTCGAGCTGGCGCTTCCCGCCGACGTGGTGCTGCCGGCGGGTGGGGTGGCCGCGGCCCGGTGGTTCGGACTGTTCCCGTTCGAGCGCAGGACGAAGAACAGGACGACGGCCACGGCGACGACGGCGAGGGCCAGAAGGACGGCGCCCCCCACCCGCGAGCTGCGGCGACGGCTGTCCGATCCGGCGGGCTCGTCGCCGGCGGGGCCATCGCCGGGCGGGGAGCCGCCCGCCGATGCCTCCTCGGCGGCAGCCGGTGCAAACGCCCGACCGGCGGCAGCCGCGGCCGGCTGGGCCGCCTCCGGCTCCGGCGGCGGCCCCGAAGGCGGCGACGCCGCTCCCGCGGCGGGCTCCGGGGCGGAGGCGGCCTGCGGTTCGGCGGCGCCCCCGCCCGTGCCGGTGGGGATCTCCGGCAGGCCCTCCGGGGCGAGCGGCGCCAGTTCGGAGGCGACGACGCGCGTCCAGGCGCGCTCGCTGGGCGAGCGGGCGAGCAGATCGCGGACCGCCTCGATCTCGCTCTGGTCCGAGAGCTGGCCAAGGAGGTAGTCGGCGATCCTCCGGCGGCTCTCTGGGGACACCCGGGTGTCCGGTCCCAGCGCATCGAGCGCGGCCAGCGCACGCTCGCGCACGGCCGCGGGATTGATCGAGAGCAGCCGCGCGATCTCGTCGTAGCTCCGACCCCGGCTCAGGACCAATTGGAGAACCGCGCGTTGATCGCCCGGAAGGCTGTCCAACGAAGGCATCGAGCCCTAGCGTAGATGAGCGCGCTGCGGAATGCGTCCGGCGGCGGGGGACGCTCCCGGCCGGCGCGGTCAGGGTCGGCCGCTAAGGTGAGGCCGGTGACGATCGAGCTTCCGTTCACCGTGGATGTTGGCTTTGACCGCCTGTACGGCCTCGAGATTCTCGAGATCTCCGACGAACTCGTGCGGGGCCGGGTTGCCGTGCGAGACGAGCTCAAGCAGCCGGCGGGACTCGTGCACGGCGGTGTCTATGCCGCTGTCGCCGAGAGCCTCGCCACCAACGGCACGGCGGCCGGCGTCCACGCGGACGGCAACACGGCCATGGGGCTGTCCAACCAGAGCAGCTTTCTGCGTCCCATCACCTCCGGCACCATCCACGCCGTGGCCCGGGCTCGCCACCGCGGGCGGACGACCTGGGTTTGGGAGGTCGAGATGGCCGACGACGAGGACCGTCTGTGCGCGCTGACACGGGTCACGGTCGCCGTCCGGCCCGTCCCGGGCCCGCGCTAACTCCTGGGCAGACCTTTGCCGGCGCGCGGCGCCCCGCGGCCGAGCCAGAACTGCGCGAACGTCTGCAGCGCGGGATCACGCGGGGAGGTGACGCGGAGCATGTGCGTCCACGCGAGCGCGGTCACGCCCGGCAGCCCCGGACGGGAGGCGAGCACGACGGCCTGGCCGGAGGCGGCCAGGGCGGCCGAGAACGGCGGTGCCACCGTTCCGGCCACGGCGGTCAGGCCCGGCGGCGGCGTCCGGGTCCCGTACATGAAGATCACGTCGCCGGCCGCGAGCGCCTGCAGGACCTGATCATCGCTGAGATGGACGCGGTTGCGGGTGATCGCCTCCGGGAGGTGCGGCCCGCTTGTCGGCGGATTGGAGTCGTAGACCGGCCGCAGCTCGCCGGGGGGAAGCCGGGAGTCACCCTGATCGCGGAACGCCGTCCCCGGGCCGCCGTCGGAGCCGGAGACCCCGGGCGCGTCGTGTCCGGCGAGCAGGCCGCCGGAGAGGACGGCGATCACACCGATCGCGACTGCCAGCGAGGCAGCGACGACCGCCAGTCGCTCGAGCCATCGAGACATCTCAGACCGTCGGGGCGGCCGGCGGATCAGTCCGCCGCGTGCACCGAGTCTCTCGACGTCGGCTTCGGTCCGTTGCGAGAGTCCTCGCCCGCGGCGGCCACCAGCTCCTCCATCGCCGCGCGCAGCTCGTCGGCCAGCGCCTCGAGGTCCGGCAGGGCGTCGAAATCCGCGTTCAGGCCAAAGTTGAGCTGACCGTTGTAGCTCATGATCGCCACGCCCAGCGCCTGGTTCTCGGCCAGGGGCACCATCGGGTACATCGCCTCGAGCTGGCGACCGAGCATGTAGAGCGGGAACTGGGGGCCGGGGATGTTGGTCACCACGAGATTGAAGATCCGCTGCCGGGCCTGCAATCGCGCCGCCTGGGCCATGATCGTGGGCGGGGCGAAGCCCGTCAGCTCCGTGAGCACCTGGGCGCCGATCGCCTGGCCGGAGGACTTGATCCCCTCCATGTCGCGGCTGATCGTAAGCAACCGCTGCACCGGATCGGTGACGCCGACGGGCAGCGGTGCCCACATGGCGGCGACGCGGTTGCCGAGCGCTCCCCGCTCCACGTCGGCCCGTACCGAGACGGGAACCATGGCCCGCAACACGGTCTCATCCGTGGCCTCGCCGTGCATGCGCAGATACCGGCCCAGCGCGCCGGCGACGGAGGCCAGCACGACATCGTTGACCGTTCCGCCGAGCGCGTTCTTGACGGCCTTGAACTGGCTCAGGTCGCCCTGGACCCAGGTGAAGCGCCGATGGGGTCCGATGCGCACGTTGAGTGGGCTGGGGGGCGCCGCCTGCAGCCCGACGCGGGCCATGGCGCCGACTCCGCCAAGCGCGCGAGCGAACCGTCCAGCGACCTGCCGTGGCCCCCGGAGCGTCGCCTTCACCCCGCGAACGATCTCGCCGGGGACCGTGGCCCGCTCCAGCAGCGCGTCGGCGAGCAGCTGGACGCCTGAGGGGAGGGGTCGCGGAACCCACTCTGGATCCGGGGGCGCGACGGGCACCGGATCCGGCGAGGTGTCGAACAGCACCGTTGCGATGTCGACCCCGGAGACGCCGTCCACCAGGGCGTGGTGGGTCTTGGAGAGCAGCGCGAACCGTCCCTCGGACACCCCCTCGACGAGCCAGATCTCCCACAGGGGGCGCGATCGGTCCAGCGCCTGCGAGAACACCCGCCCCGCGAGCCGCTTCAGCTGCTCGTCGCCGCCGGGGCTGGGCAGGGCGGTGTGGCGCACGTGGAAGCCGACGTTGAAGTGCGGATCGTCGATCCAGACCGGCCGACCCTGGTTGAACGGCACGAACGCCAGGCGCTGGCGGTAGCGGGGCACCAGGTGGAGCCGGGACATGATCTGGTCCACGAGCTCGTCGTAGCTGGGCACGTCGCCCTCGAACACCATGCACCCGGCGACGTGCATGTGCGCCGAGTCCCGCTCCAGGTGCAGAAACGAGCTGTCAAGACCGGTCAAGCGGTCTGGATTGGCCACAACTCGCATTCTGACAGGAACACGCCAGTGTGATGACGCTCACTCAATGCTGCGCATCTCGCTGCGAGGCTACCCAAAGTTCGAAATTGCGACCTGCCGAGTCGTCTTCGCCCGGTGCGAGGACGAACGGGGGACCCAACCACCCATGCCGGGCGGCCAGCACCGCGCCCGGCCGGGGCGAATCGACCGCCCGGCGTCACGCCGGCCGCGATCGTAGCGACCTCTGGAGAAGGCCTGAGCAGGCCCTCGTCAGCGGCCGCGAGCCCGACAGCTAACCCCGTAGGCGCCGTGGTCGCAGACACCCAGGAGGTCCTGATCTTGAGGCCCAGATTCAGGCTGCGCCGGATGCGCCCCGCCCCTGTGCTGATCGCAATGACAACGATTCTCGCCCCCGCCTCAGCCGTGGCGCTGACAGGCGTGACCGCGGCGGCCGGCGAGACCGTACCGACCCCCCTGACCCTGCGGCTCCATCCCCGGAGGGTGGCATTCGGCCATCCGGTCACCATCACGGGCCGGGCGACGCCCGCAGACGCCGGCAAGACCGTCATCCTCGAGTCGGCCGCGAACCCTGGAGGGGAGTGGCGGCAGCTGGCGGCGACACCAATTGACCGCGGCGGCCGCTTCCACGTCCGCCTCGTGCCCCGGACCTCCGCGACGCTCCGGGCCGTGGAGGCGCCGGGCGCGGGTCCCACCGCAATCCCGGCGTCGCTCGGTGCGGGCGCGGGCGGTGCAGCGACGCCGGCCAGTCCCGTCAGCGCGCTGAAGGTCGCGGCGCGCTTCGCCGTTCGGCCCCGGGCGTTCGCCGTCCTCGGCAGCGGCGGCATCCGCGTCGCGGGGCTGCTCCTGCCGGCCGCGGCCGGCCGGCCCGTGCGCCTGGAGAGTCATACCCTCGCCGGCTGGCGCACGGTCGCCCGCGGCCAGACCGGTCGCCGGGGCCGCTTCAGCCTGCGCTACGCCCCCGGCCCCGGCACCGGCCGGCGCCTCCGGGTGCGGTTCGCCGGCGACGTCCAGAACGAGCGGGCGACGCGGGCCGCCGGGACGGTGAGCGTCTTCTCCCAGGACCTCGCCTCCTGGTACAGCGACGCCGGGACGACCGCGTGCGGCTATCACGCCGGCCTCGGCGTCGCCAACCGGACGCTGCCGTGTGGCACGCGGGTCGCGTTTCACTACGGCGGCCGCACGGTCATGGCCGTGGTCGACGACCGGGGGCCGTACGTCGGCGGCCGCAACTGGGATTTGAACCAGAACACCGCCGCCGCCCTGGGATTTGCCGGCGCGGGCACCGTCTGGGTCAGCCGCTGAACGGTGGCGGTGGTCGCCGGCATCCCTGTCGGCGGCCACCGGCGTCCGCCGCCTCGCCTAACGTGGCCAGGCTATGCCCGGCCGCTGCATCGCCCATGTGGACATGGACGCGTTCTATGTCTCGGTCGAGCTCCGGCGGCGGCCGGAGCTGCTCGGCCGGCCGGTGATCGTCGCCGGCACCGGACCACGGGCCGTCGTCACGACCGCCTCCTACGAGGCTCGTCGCTTCGGCGTCGGCTCCGCGATGCCAGCGGCGCGGGCGCGGCGCCTGTGTCCGGACGCGGTCTACCTTCCCCCGGACTTCCCGTACTACCGGGCGGCCTCGCACGAGGTGATGGAGCTGGTGCGCGCCTGCTCGGACACAGTCGAGGTGGTGGGCCTCGACGAGGCCTATCTCGACCTCTCGGACCTGCCGGCACCTCGGGCGGAGATGCGTCGTCTGGCCCTGGCGGTCCCGGAGCGCACCGGTCTGGGCTGCTCGATCGGCATCGGGCCCAACAAGCTGGTGGCCAAGGTCGCCTCCGATGCCGACAAGCCCCGCGGATTCGTCGTGCTCAGCCGCCGCGAGGCGTGCGCCCGGTTCGCAGATGCGCCGTGCGGACTGATCCCGGGGATCGGGCCCAAGACCGCCGAGCGCCTGCGCGCCTGTGGCCTGGACACGCTCGGCAAGCTGGCCGACACGCCGCCGGAGCACCTGGCCGAGCGCTTCGGGCCGCGGCTGGGGGCGGCGCTGCGCAGCCGAGCCCGCTTCGAGGACGACAGTCCGGTCACCCAGGAGCGCAAGGTGATCTCCGAGTCGCGGGAGACGACATTCGACTACGACATCGCCGATTCGGCGGCGCTCGAGCCGGTGCTGGCCCGGCTGACCGAGCAGCTGTGCGCTGCCCTGGCCGCCCAGCAGCGGCGGGGGCGGACGATCGGGATCAAGGTCCGCCTGGACGACTTCTCCACCCACACCCGAGCGCGAACGCTCAGCGAGCCGGTGGGGAGCGTGGACCGCGTGCTGCCGGTGGCGCTGGATCTGCTCAGACGGTTCGCTCCGCGGCGCCCGGTCCGGCTGCTGGGCGTCCGGGTCGCCGGGCTCGAGGTCGTCCCGGAGGATTCAGCGCAGCAGCTGACGCTGGCGGTCTGAGACGGCTTCGGCGGTCAGTACAGGGCGCTGGCCAGGCGCCGGCGCGACTCGCGGGCCAGGGGGTTGTCCACGCCCAGCTCGTCCAGGATCCCGACGACGAGGCGGCGCAGATCGTCCCGGGCTCCGTCGGCCCCGGACAGCGCGCCGATGAGCAGATCCAGTGCCCGCTCGTGGTCGCCGGCATCCAGTGCGGAGAACGCCTCGGCGAGGTCGAGGCCGTGGTTGTCGCGCTCGAGCCTCAACCGCGCCGCCAGCCCGTCGGCGGCGAAGCTGCCCGGCACCTCGCGCAGGAGCGCCAGCGCGCCATCGTCATCGCCGCGCTCGTGCAGCATCCGGGCCAGCGGCAGCGCGGCATCAGCGCGCGAGGGCTCGAGCTCGACGGCGCGGCGCAACGACTCCTCATCGCCCTGGGCGACGAGATCATCAGCCTCGGAGGGAAGCAGCGAGTCCAGGAAGGTGTTGACGGCCGCGGGCGGTTGGGCGCCGACGAACTCGGCGACGACACGGCCGTCCCGGAAGGCCTTGACGGCGGGGATGCTCTGGATGCCATACGTACGCGCAACCCCGGGATTGGCGTCGACGTCGACCTTGGCCAGCTCCACCTTGCCGGCGCGAGCGGCGACGGCGCGCTCGAGCACCGGCCCCAGCTGACGGCATGGACCGCACCATTCGGCCCAGAAATCGACGACCACCGGGACGGTCTGAGAACGCTCGATGACGTCGGTCTGAAACGTGCTGTCTGTGACGTCCATAATCGCTTCTCATGGTAGCCACGTGCCCATCGAAGCAAACCTTCGTGTAGGCCGATCGGACGTGGCCGACTACGCGATCGAGCGCGACGGCGTCAGCCTGTCGATCTCCGACACCGGCGAAGGGCCGGCCGTGGTCCTCGCCCATGGTCTGACGGCGACGCGACGGTACGTCGTGATGGGCTCGACGGCGCTCGAGCGCTCCGGACACCGCGTCATCTCCTACGACGCACGCGGTCACGGCGTGTCGTCCCCGGCGGGGCGGCCTGAGGACTACAGCTATGACGATCTGGGCCGGGACATGGAGGCGGTACTCGATGCCGCCGGAGTGGGGCGCGCGGTGCTGGCCGGAGCCTCGATGGGCGCTCACACGCTCCTGTGGTTGGCACTGCACCGGCCGGAGCGGGTGGCCGGCCTGGTTGTCATAACGCCGGCGTACCCGGACGAGTTCGAGGATCCGGCGCGGCTCGCGCGGTGGGACGCGCTATCCGCGGGTCTGCGCACTGGAGGAGTCGAGGGGTTCGTCGAGGCCTACGGCGACCCGGAGGTGCCGGAGCGCTGGCGCGAGACCGTGCTGAAGGTCATCCGCCAGCGTCTCTCGCTGCACGCCCACCCGGAGGCGCTTGCCGACGCGCTCCACGTCGTGCCCCGGTCGCGGCCGTTCGAGAGCCTGCGGGACCTTGACGGGATCGCTGTCCCCGCCGCCGTCGTCGTGTCCGACGACGAGCCTGATCCCGGACATCCGCGAGCGGTGGGGGAGGCGTACGCCGCCGTCATCCCGGGTGCCCGCCTCATCACCGATGAGCCGGGGCGCTCGCCGGTGGCCTGGCAGGGGAGCCAGCTGTCGAAGGTGATCGCCGGAGTGGTGGAGGAGGCCGCGCTGTGAGCACCGGTGCGCCGGCGGGCTACTCGGGAACGCCGCTCGCGCGCAAGCTCGGCCTCAAGCCGGACGCGCGGGTCGGTCTCGTGTCGGCTCCGGAGGGATTCGAGGAGCAGCTCGGCGAGCTGCCACCGGGTGTGGCTGTCCGGCGGCGGCTGCGGGGCCCGCAGGAGGTCATCGTCGCCTTCTGCACCCGGCGGTCGGAGCTGGAGCGCGGGCTGCCGGGGTGGCGCGCGTCGCTGTCGCCCGCGGGCGGGCTGTGGCTGGCCTGGCCGAAGCGGACGAGTGGAGTGCCGACGGATCTCGGCGAGGGAAGCGTCCGCGAAGTGGGGCTCGGCGCCGGGCTCGTCGACAACAAGGTGTGCGCCATCGACGCCACCTGGTCGGCGCTGCGGTTCGTCTACCGGCTGGCGGACCGTCCACGGCCAACCCGGGTGAGCACGTAGACGCGGGCGCAGCCGAAGGTGTGGATCGAGCCCAGCAGGGGCCGCAGCGGACGGGTCAGGTTGGCATGGTGGCGGCAATCAGAGACGAGGATCGAGGCGCCCGTGCCCGTGACGAAGCGCCGGGCGACGGCCGGAGCCATACGCCCACCGAACAGCCGGTCGACCTGCCGCGCCTGTACCGGGTAGTCCTGGCTCCAGTACCCGTGCCCGGCCCAGACGGCCCGTCCGGTCTGCGCCGGGACGACGGCGGCGAACGGGGTGGGGGCGAGCACTCCACCGGGCGGCGCGTGGCGCTCGACCCAATCCAGGGCCTGGGCATCGCCCGGCGGCAGGTAGTACTGAATGGTGCTGCCGTTGGTGCTGCGCACCACCTTGCGTCCGTCGTAGACCAGTCCGGGAATCGTGACCAGCGCCACGGCGGCCACGCCGAGGACCGCCGGGAGGCGCAGGCGGCTCCAGCCCCGGACGGCCAGGATGGCCCACGGGAAGCTCAGCCCCTGGAAGGCGTGGGGAGCGAAGGCGTCGTTGGCGAAGTACGTGATGAAGCAGCCGGCCACCCACAGCAGCAGCGCCTGCTCGATGAGCACGTCACCCGGCCGGCGGAGGCCGACGACGGCGATCACCGCCGGCGGTCCCAAGCCTGCGATCAGGACGAGGGCGGACAGGCGTGGGATCACCTCGTAGTGCGAGGCCAGGTGCCAGGCCGCGTCATGGTGGGACAGCAGGTAGTAGTAGGCAAGGGGCAGCGCGGCCGCGATCGCCGGCACCGCAAGCGGGATGGCATGGCGCAGCCGGGACCAGACCATGAGCCCGGCGAAGATCACGATCAGCGTGATCCCCTGCCACGGATGTAGCCATGACGCCAGCAGCGCCGCTGCCGCACCGAGGAGCAGCGCTCCGGCTTGGACGCCGGGGGGCCGGATTCGGCGGGCGGGGGCGGCGACCCGGCGGGGATCCAGCGCCCGCTCCACCGTCAGCAGCGCCGCCGGCACGAGGGCGAGCCCCAGCGCGCTGGCCGCGTAACCCCACAGCTTGCCGGCGGCGAGCAGCTCGCTGCCCAGCAGATACAGCTCGAAGCGAAACGAGCCGCTGCCGAGTTGGGTCCAGCTGAACAGCGCCGTCAGCGGGATGTAGAGAAACAGCGAGAGGGCAACGGCGGCCGCCCGCTGTCCCAGCCGCGGTCCGAAGAACCGGCGCACCCATGCGGTCGCGGCAACGAACATGGCCATGATGGCGATCGGCTTCCACAGCAGATACGCGAGCGGGAGCGAGACGCCCAGCCGGTACAGCGCGCCGCTGATGGCGAACATCGGCTGGAGGTAGACATTGGCGCTGGGGGCGAGGCTGAACAGGTCCGAGATCAGGCCGCCGTGCCCCCCGGCATCGCGGGTCCAGGCGAGGTACTGGAGCTGATCAGCGCCGAGGACGCCGTCGGCTCCGATCAGCCCGTCAGCCCCGGTGAAGCGCGCGTGCAGTGCCGCTGCGTGGACGAGCAGCAGGATGAGGGGAAAGAGACCCCAGGCGGCCAGGCCCGCCAGCAGCACGATCTCAGCGCGCGATGCCCGCGGCCCTCTGTCCGGCATGGCGGGCAAGACTAGTGCCCGGCGCGGCCCGCGGCGCCCTCCTCGGCGTCCGGAACCGCCGCTGCGGTCAGCCCGCGGTCACGTGATCGACTCTGTTGGCCGGTGCCAGGTAGCCCGTGCCGCGATAGTCGACCGTCACCCGCAGCGGCGCCGGCGCGCGACCGTGGAGGCGCCGGAAGCTCGCGGTGGCCGAGAACCGGCAATTGGAGGCCACCGGGGCGACAACGAACGCGAGCTGACGTCGACCGTTGTAGTAGCGGACTCCCACGTTCCCGGCACAGCGCTGGGCGGCCGGGATCCAGCCGGCGCCGCCGAGCCCGCCGGCCGTGGTGAACCGGTACGGCGACCGGCGGGCGACGCCCGGACGCGTGTGCGCGCTCAGCCGCGGCACGGGACGCTTCGACGGCTCGGTGAAGAACGTGGCGTCGGCTCCGGCAGAGACGATGCTCGCGCCGTGGTAGGCGACCGCCCGGTAGTGGAACAGGGTCCCCGGGGCGAGCCCCATCAACTGCACCGACACCGGCACCGGGGTCGTCGCGGGGCCGAGCGTCTGGGCGAACGTCTGATACCCGTAGCCGCCGGTGATGCCGTACTGGATCACCCATGTCGTCGCCGCGCCCTCCGGGTTGATCACGGCGGTCGGCGTGGCCGCCGTCCTGCCCACATTGACCGGCGAGCCGGTGACAACCGCGGCTGGGGGATGGCCCGCGGTGGTGAACGTACGATCGGCGCCGGTTGCGGTGCCGGAGCGGTTGAGCGCGCTGAGCCGGTAGTGGTAGACGGTGCCCGGCGTCAGCCCGGTGACCCTCTGGGTTACCGCGACGGACTTGGTCCCAGCGCCCGCCCGGCGGCCTGGTGTGGTGGCGCCGTACGCGGTGGTTGGGCCGTATGAGAAGACGTAGTCGGTGGCGTCGCCGTTCGGGATCACGTGGCCGGTGAGGACCGCCGTCGTCGTCGACACCTTGGTGGCAGTCCCGGTCGTGACCGTCGGCGACGCTGCCGCCCCGGCAACCCCTGCCATCACACTCCCAACGATGACCGTCACGCCCAGCAGCCCGGGCACGCGCCTGCTCCTCATAGCAACCTCCTCGTGGTTCGGACCGTTGTATACCCGCGACGGGCCAAAATTGAGCGCAATGGGCGTCGACGCCCGGCCATCCTCGGGGGCGAGGCCGCCGGGTTGACTGCGCGCGCAGCGGGTAGGCATAGGATGTGATCGGAGTGGACCGCATCGAGGCCTGGCGGGGCCAGAGGGTCATCGACCCGGGCGACGAGGATCTGGGCAAGCTCGAGGATGTCTTCTTTGACACCGGCACCGGGACACCGCTGCTGCTCTCTGTCAAGAGCGGGCTGCTCGGCCGCAGGTCGACGTTGATTCCGATCGAGGGCGCGACTGTGGGGCCGGACTACGTCCGCGTGTCCCACACCAAGGAGATGGTGAGCAGAGCCGGCGACAGCCGCGGCGACGGGCCCCCGCGTGACGAGGAGCTGGCCGCGCTCGGCAGTGCCTACGGCCTCCGGTTCGCAGACCGGGTCCACCTCGAGAGTGCGACCCAGATCGAGCAGACGCGGGCGGAGGCGGAGGCCGCCCGGGCCCGCGCCGACCAGCTCGAGGGGGAGGCCCAGCAGAAGATCGCCGCCCACGAGGCGGCTCGCGAGCAGGCCCGGTCCGCCGGCGAGTCCGTCGGCCAGGCGGACCGAGAGGCCGCGGAAGCCCGCCAGGCGGCGCTCGAGGCCCGGCAGCACGCCGAGCGCTACGGCCAGCGCTGATTGAGGAACGCGACAAGCTCCCGGGCGACCTCGTCAGGCTCGTCCTCGGCCAGGAAATGCGAGGCGTCGATACCGCGGCCGGTGACGTGCGGCGCCCACGGGCGCCAGACCTCGAGCACGTCGCCGTAGAACAGCTCCAGAGCACCGCGGCGGCCCCACAGGCAGAGGACGGGGCAGGCGATCCGGCGTCCGCGATCGGCCTCGTCCAACTGACGATCGATCGTGGCGCCGGCGCGATAGTCCTCGCAGATGGCCTGCACGGCGGCCGGGTCCCGGAGCTGGCGGCGGTAGGCCTCCATCACCGGCTCCGGGTATCGGCCGGGCATCGCGCCGAGACCGATTGAGCGCAGGTGGTAGTCGAAGTACGCGACGGGGTCGCCGGCAATGAGCCGCTCCGGCAGCGGAGCCGGCTGGGCGAGAAAGCCCCAGTGCCAGTAGCCGAGGGCGAGCCGGTCGTCGGCGCGCGCCCAGACGTCGGCGGTGGGCACGATGTCGAGCACCCCGAGGGCGCTGACCCGTTCTGGATGGTCAAGCGCCATCCGGTAGGCGACGCGCCCCCCGCGATCATGCCCGGCGACCGCAAAGCGGTCGAAGCCGAGCGACGACATTGCCTGCACCTGATCGAGGGCGAACGCGCGTTTGGAGTGCGGAGCATGGTCGCCGGCGACCGCGGGCCGCAGCGACTCGCCGTAACCGGACAGGTCGGCGGCAACGATGGTGAAGTGCTCGGCCAGGATCGGTGCCGCGGCATGCCACATGAGGTGCGTCTGCGGATATCCGTGCAGGAGCAGCAGTGGCGGACCGGAGCCGCCGACCCGGGCATGGATGGTGCCGCGGTCGGTCGCGAGGTCTCGGACGGCGAACCCGTCGAACACGCTCCAAACCTACCGCGCGGCTGGGATGGGATCGTCGGCGCGGCTGGGATGGGATAGGCGGCGCTGCTGGGGATGGGAACGGCGGACGGTGGGTGCTCGCTTTCGGCTCCAACGCTCGATAATCGGGCTTATGTACACCGAAGGGGCAAAAGGAGCCGCGTGCCCTGGCGGACGCCGGGAACGGCCGCGACGAGTTCACAAAGAACTAGACTTCTCCGACATGCCCAAGCAGCAGCGCATGATGAGGGTTGAGCAGCGGAGTCAGCTGGCGGCGATGCAGCAGCTGGAGACCCGTAGCGACGAGGAGCTCGAGGCCGAGACGAAGTTCAAGGCGGCCGCGCAGGCGATCCTGGGAGCTCGCGCCGCCGAGCGGTATGACGCCAAGGCAGCGCGCGCTCACTTCCAGCGAGCGATCGCCTCCGCCCGGCCTCAGGAGCGCCTCCAGCTGCGCCGGATGGCGGACGCGTCGCTGGCGCTCGCCGAGCGGCGCGCCGACGACCTGAAGAAGGCGACCGAGCGACTCGGCGTGGATGCACCGACCCGCGGCCAGCTGCGCGGATTGAGGTTCATGGGCCTGGTCGCGCCGCCCAAGAGCGCCGGCATGCTCGCCCGCGTCCGCGGCATCCTCATCATCATCGCGATCGTCGTGGCGATCCTGTTGGTCGGCTTCGGCATCGTCAGCGGCATCGCGGCCGCCGCCGGTGGCCTGTCGCTCGACCTGCGGATCTTCTGGACGGCCGTGCTCGTGGTGGTTGCGATCATCGTCCTGGTGGTCGTCGGCCGGCGCCGGCAGAAGCGCGCCCAGGCGCAGCGGGCCGAGCAGTTGGCCTCCCGGCCGCGCTGAGCTTCCTGAGGGGCCGTCATGTGCGGGCGCTACACGCTGGCCGCGCCTGATCCGGCCGCCATACGGTCGCGATTTGCTCTGGAGGAGTCCCTGGAGGTGCGCCGTCGCTACAACGTCGCTCCCGGCGATGACGTGCTGGCGGTGACCACCGACCGGGACGGCCGTCCACGCGGCGACCTGCTGCGCTGGGGCCTGGTGCCGTCCTGGGCCAAGAGCCCGGACACGGGTCTGAAGATGATCAACGCGCGCGTGGAGACGGTCACCGAGCGGCCCGCGTATCGCCGCGCCTTCGAGCGCTACCGCTGCCTGATCGTCGCCGACGGCTTCTATGAATGGCGGCCGGCGTCCGGCGGGCCCAAGCGGCCGTTTCACATCACGCGCAGCGACGGTGAGCTGTTTGCGTTCGCCGGCCTCTGGTCCATCTGGCACGCGCCGGACGGCGGCAGACTGCGGACATGCACCATCCTCACCCGCGCGGCCAACTCAGCCGTCGCCCCGCTCCACCACCGGATGCCGGTGATCCTCGACCCGCGTGATGAGGTTGCGTGGCTTGACACGGCAACGCCGGTCGACGCCCTGGGTGAGATCCTTGTGGGCCTGCCGGCTGACGCAACTGCGCTGACCGAAGTCGGCCTGGCGGTCAACGACGCTCGCTACGACGGCCCGGACTGCCTGGCCCGGCCGGTGCCGGACGGGCAGGTGTCGTTGTTCTAGCCGGCCGCGGTCATCGCCCTCTCGGCAGCGAGTGCCGGGCCGGCGACGGCGGTCGCGGTTGCGGTGGCGACTTCGGCGTGGTCGACCGAGCGGGTGAGCCACGCGGTGAACGCGTCGGCGGGCATGGGACGACTGACGTGATAGCCCTGGGCGAGGTCGCAGCCGAGCACGGCCAGCTCATCGAGAGTCGCGCCGTCCTCGACGCCCTCGGCGATGACCCGCAGCCCCAGGTCGTGGCCGAGGTTGATCGTCGAGCGAACGATGATCAGATCGCTCTCGTCCTGGAGCATCGGCGACACGAACGAGCGGTCGATCTTCAGCTCGTCGATCGGCATCTTGCGCAGGTTGGCCAGCGATGAGTAGCCGGTCCCAAAGTCATCGACGGACAGACGCACCCCCAGCGCGCTCAGCCGCCCCACCGTGGCCAGGGCGCGCTCCGGGTCGGACATGATCATGCTCTCGGTGATCTCCAGCTGCAGCGCGTCCGCGGGCACCCCGTAGGTGTCGAGCAGCCCGTCGAGCTCACGCGGGAGATCACGATCCAGCAGGTTGCGCACCGACAGGTTGACCGCGACCGACAGCTCCCGGCCTGAGCGCCGCCAGGCCGCGCACTCGGCGATGGCGTGCTCCAGCACGTGCCGCGTCAGAGGTCCGATCAGGCCCGTCTGCTCGATCGTCTGCACGAACGCCGCGGGCGGGATCAGCCCGTGCTCTGGATGCTGCCAGCGCACCAAGCCCTCGGCGCCCCGGACGCGCAGCTCGTCCAGGTCGATGATCGGCTGGTAGTGCACGACGATCTCATCCGACGCCAGGGCATGCCGGATGTCGGAGAGGACGCTCAGCCGGCGAACCGAGTGCTGGTTCTGCTCCGCCGTGTAGACCTTGTAATCGGTCTGCGTCTCCTTGGCCGCGTACATCGCAATGTCCGCGCACCGCAGCAACGCATGAGCGTCCTCCCCGTCCTCCGGGAACCGCGCCACTCCAATACTCGCCCCCACTTCCAAAGACAATTCGTCGACGGCAAACGGCTCGGAGACCAACGCCACCAGCCGCGCGAGGAAGACCTCGAGCACGGTTAGGTCGTCGATGTCCTCCCCCATCAGGATCCCGAACTCGTCCCCGCCGAGGCGCGCCACCAGGCCCTCCTCGCCGACCGCCGCCACCAGCCGGGGCCCCAGCTCCTTGAGCAACACGTCACCGTAGTGGTGGCCGAGGGTGTCGTTGATCTCCTTGAAGCGGTCCAGGTCCATGAGGAGCACGGGGAACTGCGCACCCGCGGCCGTGGCGTTGGCGATCCGCTTCTC
>DASZMK010000027.1:0-29303 GCA_035551855.1 Solirubrobacteraceae bacterium
GTGTCGCCGCGGAGCCCGGGCTCGGTCTCGGTCACCTCCAGGTCGACGGCGCTGGGCAGCTGCAGGCCGCCGGGCTGGTCGTCGATGTAGAGCAACTCCACCTCGTCATTGGGCTTGGTCCAGCGCAGCCCATCCTCGAGCTGGGCCTGGGGGACGGAGAACTGCTCGTAGGTCTCGGAGTCCATGAAGTGGGCATCCTGGCCATCGGCGTAGAGGAACTGCATCCGCCTGACCTCGGTGCGGATCGAACGGAACTTCTCGCCGGCCCGGAAGGTCTTGTCGATCACGTTGCCGTCAGAGGTCCGCCGGAGCTTGGTCCGGACGAAGGCGGCGCCCTTGCCGGGGTTCACGTGCTGGAACTCGAGCACCTTGAAGACGGTGCCGTCGACCTCGATGTGATTTCCGTTCTTGAGCTGGTTGGTGCTGATCATCGTTAGCAAGCGTAGCCGCCGTTACGGGATTCAGTCCCGCCCGCGCGATGCCGGGGCGTGGAGTCACACCGGCGCCGGCCGGGGGAGTCAGACGGGCGGCTGGCCCGGCGCGGCAGTCGTCAGTTGCGGGCGCCGCCGAGACCGTGCATCCGGTCGCGCAGCTGCTCCGGGGGGTTCTCGATGATCTGCGAGAACCGCACGACGGTGACGGTGTCGTCCATCGAGACCTTGCGCCCGTAGATCTGCTCCAGGAAGTGAACCATCTCGTCGACCCGGCGGAACTCCGGGTTGTCGTGCTCGATCTCGCGCGGCGAGAGGTCCTTCACGCGCTTGACCTCGACCTGGTCGATCACCGCCTGGAAGATCCTCTCCCGGGGGGAGTGCTGGTAGCCGATCGTGACCAGCACGCATTCGTTCTTGTGGTACTTGTGCGACTTGTCGCCCAGCCGGATGGTCGCCGTCTTTCGACCGCGCCGCAGCTGATCGGCGAACACCGAGGAATAGAAATTGAGCACCCGCACGTCGTGCGCAGCCTACCGATCCTGTGCGAAACGCGACAGCGCGCGCTCCACCATCTCTCGCTCGCCGAGGTAGCTGAGCTCGCGGGCCGCGTCGCGCATGGGCACCCAGCGCGCCTCCTCGATCTCATGGTCGTGGTCTGCGACGTCGCCGGAGCGGTACTCGAACAGGTAGAAGCGGACGACCTTCCTGACGCGGCGTCCCCGCCGCTCGTAGGTGTAGGTCACCTCCCCCAGCTCCTCGACCAGGTCCGCCTGCACTCCGGTCTCCTCCGCCACCTCGCGCCGGGCGGCCTGCTCCGGGGTCTCGTCGCCGTCGAGATGCCCCTTCGGCAGCCCCAGCACGCGCCGGCCGTCGGCCGCCCGCTTGACCGGAACGATCACGATCGTCTCGTCGCCGCGGACCACGACCCCACCGGCCGAGAACTCGCCGGCTCTGGCGGCGCGGCTAATAGACGTACCCCTCGAGGCGCGCGGAGTCGCGGACGGTCAGCTTCCCCCGCCCCTGAGCGATGACTCCGGCACGCTCCAGCACGGCCAGGAACCGGCTCGCGGACTCGCGGGAGGACCCGGCCAGCTGGGCCAGGTCGGTCTGCGTGGCGGTGATGAGGACCTCTTCGTCCCCGGCTCCTTCGGCGCGCGCGGCCGCCACCAGCTCCAGCAGCGCCGAGGCGACCCGGCTCTGGACAGTCTGAAACGACTGCCGGGTCAGCCGCTCGTTCGTCTCCCGCAACCTCCGGCCCAGGGCCGCGAGCAGCTTCACGGCGATGTCCGGGTGGGCCCGCAGCAGCCGGCGCATGTCTCCGCCGAGGATCGCCACCGCCTCGGTGTCCTCCAGCGCCTCCACCGTCGCCGACCGCCGCTCGTCGTCGAACATCGCCAGCTCGCCGAAGATCTCGCCCCGGCCGAACGTGGCCAGCGTGATGGTGTGCCCCTGGGAGTGCTCGCGGATGGCCCGCACGCGGCCGGAGCGCACGACATAGCAGGTGTCGCTGCCGTCGCCTTCGCGGAAGATCATCTCGCCCGCGGCGAACTGCCGAGGGACAGTGACCGCGGCCACCTCGGCCAGATCCTCCGGAGCGAGAGCCGAGAACACCGGGACGGTGTCCAGCAGGGCGATCGTCTCCTCACTGGTACCCGGCATCGGGAGAGGGATACCACACCCGGTCCCGGGCTACGCCGATCAGGCGGGGGCACCGGCCTGCTCCGGAGGACTTACACCAGGTCCAGGACCTGCTCGCGACGGCGGCGCCGGATCGCAAGGCCGGCCCAGGCCAGCAGCGCGGCCACCAAACCCACCGGAATCAGGACGGCGAGGGCGATCAGGGCCCCCCCGGCGACGACGACGAGGACCCGCCCGGCGTCGTGGAGAGCGCGGCCGATGGTGAACGAGGAGCCGTGGGAGGCGCCGGCGGCCCCGGTGGCCTGGATGGTCACGGCGATCTGGCTGTAGGCGACCTGATGCTGGAGCTTGCGCAGGGTCGCCAGGTCGCTGGCGATCGACGCGTCGGCATCGCGCAGCTGGATCTTGAGGCTGTCCACCTGCGTCGTCGTGGTGGCGGCGGCGAGCTGCCTGAGCAGCGACCGGCGCAGCGCCCGGGCCTCGGCGAGGCGCTGGCCGGCACCTCCGACCTGACCGGTGATGTCGCTGGTGGCGTCGCTGCGCGAGACGACGTTGGCGCCGTGCAGGGACGAGAGCGCGTTCAGCGTCGGCGCGAGGTTGGCGCTGGGCACGCTCAACTGGAAATCGGCGTTGCCGTCGGCGGTCTGGGTAGCGGTCACGTTGGAGTTCGCGACGATCCCGTTCTCGGTCGCCACCACCTGGAACACCTGCTGGGCGACCTCGTCGATCCGCGCCGGTGGGGTGGAGAGCTGGAGCTGGGCCGACTGGACGATCTGGCGCTTGCCGGAGGTGACCGGAGCCGGGGCGGGAGCGAGCGATCCGGAGGAGGAGGAGGAGGAGGAGGAGGCCGCGCTGCCGGCCGAGGCGGCCGGCGCCCGGCGCGCCGCGGCGTTCGAGGGCGCCGGGGTCGAGACCGACGAGGACGAGGCCGAGCCGGTCGCCGCCAGGTCGGTCGCCGTATTCGAGGCCCCGCCGTGGCCCGCCACCACGATCACCAGCACCACGGCGGCGGCCACCGCCGCCAGTCCCGCCGCCGACCCGTACAGCCATCCGCGCGGACGCGGGACCCGTGACCGAGCTGGACGAGCGGGCCGCGCGAACCTCCGCTCGACCCGCTCGTCAAGCGCGGCCGCGAACCGCTCGTCCGGGTCCGGCCGGTCGTCTCGCAGGATCAGCGCGAGCTCCGCGAGGCCGGCGTACTCCGGGTCCGCCGGGTCACCGGCGAGCGTGGCGTCGACCGCCAGCAGCGCCGCCGCGACCTCTGGGGCCGCGGCTTCGTCATCACGTCGTCGCATCGCACGCCTTCCTGAGCTTCTCCATTGCCCGGTAGAGCAGGGTGCCGGCCGCGGTCTCGCTGATGCCGAGGACCTGGGCGATCTCCCCGTTTCCCAGGCCGGCGTGGAACTTGAGGGCGATCACCTCGCGGTCGCGGGCCGGCAGCTCCGCCAGCGCCGACCGGACCACCGTCCGTCGCAACGCCACCTCCGCGCCCTCGTCCATCCCCAGCTCGCCGGCGTCCTCCGGATCGACGACGAGCGCCGCCACCCGCCGCCGTCGGCGCAGCTCGTCGAGGGCGGCGTTGCGGGCGATGCCGAAGAGCCACGCCCGCTCCTCCCCACGGCGGCGGTCAAACGTCAGCCGCCGCCGGTAGGCCCGCTCAAACGCCAGCGCCGTGACGTCCTCGGCCCCCGCGCGATCCCGCAGAAGGGTGCACACATAGCTGAACACATCATCCCGACTGGACCGGTACAGCAGCTCGAACCGCTCCCACGAGCTGGCAACAGGATCCGCCCCGGGATGCGCCTGAGCCTCGATCACACCCTCACTACGCGGCCGCGCCTCGTTCGTCACATGGTCCTTCGCGCTCGAGTGCCGGCGGGTCTCCGGCGGGGAGAACTAGGTATCTTCATCGGCATGCGCGCCGCGCTGGCGACAACGGTACTCGCGACCGCTCTCGCGGTCGGCATCGCGCTGCCCGCCTCGGCCAAGCCACCGACCAAGCGCCAGATCGCTCAGGCCGTCAGCGCCGCCGAGCGCTCCCGTCTGCTGTGGGCGACGATCAACATCTGCAACTCCCCCACCCACCGGGACAAGATCGGGGTCCGGGGGCAGATGCCGTCGCTGGGCATCGCGGCCACGATGGAGATGACGTTCACGCTCAACGCGTGGTCGACGGCGACCAGCCGGTTCGAGCCGATCAACAGCCCCAACGCCGTGGACCGGATCCCGGTTGGCACCCACGCCCACACGCTGGAGCAGGACGGGACCATCTTCCCGTTTCAGAAGGGGACGACCGGCCTGTGGAACGCCACGGTCGTGTTCACGTGGAAACGGAACGGCAAGGTCGTCGGCCAGACCCACCGCAGGACGACCGCCGGGCACCGGGACGCCTACTTCGGCAGCCCGCCGCACTACAGCGCGGCGCAGTGCCGGATCAGGTGAGGCGGAGGCGCCGAGCCCGAGCCCGCCGCGGCGTCAGCGCTGGCATCCCGGGCACCAGAACGTGGTCCGGTTGTCATCGCCCTGCCCCCGGGCCCGGATCCGGGTGCCGCAGCGCCGGCACGGCTGGCCGTGGCGCCGGAAGACGCGCAGGTCGGCGTGCTGGTCACCGGTGGTGGCGGACTCCAGCATGCGCGGCCGCGCCGCCTCGACGATCGCCGCCGCCTCGGCATCGGACACGTCCTTGACCGGTCTCCAGGGGTCGATGGCGGCGTCCCAGCAGCTCTCGGACTTCCACAGGTTGCCGATTCCGGCGACGTTGCGCTGGTCCAGAAGCGCGTCGCCGATACCCCGGGTGTAGTCGTCCGTCCGCAGGCGGGCGAGGAAGCGGGCGGTCTCGAACTCCGGCGCCAGGATGTCCGGCCCCAGCGCGGCCAGCCGCTGGTCAAAGCGGGTCCGGCTCTCGGTCAGCAGGTCGAGCACGGGGCCGTTGAACTGCACCACCTGGTGACCGGCGCGCTCCAGCACCAGCCACGCCAGCCGAGCTGACCGGCCCCAACGGCCCCCCGGCGCATAGACGCCCCACGTGCCGGTCATGCGCAGGTGCGAATGAATGGTGAGATCGCCCTGGAAGCGCAGGAACAGGTGCTTGCCATGGGTGCGGATCTCGGTGACGGCACGGCCGCCGAGCCGCTCCGGCCAGCGGTCGAGCGCATGGCGGGGATGCGGGGTGCGGATCCTGTCCGGGACGTGGCCCTCCAGCACCGGACGGATCCGCCTGGCGGCATACGCGATGGTGTCCCCTTCAGGCACGCCGCTCTCAGGCGCTGAGCGTCAGGCGCCGCGGGCCCTCCTGGAAGCCCAGCTCCAGCAGCGTCGGACCGAGGGGCGATGTCAGAGCGGACTCGCCGTCGACCTTTTCCAGTGCCAGGCGCTTGATCGCGCCGCGGCGCACGTGCTCGACGAGGGCGGCGAGGGCGGGGCGCAGGCGCTCGTCGGCGGCGGCCACGAGCGTCTGCAGTGCGCGGCCGCCGCGCTCCAGATACAGGACGGGGTCGCCGCCGGCCAGAATGACATAGGCCCCCGGCACCCGTGCCGGGCGCCGCGACGACTCCCCGTCGGGCCGCTTCGGCCACGGCAGGGCCGCTCCGTACGGCTGGGCCGGATCGACGGCGGCCAGCACCAGTGGCGCCGGCTCGGAGTCCGGGCCGGCGCGGGCGCGCAGGCGCTCCACCGCCCCGGGTAACGCGAACTGGGCTCCGCCCAGGCCCTCCAGGAAATAGCCGCGGCGGGCGATCCCCAGCGTCTCGAGCTGGGAGAGCTCCGGGTAGATGGCGGAGAAGCCGCCGGGAATGCCCTCGGCCAGCACCTGCTCGCGGGTGACGATGCCGTAGCGCTCGAGCAACAGCTCTCCGAGCGCCCGCCGGCGCGCCACCGGGTCCACGGTCGCGGGCACCAGCGGCGCGGTCAGGGACCACCGGCCCTGGACCTGCGCGGCCGAGCCGTCGCGGCGGCGGGCCGCGCCGAAGCGTCCCGTGCGGCTCGCGCGGGCACCGAGGCGGGCCGCGTCGCGCTGCGCCCGTGCCAGCGTCAGACGCGGGGCGCGCAGCGGCGCAAAGGCGTCGTTGGTCGCCAGTCCGGCCCAGGCGAGATCCCACAGCGCCTCCTGGATCTCCTCCGGCGGAAATGGCCTTTCGAGGTCCACAAGCAGATCGGTGAAGAAGCAGGCCCCGGCCGCCAGCCGCGCCCGGACCGTGTCGCGCGCCTCGGTCAATGTGATCTCCCCGCGCACCGGCGGCGGGCCGAGCAGCGCCAGGTCCTCGCGGAAGTACAGGGCCACCCGGCCGGAGTTGCGGCCGAGTGCACCCGCGCCGAGCCACACCACTTCGCCGGCAGCGCACAGCTGATCCATCCACGCCGGCGAGTAGGCGCCCACGCGGCGGGGCAGGACGTCCCGCTCCCACACCTCGGCGGGCAGTGCCAGCCCCTGCAGCGGCACGAGCGTCTCGCGCAGCCGGTCGACACCGGCGCCGGATGCCGGGTGGCGGTCGACACCCTGCCAGGCGGGCAGGAAGCGGGCGAGCTCACGGGCCTCGGCGGGCTCGATCTCCTTGCGCAGGACCGCGAGCGAGGCGCGGCGCAGCCGGCGCAGAACCTCCGGGTCACACCACTCCCGCTCGGCACCCCCCGGCCGCAGCTCGCCTCGCACCAGGTCACCGGTGCGCTCGAGCTCCCGCAGCGCCGCGGAGACGTCGATTCCGTAACGGGCCCGGACGTCGGCGGTCGTGAACGGGCCGTGGGTGGCGGCGTAGCGCGTGAGCAGCCGCCGCAGGGCGTCCGGGACATCCTCCAGGAACGCGGCCGGCAGTCCGCCGGGGGGAGCCGCGCCCAGGCCGTCGCGATACAGGCCGGCGTCGGCGGCATCGATCCACCGCTCCTCCCCGTGGATGCGCACCACCGCGGTGCGCCGCTCGCCCCGCAGCGCGGCGAGCATCGCGCCGGCATCGAGCCCCTCGAGCACGCGCGCCGACGCTTCCTCCAGGGTCAGGTCACCCACCCGGCGCAGGACGTCGAGCAGGCCGTCGCGGTTGGCGGCGCGAGCCGGCTCCGACAGGGACTGCAGGTCGGCCTCGACGCGCTCCAGCGCCCCGGGATCGATCAGGTCGCGCAACTCCTCCTGGCCGAGAAGCTCGCGGAGAAGATCGCGGTCGAGCGACAGGGCGGCGGCGCGGCGCTCGGCGTTGGGCGTGTCACCCTCGTACATGTACGTGGCGACGTAGTCGAACAACAGCGACGAGGCAAACGGCGAGGCCGTCGGCGTCTCGACCTCGACCAGGCTGATCTCCCGGCGGTGCAGCGCCGTCAGCAGCTCGACGAGGCCGGGGACGTCGAGGACGTCGCGCAGGCATTCGCGGTACGTCTCCAGGACGACGGGGAACTCTCCGTACTTCTTGGCCACCTCGAGCAGCGACTGCGCCCTGAGCCGCTGCTGCCACAGCGGCGTGCGCCTGCCCGGCCGAGCCCGGGGGATCAGCAGCGCCCGGCTGGCGTTCTCGCGGAAACGGGCGCCGAACAACGCCGAGGATCCCAGCTCGGCCACGACGAGATCCTCGATCTCGTCCGGCTCCAGGAGCACCAGGTCGGCGCTCGGCGGTTCCTCGGCATCCGGAAGATGGACGATGATCCCGTCGTCGGAGTAGATCGCGTCGGACTCCAGGCCGACCCGTTCGCGGATGCGGGCGCTGAGCGCCAGCGACCAGGCGGCGTGAACGCGGCCGCCGAACGGACTGAGCACGCACAGGCGCCAGTCGCCGATCTCGTCGCGGAAGCGCTCGACGACGATCGTCCGGTCGGAGGGCACCACCCGTGTGGCCTGCTGCTGCTCGGTGAGGAACTCGACGAGGTTCGCGGCCGCGCGCCGGTCCAGGTCGTACTCGCGCTCCAGCACCTCCGGTTTCTGGTCGACGGCCCAGCGGGCGAACGCGCCGATGGCCTCCCCCAGCTCACGCGGGCGGCCGAGCGTGTCGCCCTTCCAGAACGGCACGGCGCCGGGCACGCCCGGCGCGGGCGTGACGATGACGCGATCGCGACCGATCTCCTCGATGCGCCAGGTGCTGGCGCCGAGCAGGAACGTCTGGCCCGGACGTGCCTCGTAGACCATCTCCTCGTCGAGCTCGCCGACCCGGCGGCCGTCCGGGAGCGTGACCGCGAACAGGCCGCGGTCCGGGATGGTGCCGGCGTTGGTGACGGCGAGCTGGCGTGCGCCCGGGCGGGCGCGGATGGTGCCGGCCACGCGGTCCCAGACGATCCGCGGGCGCAGCTCGGCGAACTCCGACGACGGGTAGCGGCCGTCGAGCATGTCCAGCACATTCTCCAGCTGGGTCCGCGGCAGCTCGGCGTAGGAGTGGGTGCGCGTGACGAGCGCATACAGGTCTTCCACGCTCACCGGCTCTTCGTCGCCGGCCGCGGCGGCGATGGCGACGATCTGCTGGGCGAGCACGTCGAGCGCGTTGCGGGGCACGACCGTCGTCTCGATCTGCGCCTCGCGCATCCGGCGGGCGACGACCGCGCACTCGAGCAGGTCGGCGCGGAACTTGGGGAAGATGCGGCCGCGGCTGACGTCGCCGACCGAGTGGCCGGCGCGGCCGATCCGCTGGAGCCCGCGCGCCACCGACTTCGGCGACTCGACCTGGATGACCAGGTCGACCGCACCCATGTCGATGCCGAGCTCCAGCGACGACGTCGCCACCAGGCAGGGCAGCTCGCCGGACTTGAGCATCTCCTCCACGACGCTGCGCTCCTCGCGCGCCAGCGAGCCGTGGTGCGAGCGTGCCAGCTCCTCGCCGGCGAGATCGTTCAACCGGATCGCCAGACGCTCCGCCGCCCGCCGGTTGTTGACGAAGAGGATGGTCGACCTGTGGGCCCGGATCAGCTCCAGCAGCTCCGGGTAGATGGCGGGCCAGATGGAGCGGCGGGTGGCCTCGCCGCCCTCCAGAGGGTCCACCGCGGGGGCGGGGGTGTCGTCCGGCTCCACCATCGACTCGACCGGGACGTGGATCTGGAGGTCGAGCTCCTTGCGCACGCCGGTGTCCACGACGCGGCAGCGCCGGTGCGGGCCGACCATGAACCGGCCCACCTCCTCCAGCGGGTTCTGGGTCGCCGACAGGCCGATCCGCTGGACGTCGCGCCCGGCGGCCGCGCTCAGTCGCTCGAGCGTCAGGGCCAGGTGCGCGCCGCGCTTGGTCGAGGCGACAGCGTGGATCTCGTCGATGATGCACCACCGGGTCCCGGCAAACAGCTTCTGCGCCTGGCTCGTGAGCATCAGGTACAGCGACTCCGGCGTGGTGATCAGGATGTCCGGCGCCTCGCGGAGCATCTGCTGGCGCTCGCGCTGGGGCGTGTCGCCCGTCCGCACCGCCACCTTCAGTTCGGCGCCGATCCCGCGCAGCGGCGTGCGCAGGTTGCGGTCGATGTCGTAGGAGAGGGCCTTGAGCGGCGAGACGTACACGAGGCTCGTGCGCCGCTCCTTCGGATCTGAGGGCGGCGGCTGCTGCGCCAGCTGGTCGATCGCGTACAGGAACGCGGCCAGCGTCTTGCCGGATCCGGTCGGCGCCGAGATCAGGACGTGCTCGCCGGAGGCGATCGCCGGCCACGCCTGCGTCTGGGCGGCCGTGGGGGCGGCAAAGGCTCCGGCGAACCATTCGCGGGTGCGGGGACTGAAGTCGTTGAGCGGCACTGTCATTGAGGCTATTCCAGGTTCATGAACGCGACCTTGGGGCTCAGGCCGGCGTCCGCGCTGAGCGAGGCGATCTGGCGCCCGGGCTGGACGGCGTCGCGCGGATCGCCGACGAAAGGCGCCAGCCGCTCGCGCAGCTCGTGCAGGTCTGGAACGATCACCACCAGGCCCCAGAATCGTGCCGGTCCCACCGGCCCGCGCGGCACCTCGACCACTTCCAGGATAGCCGGGCCGAGACGCCGAAATCCCTGGCGAAACCCCCCGGCGTCGACGATCCGGCGCAGGGGCATGCCGGCCTCGCCGAGGACCATCGCGGTCCGGTCGAAGTCCGGCGTGGTGACCACCACCTGGTCGAGACCGAGCGCCCGGTTGGGATGCCGGACATCGGGGGGCGGTGGGTCGGTGGTCACCCCGGTCGGCAGCCCGTCGATGTCGCCGCGAACGGAGACGTGGCGCAGCGTCCAGCCGGTGATCCCGTGACCGGCCGCGTCAAGCCAGAGCTCGATTCCGCCGAGCGACACCACACCGTCGACGGCCGTGAAGCCGAGCGCCTGCCACGCCGACGGCGGATCGGCGATCTGCAGCGCGGCCAGCTGCGGCCGCGGCCCGGGCCGCGGACCGGCCGCCGTCACCCGACGGTCAGCACGAGCTTGCCCCGCGGATGCCCCGTCTCGCTGATCCGGTGCGCCTCCGCGATCTGCGCCAGCGGGAACGTCTCCGCCACCGGGACCGAGAACCGGCCGGCCTCGATCAGCGCGGCGGCATCGCGCAGAGCGGTCCAGGCGCGCTCCGTGCCCATCCCGCCCGTGAACCGCACCCCGGTCTCCTCGGCCCCCTGGTAGTCGGCGATCGTGACCACGCGGTCCGCAGCCCCGGTCAGCTGCACCAGCGCCGGCAGCGCTGCGCCCCCGGCGGCATCCAGCGCGCGGTCGACCCCGTCCGGCGCGAGCTCGCGCACACGGTCCACCAGCCCGTCGCCGTACGTCGTCGGCTCGGCACCGAAGGAGCGGATGTACTCGTGGTTGGCGGGGCTGGCGGTTCCGATCACGCGCGCCCCGCGCTCGCGCGCGAGCTGGGTCGCGGCCACGCCCACGCTTCCGGACGCGCCGTTGATCAGCAGCGTCTGGCCCTCGCCCACGCCCAGCAGGTCAAGCGTCCGCACCGCCGTCTCGGCTGCGACCGGCAGCGCGGCCGCCTCCACGAAATCCAGCGACTCCGGCATCGGCGCGTAGAACCCGGAGAGCGCGAGCTCGGCGGCACCGCCGGCGACGCTGCCGAAGACATGGTCCCCCACCGCGATGTCGGTGACGCCGTCGCCCAGCTCGTCGACGACCCCCGCCACCTCCACCCCGGTCTGCCGCGGCACATCGCCCCCCATCTCCCCGCTGCGCACCTTCCAGTCGATCGGATTGACGCCCGCGGCCCGCACGGCGATCCGGATCTGGCCCTCGGCCGGGTGCGGGTCGTCGAGCTCGACGAGCTCCAGGACCTCGGGACCTCCGAATCGGCTGAACTGAATGGCCTTCATGATCTCGCTCCCGGGGTTGGGGTCGACGGCGGATCACACGTTACGGGGTTGGGTGATGCCCGGTCGGCTGTGGGCGACGTGACGCTGGAACGGCAGCATTCGCGAAGGAGGGGGAGCGGGCTGCCGGTGGGCGCCGGGGCGCGTCGGGGGCCGCCGGCGGTCCCTGAACCATGCAAGATGCGCCAAATCCGGGAGCGGCCACGAGATCTGGCGCAGAACGCACGCTCAGCCCCAAGGACGCGACAAATCAGCCGCGGCACTCCGGATTTGTCGCATGGTGCACGCCAGAATCCGAAAACACGTTCCACTCGGCCGGCCGCGCTGCCCCCGCCGCGAACACGATCCCATTCGCCCGGCCGCGCGACCCCCGCCGCTTGACGATCCCGCTCGGCGCCCGCTCGTCATCCAGGCTGTGTCTCCTCTGGGTCGTGCCGGCGCCAGCCTACGGCGAGGCGACGTCGCTCAACCCCCGCGCCCGGACGAAGATCGCGTCGAGCATCTGCTCGGTCAGCCGCCCGGTGAACGTGTTCTGCTGGCTGGGGTGAAAGCAGCCCAGCAGCGTGAACCGGCCGATCGTGACCTCGGCGCCGTGCCCGAACCGCGGGCGGGGACGAGGGCGTTCCAGTCCGAGGCCGTTGACGAGGATCCGCAGCGCCGCGTCCCAGGCAAACGCTCCGAGGCAGACGATGACGCGGATGCGAACCAGGAGCTCGAGCTCGCGCACGGCGTACGGCAGGCAGTTGTCTCGCTCGGCGGGCGTGGGCTTGTTGTCCGGCGGCGCGCAGCGAACGGCGGCACACACCCAGCAGTCGCGCAGCTCGAGCCCGTCGTCGCGGCGGCGCGACGTGGGCTGATTGGCGTAGCCGGCGCGGTGCAGGGCGGCGAACAGCCAGTCTCCGGACCGGTCGCCGGTGAAGATCCGCCCGGTCCGGTTGCCGCCGTGGGCGGCCGGCGCCAGCCCCAGCACCATCACCGTCGCGTGCGGGTCGCCAAACCCGGGGATCGGCCGCCCCCAGTACGTCTCATCGCGAAACGCCGCCCGCTTGGTCGCCGCCACCTCCTCACGCCAGGCCACCAGCCGCGGGCACCGGCGGCAGCCCACGATCTCGGCCTCGAGGCCCTGCAGGCTCTGGGCGCTGCTCACTGCTGGGGAGCGTCGAGCAGCCCCAGGATAAGCCGGTCGATGACCGGCGCCAGGTCGAGCACGTGCTCCGGCACCCCCAGCCGCACCTGCCGGGACACGAGCTCGACGATGGCGCCGACCACGGCGAACGGATCATGGGGAGAGCGGAAGCGGCCGATCAGGCCCCGCCGGGCCGCCGCGGCGTTCTCGGCATCGAGCACGTCGGCGAACGCCTGCAGGACCTGGTCACGGCGCTGGGCGGCCCGCGGCCCGGCGCCGATGATCTCCACCAGCAGGGTCTGGGCGAACTCCGGATGCTGAGCCAGCGCGCCCAGGAACGCTCGGGTCCCCGCGTTCATCCGCTCGCGGGCATCCCCGGTCGGCGCCTGACGGGCGGCCTCGGCCATCTCCCGCTGGACGACCTGCGCTCCGAGATCGAACAGGGCGAGCATGCACTCCTCCTTGTTGGCGAAGTGCTCGTAGAAGGTGGCCTTGGACATCCCGGCCCGGCGGCTGATCGACTCCGAGCTGGCGCCGGCATAGCCGAGCTCGGCGAACTCCAGCGCGGCGGCCCGCAGCAGCCGCGCGCGCTGCAGCGGCAGCCGGACCTCCGGCGGCGGCGCGTGCCGGCCTCGCGCGGTGGCCACGGCTACGCCTTCAGCGAGCGGCCGTAGTGGCGCGCGTAGTAGTCGCGGTAGGCGCCGGAGCGAATCGGCTCCCACCACCACCGGTTCTCTCGGTACCACTCGACCGTGCGCGCCAGACCGTCCTCGAACCGCATCCGGGCGCGCCACCCCAGGTCGGCCAGCTTCTCCGAGGACAGCGAGTAGCGGCGGTCGTGGCCGGGCCGGTCGGTGACGTAATCGATCAGCGAGTCGTCTCCCCCGGTCAGCGCCAGGATCCGCTTGACGACCTCCAGGTTCTCGCACTCGTCCGGGCCGCCGCAGTTGTAGACCTCACCCGGGCGGCCGTGCTCGAGCACATGGCCGATCCCGCGGCCGAAGTCCTCCACGTACAGCCAGTTGCGAACGTTCCGGCCGTCGCCGTACACGGGCAGATGATCGCCGGCCAGCGCGTTGAGGATCATGAGCGGAATCAGCTTCTCCGGGTACTGACGGGGGCCGTAGTTGTTGGAGCCGCGGCAGACGAGGGTCTCCAGGCCATAGGTGTGGAAGTAGCTGGTGACGAGGAGGTCGGCGCCGGTCTTGGTCGCGCTGTACGGGCTGGACGGCTGCAGGGGCGAGGTCTCGGTGAACGAACCGGTCTCGATCGACCCGTACACCTCATCGGTGGACACCTGGACATAGCGCAGCCCTCGCTCGCGGGCGGCCTCGAGCAGGACGTGGGTGCCCTGCCCGTTGGTCACGCTGAAGGCGAAGGGATCGGCGATCGAGCGGTCGACGTGCGTCTCGGCGGCGAAGTTGACGATCGCCTCGGCGCCGGCGACCGCATCGGCCACCGCCAGCGGATCCTCGATCGCCCCGTGCACGAAGTGGATGTCCGATTCGACCGCCCGCAGGTTCTCCAGGCGGCCGGCGTACGTGAGCCCGTCGAGCACAGTCACGTCATCGTCATGCTCGCGCACGCGCAGGTCCACGAACGTCGAGCCGATGAATCCGGCGGCGCCGCAGACCAGGAGCTTCACGCTGCCACCCCGGAGAGCTCGGACAGGAACTCGCGCAGTGCCTGTTGCCATTCGGCCAGCTGTGGCGCGCCGCGCTCGGACTCGAGCACGCTGTATGCCGGTCGGCGCGCCGGCGTCGGATACTGCTCGGTGGAGATCGGCCTGACCTGGCACCTGGAACCGGCAGCGGCGACGATCGCGGCGGCGAACTCAAACCAGGAGCACGCGCCGGCGCCGGCCACGTGCAGCACGCCCGGGAGGGGATTCTCGGCGAGCGCGACGAGCGCCCCCGCGAGGTGTCCGGTGAACGTGGGGCAGCCGATCTGGTCGGAGACGACGGCCAGCTCCTCACGCTCCTCCGCCAGGCGGAGGATCGTCTTGGGAAAGCACCTGCCGTGAACGCCGAACAGCCACGAGCTGCGGACGATCGTGTGCCGGTCCGGAGCGGCCACGGCGACCTCCTGCTCTCCCGCCAGCTTCGAGCGGCCGTAGGCGGACACCGGGGCCACCGGGTCGGATTCCATGTACGGCTCGGACTTCTCGCCGTCGAACACGTAGTCGCTGGAGACGTGGATGGTCCAGGCGCCGGCTGCCGCTGCGGCTGCCGCCACATGGCCCGCACCGGCCCCGTTGATGGCCAGCGCGTCCTCGAACGCCTCCTCGGCGCCATCGACATCCGTCCACGCGGCGCAGTTGACGACGGCATCCGGCGCCGCCGAGCGAACTGCCGCGACGACCGCGGCGGGGTCGGTGATGTCCAGGGCCGAGCGCGCGAGCGCGATGGGCTCGTGACCGGCCGTGTCCGCCATGCGCGTCACGTCGTTGCCGAGCATCCCGGCCGCCCCGGTGATCAGGATCCGCATCGCGCCAAGGCTAGACGGCTTGCGCGCGAGACGCCGCCGACGGAGTGACTGGTCGGTGCGAATCGGACGCTCATATCCGGAGGAACGGCCGCGAAGCGGCGACCCTTCCTTGGGCGCGCGATCGTGTGCCGAAACCCTGTGATCCGCGTAATGCTGGTGTCATGTTTTTGTAAGGTGACGGGGCAGTTACGAGGGGGTTGCGGTGGTCGGCGGAAATGGTTCGCGGGGGCCCGCACGGAGCAGAATGTCCTGCATGGGCGGGTTTATTCATACGTCCTGCCTGCGGCGCCCGGCAACTGTCGCGGTCGCCGTACTCGCCCTCGAATCGGTGATCTACGGGCTCGCGGGCCCGGAGCTGTTCCCCCACTCGCTTCTCGGCGGACTCGTCTTCCCTGACGTCCGCGCCGCGCGCGTGGCCGCTCTCGTCCTGGGGGTGGCGCTCCTGGTCCTGACGCCCCGGGTGTGGCGCGGGACGCGAACCGCGCTGGCGCTGACGATTGTCGCCCTGATCGCGCTCGCGGCACTCAACGTCGAGGCTGGTCACTACGCCGTCGCCGGACTGCAGGCGGCCGTGGCGCTCACGTTGTCCCTGGCGCAAGGTGCGTTCCGGCTCGGCTGCTCCAACCGCCCGCGGCGCCGGGTCGTCGTCGCGACGCTGAGCGCTTGGACCCTCGCCGCGGCCGCCCTGGCGTGCGCACCGCTCGTCGGCAACAGCACCGGCCACGTGCTTCCAGGCGTCCTGCACCACCCGGTCGGCCACGCGCTGCACCTCGCCACCGGCGTACCACTGCTGGCGTCCAGGTGGAACTCGCTCATCGAGGTGCTGATCGGCGGCGCCGTCGTCATCTCGATGCTGGCGCTGCGGTCGGCAGTGTCGCCGGTTGCGGCGGAGAATCGCCCCACCGACCACGAGTACCGGACGGCCCGGGCGATCGTCGACGCGCACGGGATCGACTCGCTGTCTCCGTTCCTCGTCCGGCCGGACAAGGGACTGGCGTTCGCCGCCGGCGGAGTGTTGTCCTACCGCGTGATCGGCGGCACGGCCGTTGTCTCCGCCGACCCCGTCGCTCCGGGCGACGCCGCCGGCGGCGTGCTCGCCGAATTTCAGGAGTACGCGCGACACCGCGGCTGGCAGATCGTCCTGTGGGGCGCGTCGTCTCGGCACCTGGACGCCTATCGGAAGCTCGGTCTGCGGACGATGTGCGTCGGCGAGGAAGCGTTCGTCGACCCGGCGGCCTTCACACTCGAGGGTCGCTCGGTCCGCAAGGTGCGCCAGTCGGTCCACCGGGTGACGCGTCGCGGTTGGGAGATCGCCGTCCACGACGGGCGGGAGATCGATGCCGCGCTCGAGCTTGAGATCGAGGCGCTCGCACAACGCTGGCGAAACGATCATCCGCGCCTGCACGGGTTCGCCATGGGCATGGGCGAGTACGCCGGGGAACTGCGACCGGACGATCTCTATGTGGTCGCCCGCTCGCCGGAGGGGCTGCTGGGGGCGGTCATGCGGTTCGTCATGTACGGGGACAACCTGTCGCTGGACACCATGCAGCGTGTCGGAGCGACGCCCAACGGACTCAACGAGGCGCTCGTCGTCCGGGCGCTCGAGGTCGCACGCGCACGCGGCATCGCCGAGGTCAGCCTCAACTACGCCGGGCTGGCGCACCTCGTCCGCGGCGAGCCGAGCCGGCGCCGGCTGCGACGGGTCGTGACCCGGCTGGCGATCGCGCCGTTGCACCGGCGCTTCCAGATGGACAGGCTCGTGCGGTTCAACGCCAAGTTCGCGCCGCAGTGGCGCCCGCGCTACCTCGTGTACGAATCGCGGTCCGGGCTGCCTCGCGCGATCATCCGGGTGCTGCAGGCCGAGGGTTACCTCCCGCACCCCCGTCCGTCGGTGCTGATCGCCCGGCTGCGCGGTGCGCTGCCACACCCGCTGCCGGACCGCCCCCGGCATCGCGGGGCGCTCAGCGAGCCCCGGTGAGCCACTCGAGGGCAGGCCGGCCGCTGATCGCGGTCCTCACTCTGGCACTGACGGCCATCGGCCTGATCGGGACATACAGCTACTGGGAGTCGTACGACCAGCACCGCGGTTTTCAGACCGTCGCCTTCCTCCCGCGCGCGCGCCGGGGACACCTGGAAACGATCACGTTCTACTCGTCGGCGCTCCATCGGCGGGCCGAGTACCTCGTCTACCTCCCTCCGGGCTACGCCCAGAGCACCCGCCGCTACCCCTCCTATTACCTCCTGCACGGCAGCCCGGGGCGTCCCCAGGTCTACCTCGGCATCGCGAACATGCCGGTCCGCATGGACAACCTGATCAGCCGGCATCGGATGCGCCCGCTGATCCTCGTGTTCCCGGACGGCCGGATCGGCGGCAGCACCTATTCGGACTCCGAGTGGGCCAACACCCCGGCCGGGAACTACGCCGGCTACGTGATCGACGTGATGCAGGACGTCGACCACCGGTTTCGCACCATCCCCAACCGCCGGGACCGCGTGATCGCCGGCTTCTCGGCGGGCGCGTACGGCGCGACGAACATCCTGCTGCACCACCTCTCGTCGTTCGCCAACCTGCAGTCGTGGTCCGGCTACTACGTCGAGACCCGCACCGGCGTCTTCGCTCACGCCAGCCGGTCGACGCTGGCCGACAACAGCCCGCTCGTCTATGTGCGCCGACTGGGAGCCGCCATCGCATCCGATCCCATCCGCGCGTTCCTGTTCGTGGGGCGCGATGACGACGACAGCCCGCAGCTCCAGCCGATAGCGCAGGCGCTGGCCGCGGCCGGAGCGAGCGTCAGCTACGCGCTCTACCGCGGCGGCCACGACTGGCAGCTCTGGCACGCCCACCTCAATCAGATGCTGATCCTCGCGTCGCAGGACACGAGCGCACCGCCGGTGCGTGGGCGCGGAGCCGCGCAGACTCTCACTCCGGGCGTCGTCCCCATCCCTCACGGTCAGGGACGCCGCCGGCAGCGGGTCGCGACAGCGCGGCCGGCCGCAGGCGTCCGCCGGCGCGGCCGTCAGCAGAACAGACGGCGTTCGTCCGCCGGGGGGCCCCTCGCATGATCGGCGGACTGCTGTTGGCGCTGACCTCGGCGGCGCTGATCAACATCGGGTTCCTGCTGCAGCATCGAGGGCTGTGCCGCACCTCCTGTGACGGGACGGTCGCCCAGCTGCGACGGGCGCTCCGCGACCCCTTCTGGCTGGGGGGACAGACTCTGGGATGGGTGGGGTTCGCCGCGCAGATCGCCGCGGTCGCCATCGCCCCGCTCGCCCTGGTTCAGGCGTTCGCCGCCGGTGGCCTGGCGCTCTCGGTACCCGTGGCAGCCGGGCTGTTCCGCCAACGCGTGACGCGGCCGCAGATGCTGGCGGTGCTGCTCATGGCGGCCGGTCTGGCCACCCTCCCCATCGGCTTCTCGACCGCGCGCGACGATCTCAGCACGAGCTCGCTCGTGATCGCCGTCGCTGCTGCCACGGTCGCGGCGCTGGTGATCTCGAGCGGCTCGGCGTCCTGGGCGCGGGCCATCGCCGCCGGAGTCTTCTACGGCGTCGCCGATGCCGCTATCAAGGCCATCTCGCTGGGCTGGCGCGCGCACGGCTCCGGCGCACTGCTGTCCGGCTGGACGGTTGTGGCGGCGGCGGCCACCTTCGGCGGCTTCCTCGCGTTTCAGTCGGCGCTGCGGGCAGACGGGCCCGTGACGGCGATCTCGTTGATGAACGGACTGGCGGCGCTGGTGGCGCTCGTCTGCGGGCTCCTCGCGTTCGGCGAGACGCTCGGAGTCGGCGCGGGCGCGGCGACCGCCCACCTCGTGGCGATAGCGGTGGTGCTGGCGGGCGTGCCGGTGCTAGCCGCCGCGCAGGCGGCGATCGTCAAATCCGCCGAGGCGGGAGAGGAGCGAGCGGCCGGCGCCGAGCCGCTGCCGGCCGGCCAGCGGCCGCGGGAGCGCGCTGCCGGCGGCAAACGCCAGCCCCTCGAGCACCGGGCCAAAGCCGGGCGCACGTGAGAAGAGCACGCTCGTGAACGGCAGGTTGCGCGTCAGCGCATAGGCGGCCTGCGAGCCGATCAGCAGCAGCGCCAGCCCCAGGATCACGGTCAGAGCCACACGCCGCCCCGCGGGAACTCCCCGCAGCGCCACCCCGGCCAGCGCTCCGGCCAGCACCCACGCCACGATCACCCGCAGCGCCGGCTGGCCGTCGAAACCGGCGAGTTGCAACAGCGGCAGCGAGTCCGCGATCCGCGGGCCGAGCCCCAGCCAACCGAGGCCACGCAGCACGTACAGCCAGCCGAAGCCGGCCAGCAATCCGGCGACCACGATCAATGCCTCGGCGAGCCCCCGGCCGCCCGGCACCACGCACCGCCGCAGGATCGACATCACTCTACGGAGGTTAGGGGCCCGGACCCCTGGGTCGCTGCGGAGGTCACGGTGGCCACTAACCTCCGTGGCATGCAGGTCCTGATCTGCTACGACGGCTCGCCGGACGCGGAGGCGGCCCTCGCCGCCGCCGGAGCCTTGTTCGCCGGCAACCCGGCGACGATCCTGACGATCTGGGAGGGCTTCTCGGAGGTCATGACCAGGGCCGGCGCCGGCTTGGCGGGCGCCCCGCTGGACTTCGAGGAGATCGACCGGGCCAGTGCGGCGGCCGCGCGCGAGCGATCGGAGGAGGGCTGCGCCGTGGCGCGCCTCGCCGGACTGGACGCCCACGCCCGCACCGCCCAGCAGAGCCTGACCGTGTGGGGGACGATCCTCGAGCAGGCGGACAAGGTGGGCGCCGACGTGATCGTGCTCGGCAGCCGCGGCCTGACGGGGGTGAAGTCGCTGCTGCTGGGGAGCGTTTCGCACGCGGTTCTCCAGCACGCCGACCGGCCGGTCATCGTCGTTCCCGGCTCTCAGGTGGCGCGCAAGCGCGCGGACCGCCGGCACGAGCGCCGGTCCGGGCTCGCCGAGCCCGATCCGGAGCCGTAGCCGAGCCGCACTGAGAGAGGGGTATGGTTGGTTGACCGGGAGCCGTCCGCGACCGTCGGCTGTCACATGCACCAAGACACGCGCGGAGTTGTCACTGTTGCCAGAAGCGTGCTCGAGAAGCTGGATCTCGAGGTGGTGCTCGATCGCGTGCTGGACGCCGCGCGCGAGCTGACCGGGGCCCGGTATGCGGCCCTCGGTGTGCTGGACACCAAGCGTGATCGTCTCGAGCGCTTCCTCACCGTCGGGATCGACGACGAGACGCGCCGGCTGATCGGGCCGCTGCCCACCGGCCGGGGGGTGCTCGGCGAACTGATCCGCCAGCCGCAGGCCCTCCGGATCGACGATGTCGGCAGCCATCCGTACTCGTACGGCTTTCCCGTCGGCCACCCGCCGATGCACTCGTTCCTGGGCGTGCCGATCCTGATCGGAGACGTCCCCTACGGAAATCTGTATCTGACCGAGAAGGAGGCCGGCGACGCGTTCACCGACGAGGACGAGCAGAGCGCCACGACGCTCGCCGTCTTCGCCGCCGTCGCGATCGATCATGCCCGCCGCTTCGCCCTCTCGGAGACCCAGCGGCTCGAGCTGCAGCGAACCGTCAGCGCTCTGGACGCCACGCTGCAGATCGCCCGCGCGCTCGGCGGGCAGACCGACATGAACGCGGTGCTCGAGCTTGTGGCGAAGCGGGGGCGCGCCCTCGTCGCGGCGCGGGCGCTGGTGATCGAGCTGCTGCGGGACGATGAGCTGGAGCTGGCCGCCGGAGCCGGAGAGCTGCCGCCCGGGCTGATCGGCCGCCGCGTGCCGGTGGAGCGCACCGTCGCCGCGGCGGCGCTGCGGGCGCGGCGGCCCCAGCGGCTCTCGGACCATCTCAACCGCGCGCGCTTCGATCAGCATGAGCTGGGCCGTCTGGGGCTCTCGGCGTGTGAGGGCCTCATCGTGCCGCTCATCTTCCGCGACCGTGCCTACGGGGTACTCGTCGCCGTCGACCATCTGGAGCCGGGCGAGTTCGCCGCCGAGCACGAGCGGCTGCTGACAGCGTTCGCCGCCAGCGCCGCCATCGCGGTCGCGACGGCCACGTCGGCTGAGAAGGAGCACCGCCGGCAGCGGGTGGCCGCGGCGGAGGCCGAGCGCGGCCGCTGGGCGCGGGAGCTGCACGACGAGACGCTGCAGGCGCTCGGCAACCTCCGCCTCGTGCTCGCCGCCGCCAAGCGACGGCGCGACCCTGAAGACATGGAGAAGACCATCGACCGGGCCCTGGAGCAGCTGGAGCTCGAGATCGTCTCGCTGCGCTCGCTGATCACCGACCTGCGTCCCGCGGCGCTCGACCAGCTCGGCCTGGAGCCGGCCCTGGCGGCGCTCGTCGACCGCGTCCGAGACGCCGGGCTCGAGATCGACGCCAACGTCGAGCTCGCCCACGAGCACGGCGAGGCCAACACGCGCCTGGCTCCGGAGCTGGAGGCCGGGGTCTACCGGATCGTTCAGGAGTCGCTGACGAACGCGATCAAGCACGCTGCGCCGAGCCGGGCCACGGTGGAGGTGATCGAGGCGGACGAGAGCGTGCACGTCACCGTCCGCGACGACGGCTCAGGCTTCGACCCGGAGGAGGCAACCAGCGGCTTCGGCCTCGCCGGGATGCGCGAGCGCGTCGAACTGCTCGCCGGACGGCTGACGATCCACTCCCACCCCGGCGGGGGGACCACGGTTGCCGTCTCGGCTCCCGCGGTTCATCGCGATCCGGAGACCACGTCCTCACGACCTCTGGTCCCCGGCTGTGAACGGGGTGGTCTGCGTGCCGGCTGAGGGCCAGGCCGGCTCTGCGACGTCGCCTCCGGAGGACGACGACCAGTCCGCCGCCTCGCCGCCCATCACCATCGTCCTGGCGGACGATCACAAGGTCGTCCGCTCGGGCCTGAAGATGCTGCTCGAGTCAGACGGGCGCTTCGAGGTCCTGGCCGAGTGCGGCGAGGTCGACGCCACCGTCGTCGCCGTGCGGCGGTTCCGTCCGCGGGTGCTCGTCCTCGACCTCAACATGGGCGGGGAGTCCAGCCTCGACGCGATCCCGCAACTGCGGTCAGACGCGCCGGAGACCCAGATCGTGGTGCTGACGATGCAGGACAACCCGCGGTTCGCGCGGGCGGCATTCCGCGCCGGTGCCGTCGGCTACGTGCTCAAGGACGCCGCCGACGGCGAGCTGATGAGCGCGGTCGAGCTCGCCGCGGAGGGCGGCACGTACCTGAACCCGGAACTCGGCGCCAAGCTCGCGTCTGAACCGGCCGCGTCCGGGGCTCGTCCGGACAACCTGTCCCCGCGCGAGGTCGAGGTCCTCACGTTGATCGCGCTCGGGCACACGAACGGTGAGATCGCCTCGTCGCTGTTCTTGAGCGTGCGCACCGTCGAGTCCCACCGTGCCCACATCCAGCAGAAGATCCGGCTCACGACACGGGCCGAGCTCGTGGCCTACGCGCGAGACCACGATCTGCTCGATTGAGCCCGGCACGCGTGTCGAATCGAGACGAGCCGGCCTACCGGGATGAGGTGTGTCAGATCGAGAACGGTTTGCGGGCCAAGCGGCCGCCGGCGGCGAATCACGGATGACACAACCGCTGTCAGGTGACACCCTCCACCAATGGCTTATCCCACGATCCGGATCGATCACAACAGTCGCGATGGCTGGAGGGTCGAGCTTCTGGATGGAGGCCCTACCCAGCCGGCCGCTCGGGCGGTTCGGTGTCACACCCTGGAGGAGGCGCGGCGAGTCGCCATCGGCCAAGCGACGAGACGCCAGCCCTGCGAGCTCGTCATCTGCGACGCGTACCACCGCGTCGCCTACCGCGAGGTCGTCGGCCACCGGTAGCCAACGGGGCGCCGGGCCGCGGCTGGGGTCGACGGCCACGCCCGCAGGCGCGACGGTCGACCCCTGGAGGAACGCCGAACCTGCAGGGCTAGAGCGCCGGGCCTAGCGGTCGAGCAGGTCCCGGAGCAGCGCCGCTTCGGCCTCCGGGTGGTGATGGAGGCGGTCCCAGGTGATCCGCCGCGTTCGGTAGCCGGCCCTGAGGGTGTCGCCGTCACGCCCGCGGTCCGTCTCGAAGGCCTCGCGGTCGTTGTGGAACTCCCAGCTGTCGAGCTCGACGATCAGATGGTGATCCCGGAAGAGGGCGTCGACGGTGTGGCCGGCGACGCGGACGTTGACCTGAGGGCGAGGGAGGTTGTGGTGTTCGCAGAACGCTTCGAAGTCGTCTTCGAGCGGTGAACGGGTGGGGTTGCCGGTCAGGAACGGACCGAGGAGCTTGGCGCCGGGGTGCGTCGGAAAGCGGTGGCGGACGTCAGCGAGTTGGCTTTGGCTCACGAACGGGCCGTGCAGCGCGTCGTTGACGGTCCGGGCGCGGAGCCTCGGCTCTTCGAGGAGCGGCGCGCAGTCCAGCAGCGTCCGCGCCGGGCTGGTGGCGCGGATGCCCCAATGGACGCGGAGGTCGCGGCGCAGGAGGTTGGTGTACCGGTGGGTGGTGATGCCATGCGGGCGGCGGTCGCCGGTGGCGACGACGTCGAAGGAGGCGGGCCATTGCTTCGTGAAGCCCCAGAGGGCGAGGGCGCCAAGGTGGCTGAGCGCCGCGCCGTGCCCACAGGCGAGGACGGCAGCGGAGGCACGCTCCAAGGGCGTGTTCGGCGGCCGGCCGACGGCATACACGCCGCGGTGCACGCGGTGGAGTTGCCCACGCTTTACCCGGACGTCGATGCCGTGCCTGGTGAGGCCGCAGGCGACCAGATCCTCGTAGGCGACGTTGCCGTGCTGCCGCCGAGCCAGGCGAGCCACGTCCCGGTCAGGGGTTTGGGGAGTTCTTCCGGCTATACCGGAATGAGCCCCCAACACCCCCGGCTGCACCCCCCCAAACACGCGGCGGCCCGGCGCGCACTGCCGCCGGGCCGCCTCCTACTACTCAGGCCACGGTCAGTGGCCGCCGGAGGTGGGCTCGCCCGTGGACGGGTCGAGGAACAGGCGGCGGTCGGTCGGCTTGCCCCAGTCGAACATGTTCTGGAGCGTGCCGGCCGTCGCATCGGCCGATCCGTTGCCGATCCTCTGGCCACCGAGCCAGTTGTCCTCGATGAACTTCACGACCGAGGTCTGGTCGGTGAACGTGTTGTCCACGTAGTTGCTCTTGGCATACGGCGAGACGACCAGCAGCGGGAGCCGTGGGCCGACGCCGCACCGCGCCTGCTCCGGCGTGCCGGAATCGGTCGTCGGAACCTTGGTGAGGCTGCTGCCGCAGGCTCCGGTTCCCGTCAGCGTGTCCAGCGCCGTCTGGGACTGGCTGGTGATCGGTCCCAGCTGGTGGTCGTACCAGCCGTCGCTGTCGTCGTAGGCGATGACCACCGCCGTGCTCTTCCACGTCGGCAGGTGCTCGAGGTTGTTGATCGTCTGGGCGAGGAACCGCTGCTCATCGAGCGGGTCCGAGTAGCCGGCGTGACCGTCCTGGTATTCCGGCGCCTTGAGGTACGACACCGCGGGGAGGTTGCCGTGGTCGGCCGCCGCGAAGAAATCGCTGATGTCGTACTGGTGATTGGCCTGATCCTGATGGCCGATCATCGAAATCGACGTCGGCGGCAGGTGCTGCGGGTTGGCCGTCGAGGCGTAGTACTGGAACGGCTCGTGGTGCGGGCTGTAGTCCTTGACCGTGTTGCCCAGGATGTTCGTATGGGTTCCGGTGCACACCTTCGACAGGTTGTCGGTGCTCGGCTGGCCGGGCACGTAGCCCGGGCTGGCGAAGCCACCCTGGAACCAGCCCCAGGTGGTTCCCGACTTGTCGAGCAGGTCGCCGATGTTCTGGCCGCCCATCTGGATCGTGGTGGCGGCCTTGTTGCCGTCCTGCGTGTTCGAGCAGACGTCGTAATTGGGGTCGGCGTCGCTGTAGACGGTCTCCGTCCCCGGTGCCGAGGGCGTGCCGGGGGTCGCCGACGCCGAGCCGGGCGCTGCGGCGCAGGGCGTTCCGTTGTAGACGGCGCTGGTCGGCCCGCAGATCGCGCCGTACGTGTTGCCGGCGGTCACGTTGATCGCCCCGGGGGTCGAGGGCCCGAAGTTCGTCCCAAACGAGTTATCGCTCAGCGCGAAGTGCTGGGCGTAGTTCCACAGCCCGGTGACCGTGTTGCCGTCGTAATAGTCCATGACGGCGTAGTTGGGGTTGGTGCCGCCGGCCGAGGCGGTGTTGCCCTCGTTCGCGAGGCACTGCGCCAGGGTCAGGCTCGCTCCGGTCTTCTGCACGAACTGGTCCATCAGACCGTGGTCGAACGCGCTCTGCTCATCGCTGTAGCCGTGGTCCTGATCGCAGGTCGCCGCCTGCGAGCGGTCCAGCCGCTGGGGATTGGACAGGTTGGGGTTGTTCGTCAGCAGCGCGCCGGAGAGGCCGTTGACCGACGGGGTGTCCGACGCCGCGTGGAAGGCGGGCTCGCCTGCGGGGTTGGTGGCATTGGGGTAGGTCCCAAAGTAGTGATCGAAGGAGACGTTCTCCTGGAAGATCACCACCAGATGCTTGATCGGCGTCGCCGCCTGCGATGTGCGGCCGCGGTCCGCGGAGGGCCAGACATGGCTCCTCGCGGCGTGGGTGTGGTTGTCTGAGCCGGCGCTCGCTGCCTGGACCGCGACCGCCGAGGTTCCGGCGGCCGCGAGGACGGCCAGGAACGCCAAGGTGGGGCGTCGTGCCATGTCTTTCCTCTGATCGGTGGACGTGCGCGGCCAGTCTCACCAGTCACGGCGGGCGCGACGTTGCCCTGCCGTGAACCTGTCGTGAACGAGCCGTTACCGCGGGGGCGGGCGGCCGGAGCTTCGCCCGCATCCCCCTTCACCCGCGAGCGCCCCGGTGATAGCGTCGCGCCATGGGCGAGAGAACGCAGTACACACCCGGGACGTTCAGCTGGACGGACCTGAACGCGACCGACCAGGACGCGGCGAAGGACTTCTACACGGCGCTGTTCGGCTGGGAGATCACCGACATGCCGGCGGGCGAGGGCGTCGTCTACTCGATGGCCGCGATCGACGGCGAGTGGGTCGCGGCGATCTCGCCGCAGCCCCAGCAGCAGCGCGAGGCGGGGGCCCCGCCGTCGTGGAACTCGTACGTGACGGTCGAGAACGTCGACGACGCGGCGGCCCGCGCGCAGGAGCTCGGGGCGACGGTCCACGCACCCCCGTTCGACGTGCTCCAGACCGGTCGGATGGCGGTGATTCAGGATCCTCAGGGCGCCTGGTTCCTGCTCTGGCAGCCGAACGAGCACATCGGAGCCGGATTGGTCAACGCCCCAGGGGCGCTGTCATGGAACGAGCTGGGGTCACCGGATCTGGACGGATCGGCCCGGTTCTACGGGGATCTGCTGGGGTGGACGACGACGCCCATGGAGGGTGGCGAGATGCCGTACCTGGTCGTGAAGACCGCGGACGGCCACACCAACGGCGGCATCCGCCCGCCGATGCCCCCGGGAACTCCGCCATTCTGGCTCGTCTACTTCGCCACCGCCGACCTCGACGCCAGCCTTGAGAATGTCGCGCAACTCGGCGGGAACGTCCTGATGGGAGCCACCGACATCGGGATCGCGAAGATCGCCGTCGTCCAGGATCCACAGGGAGCGGTTTTCGCCCTGTACAACGGCGCGCTGGAGGATTAGCACTCGCCGGAACCGTCGCGCGGGGCGAGCGGCGTTCGGCATACTGCGGCCGGTGCGACCGCGCGGCGTCATGATCCTCGCGCTCGCCGCCGTGGCGTGCGCCGGCTGCGGTGGGCAGGCGACCCCCGGAAGCTCGTCGAGGGCCGCGGACGCGAGCGCCGCCAACGCCGGCGGGGCGATCCCGGTCGCCCACCCGCAGGCCGTGGAGCCGGTGGCGGGCGCGGCTCCTGCGAGCGCCTCGGCCGGCTCCGGCGCGGCACCCCAGACCGCCGGGGTCAGCGTCCAGCCCTCCGGCGCGAGCCCGTCGCTGCCCCAGCCGACGTCGCTGGCCGAGGTACGTCGCCAGCTGGCCGAGAGCGGGATGCCGCCGAGCACCACCCGCGCGACCCTGACACCCGGGGGGCTGGCGGTGGCGCCGATCGACGCGCCGGCGGCCGTGCAGGCGGTGATCGCCGCGGGCAACGAGATCGCGCGGCTGCCCTACGTCTGGGGCGGCGGGCACATGACGTACCAGGACAGCGGTTATGACTGCAGTGGCTCCATCAGCTACGTCTTCGCCGCCGCCCAACTGCTCAACCAGACCATGACCTCGGGCGAGCTGGCGAGCTGGGGCGACCCGGGCCCGGGCAAGTGGATCACCGTCTTCGCCAACGCCGGGCACACGTTCATGTACGTCGCCGGACTGCGCTTCGACACCGTGGCGCTGGCCGAGACCGGCTCGCGGTGGTCGGACCGGCCGGCGACCGAGGGGATCAGCTCGTTCTCCGTGCGCCACCCGCCGGGGCTCTAGCCCGCCCGCTCGATCTCCCTGTAACCGGAGCATTTTTCCTCCACCGACTGCTGTCCGGCGGCCGTTCTATCGTCGTCCGCGCTCATGCAAGTCCGGGAACTCCAGGACGGCTGCTGGATCGACACCGCTCTGCTCGTGCGCGGGGCGGAGGCGCGCCGGCGGCGAGAGGGGGGCGATTACCTCAAGCTCACGCTGAGCGACCGCACCGGGACCGTGCCCGCGGTCGTGCTCGACGAGGTCGATGCCGCCCGCGCGGTGTGCGGTGCCGGAGAGGTCGTCCACGTCATCGGGAGCTTCGAGACGCACCCGCGGTTCGGCGGACGCATCGTCGTCGAGGCGGTCCGGCCGGCCGGTGACGGCGAGTACGAGCTCCAGCACCTGCTCGACGGACCGGCGCACCCGCCCGCTCAGATGGAGTCCGACCTGCGCGAGCTCGTCGCGACCGTCCAGGATCCGGATCTTCGCCGGCTGCTGACCGCGCTCTTCGGCGAGGGCTCGCCGACCTGGGCGCGCTTCCGCGACGCGCCGGCGGCCAAGCATTACCACCAGGCCTACCGCCACGGGCTGCTCGAGCACTGTCTCGGCGTCGCTCAGGCGGTGAGCGCCATCTCGGCGACCTTCCCCGGAATCAACCGCGACGTCGCCGTCACCGGGGCTCTGCTGCACGACATCGGGAAGCTCGACGCATACGAGCTCGTCGGCGACGCGATCGAGATGTCCGATCAAGGACGGCTGTACGGCGAAATCGCCCTCGGCTACTACTCCGTGAGGAGCATGATCGAGAGGCTGGACGGGTTTCCGGCCGAGACCGCGCAGGCGGTCCTGCACATCATCCTCAGCCACCACGGCTCGCTCGAGTACGGCAGCCCGGTGGTCCCGTGCACGCGCGAGGCCACCCTGGTGCACATGATCGACAACCTCGGCGGCCGACTCGGCAGCTTCGATCGCATCGAGAAGGCGCTGCCCGCCGGCGAGCAGTGGTCGGCGTTCGACAAGGGGATCGGCGGCGGCGCGTACTTCGCCCCGCCGGGCGTCGACCAGCGCCGGGCCGCGTAGCCGTCGACGGGCCGGAAGGCGGGCCCGCCCAGCTGTGATCGTTCGGTCACGGACGGACCCAAAACTGCGCAAATAGCGCACGGCCGCCGGCAGGCGCGACCGTGGCTTCCAGGCCCCGGCTAGAGTGCTCTCAGGGATGGCAAAGGACACCGAGAAACTGATTCGTCAGCTCTCGTTGATCTCGTATCTGATGGCTGAGCGGCGCCCGGTGACCGCCCCGGAGATCAGGCGCGACGTCGAGGGCTACAGCGTGATGAACGAGGATGCGTTCGCCCGCCGCTTCTACGCCGATCGCTCCGAGCTCGAGTCGCTCGGCCTCGTGCTCGCCGTCGAGAAGCCCGTCGACGGGCTGGTGGAGCAGGAGAACTACTCGCTGCCGCCGGAGAACTTCCACCTTCCCCCCATCGCCTTCGCCGACGAGGAACTGGCGGCGCTCCACACCGCTCTCCATCTGCTCGACGGCGAGTTTGCCTACGCCGAGCCGCTCAGGCTCGCGCTCCAGCAGATCTCCTGGGGCCGGCCCAGCCCGCTGAACGCGCCGGAGCAGAGCACCGTCGCCCTCGGCATCACCGGATCGGCGGGCGGCCATGAGGTCTCCCAGCGGCTGGCGAAGATCGAAACGGCGATCTTCCGCCGCAAGACGATCGTCTTCGACTACCACACCATGGAGCGCGACGAGGTCGGAGCGCGACGGGTGGATCCCTACCAGCTGCTCTATCAGGGCGGTCAGTTCTACGTCGTCGGCCGCTCTCATGAGCGCAGCGCCATCCGCGTCTTCCGCCTGTCCCGGATTCGCGGCAAGGTCGGCTATGCCACGAAGGCCGAGCATGACTTCCAGCGTCCGGCCAACTTCGATCCCCGCGCCTATGCCAACCGGATCGACTGGCAGTTCGGCGAGCCCGTGGGCCGAGCGGAGGTGTGGATCGCCGGGCGCATCGCCTGGCAGATCGAGCGTCACTTCGG
>DASZMK010000028.1:0-4584 GCA_035551855.1 Solirubrobacteraceae bacterium
TGGGGCGCCGTCCCGGCCGGGGACATCGTCATCACGGCCCTGTTGTACGACGGTGTCGTTCCGGTCGTCGCCGAGTACGGAGACGCCCTCGCGGGCAAGGTCATCGTCGACATCAGCAACCCCTTCAACGCCACGTTCGACGGACTGGCCCACAGCGAGGAGACCTCGATCGCGCAGGAGGTCGCCACGGTGGCCCCGGCCGGCGCCAGCGTGGTGAAGGCGTTCAACACCATCTTCCGTGGTGTCCTGGAGAAGGGCCGGCCCAACGTCTTCATCGCCGGCGACAACGCAGAGTCCAAAGCGGACTTGGCGGAGTTCGTCACGAGCCTCGGGCTGCGCCCGCTGGACGTCGGCGGCCTGAAAATGGCGCACTGGCTGGAAGGAATGGGCCTGATCACGGTGGGCCTGGCCGGCAACGGGGTCGGTCACGGGGACTTCGCCCTCGGTGTCAACGAATTCACCGGCTGAGCCGCACCGCTCCCTTCCCCTGCCCAAGCCGTCAACGAAATGACTGGCTATGTCGGATATAACTATCGGCGGACGATGGTCTGCCCGGAGGAACCCCCACCATGAAGCTCGGCTTCACTCTTCCCATGGTCGGGCCCGCTATCAGCAGCGCTGTCGGCCTGAGTACGTTCTGCCGCGAACTCGAGGACCTCGGCTATGGCACGCTGTGGATCGGCGATCGCCTGATCACACCGGTTGATCTGGACAGCACCTATCTGACCCGCGGGCCGCAGATGGGCCGATACCTCGATCCGTTGCTGCTGTTGACGGTCGCCGCGACGGCGACCGGTCGGATGCGGCTGGTCACCAGCACGCTCAGCACGTTCTACTATGAGCCGCCGCACCTCGCCCGGGCGCTGACCACGCTCGACGTGCTCAGCGACGGCCGCCTCGGCATTGGCGTGGGGCTGGGGTGGATGAAGGAAGAGTACGAGGTCGCCCGCAACGCGGACTGGCACCGGCGTGGCAAGATGCTCGATGACATGCTGGCGTTCCTGCAAGCGTGGTGGACGACCACCCCGGTGTCCTGGAACAGTGAGTTTTTCTCCCTGCCGCCGGTCCACGCCGACCTGCGCCCCGTCCAGGCGGGTGGGCCGCCCATCTGGATCGGCGGTGAAAGCGAGGCCGCGATGCGTCGGGTCGGCCGCGTCGGCAGCGGCTGGCTCGGGGTCGAGGGGCCACCGGCCGCCGCGTCGATCCCCGGTCGCGACGAGAGTGCCGACCACTTGTGGTCGATCGCGCGCCGCGCGGCGCAGGACGCAGGCCGCGATCCTGACGCGCTGAAGACGGCCATACGAATCAACGTCGGCCCGGGCACGTCCGTCGACTCGCTTGCGGACAGGCTGAAGCATCTCGCCGAATCCGGTACCGACGAGGCGTACGTGGATGCCTTCGCGGTGCTCCACAGCCTTGACCAGATGCTCGACTTCGCCGGCCAGGTGATCGCGCGCACCGGCCGCTTGTGAAGACCGAAGAAGCGTCGCCAGCAGCCCCACCCGCGTCGCCTCGGTGATCCGCTCGTGGATCCCGGCGATGATCTCCCCGTTGACCTCTGCCCGGATCGTGGTCGCCAACCGGTCCAGCACGGTGAACCCAGCAACTCCAACGACTGCGCGACCAGCATCTCCAGTGCCACATTGATCAAGTCCGGCGGGTTGTTCATCTTCTCCGCCGCCTCGCGGATCGCCGTCGAGGCGACCTCGGTGGCCTGCCAGTTGGGCGACCCGGTCAAGGGCGCGGCCCTGATCCGCGAGGTGGTGGGCGAGGACAAGCTGCCGGGCCACCTGCTGCTCGGCGCCGACGCGCTCGACCGCTGGCAGGTCAAGGTCGACAGTCTCGCCGACGACGTCCAGGCGTGGCGTGTGAAGTCGGTTGCGACGGCCCACGCGGACTGAGAACAAACTCCGGAGGGCACGGCCGCCTTCGCCCTCGATACCAGCGAGCGCAAGCACACGCTGGACTTCCTGCCCGCGTTGCCCGAGGCCGGCTAACCGGACCGCAGGGGCACGATCCTCAATTCGCGTTGAGGCTTGGGCCCCTACCTCGGCCTGGCCGAGGGCGTGTGGCTCACCGGAACCGGCCGCGCCCTCCTGCTGCCCTCGCTGCCACCAGCCGGAGTGCTCCGGGGCTCTCAGCTGGATGCCCGGCGGTCATTCCGTGCTGCGCGGCGTGTAGAGCATGACCCAGTGATCCCTGTCGGGGTCGTGGAGCATCTCGATGTCGAAGCCCAGCCAGCCCCGGGTGGGGTGGCGCATGAGCTTCACCGCCGACCGCCAGGCGCCGACCTCACCTCGTTCCCAGTGGTCGCGAAAGCTCGCGCTGCTCGCCGTCAGCTCGACGAACAGGGAACGGAGGTAGTCATCGCCCGGGTATCGGCTCAGTGCCGTGCGGAATTCCGCTGCGGCGACGCGGGTGAACAGTTCGGCGCCGTCTTCGCCGAGCAGGTCCGGAAGCATCGTGGCGGTGAAGGCCTGGTAGACGATGTTGCGCCCGTACCGGCCCGTGGCCGAGAGCGGTCCGAGGAGTTCGGCAGCGGCGGCGTTGCGGCCCAGCAGGTCCAGGCGGCCGTCGTGCACGGTGACCGGCATCGTGTCGTCGAGACCGCGCAGCAGCCGCCGCAGTCCCGGGCGGATCACCGCCTCCGGCGACTCGGGCTCGGGTGGTGACTCGCCACCGAGCCGGAACAAATGATCTCGTTCGGCAGGCGACAGCTCGAACGCTCGTGCCAGCGCGGCGAGGATCTCACGCGATGGACGCGGTGCCTTGCCTTGTTCGAGGCGGGTGTAGTACTCCACAGAGATCCCGGCGACGTCCGCCAGCTCCTGACGTCGCAGCCCCGGGACCCGCCGCTGTGACGTTCGCACGCTGCCCGGCGGCTCTGGTGGGGCCATCGCTGCGCGGCGCCGACGCAGGTACTCGCCGAACTCCGGCCGTTCGCTGCTGCCCACGCGCTTCATTATGCCTTCAGTCGCGTGGGACGGATGCCGCGCTGCGTAGCCCTGCCGATACCAGGCTCGAGCAGGTCTTCCTCGATCATTCGACCTCCTGCAGGTTCATGACAGTGCACCGTCGGGTGGCGGTCGCCCTGATCAGGAGGTTCGTATGACCAGCACGGCGTGGACGTTGCCCATCCCTCAGGAGCGGGTACAGGAGTTTCGAGACCTGCTCGCCGAGCTGAACAAGGATCTCTCCGGGCTCGACGAGCGAGCACGGGACGTGGGGTACCACCGGGAGCGGATGTGGCTCCAGCCGAACGTGGGCGGGAGCGCGGAGTTCATCGTTTACCTCGAGTTCGACGAGGGCGTGAACCTGGGCGTGTTCAGTGAACGGCTGCTCGCCTACGAGTCCGAGTTCACGCGGTGGTGGAGGCCTCGCTTCGAGTCGTTCGGCTTCCCGAAGTCCTTCGGCGAACCGCTTCTCGCCTGGGACGTCGAGGCCTGAACGGGTGCTCACCCGGCCGGGCGCGATCCCGGTCGGGAAGGAACGCAGGTCGCACGATCACCGCACGGATCAACACAAGAGAACCAGGGAACTGACCCATGACCGCAGCAACCCGGACCATCGTCATGACCGGCGCCACCCGGGGGATCGGCCTCGAAGCGGCGAAGGACCTCCTTCGGCGCAGTCCCGAAACCCACCTCGTGATCCTCGGACGCGAGTCCTCGGCAGCTCGAGCCCTGTCGTCCCTGCGAACCGGCTCTCCGCATGTCTCGGCCATCGGCGTGGACCTCGCCGACAAGGCCAGTATTTACACCGCGGCCGCGGAGATAGAAGATCTCCTGGACGCGGGCGAGCTGCCTCCGCTGGTCGGCATCGTCTGTAACGCCGGCGTGCATCTCTCGAGTGCCCTGCGCACCAGCGACGACGGGTACGAACTGACCTTCGCCGTGAACGTCCTGGCAACCCACCTACTGCTCCGACGACTCCAGCCCCATCTGCGGGCTCCCGCGCGCGTCGTCGTCACCGTCAGCGACGCTCACTTCGGCGACCTCCGGCACACCGGCGGCACTATGCCCGCACCCCGTTGGAAAGGACCGGAGATCCTCTCCCGGCCCGGCGCGTTCGACCGTTCCGAGAGGGTTCGCTCCGGCGGCCGCCGCGCCTACACCACGAGCAAGCTCGCAGCGATATACCTCGTCCACGAATGGGCCCGCCGCCTGCCCGACGGGATCGACATCCTCGCCTACAACCCGAGCCTCGTCACCGGCACCGGATTGGCCCAGGAAGCGGGCGGCCCTTTGCCGTTCTTGATGAAATGGATCGTCCCGATCCTCGAAGCCACCCCCCTCGTCGACACCGCACCGACCGCGGGTCGCAAGCTCGCCGACGTAATCCTCGAGACGTCCTCCGCTCCGACCGGGTCCTACCTCCATCGCACCAAGACCATGCGATCGTCCGCCGAGTCCTACAACACCGACCGCGAAGAAGCCCTCTGGGACTGGATGGAGCAGCAAAGCTGACATCGCAGATCCGGGCGACACGCTGGACCACTCATCGTCGGTGAGAGTCAGGTCCGCGCGGTCGCCGCGAGGTTGGCGCGCACTCGCGACCGTGATCATGGTGGCGACCGCCGGGGCA
>DASZMK010000029.1:0-49746 GCA_035551855.1 Solirubrobacteraceae bacterium
CCCGGCGGGCATGCACCGCTTGACTAGCCGGCGCGGGGGGGCCCGGACGGATCGCGCTCTGCCTCGAACGTCTCAACCAGCCGGCTGCGGACCTCCCACAGCTTTGGCAGCTGGCGCTGCGCGATGAGCCGGGCGAGGACCTGGACCGGCGTCCCCTGGATGCCGATCGTCTCCTCTCCGATCGCACGGGCGACGACGCTGTAATGCCGGAACCGCCACAGCCGCAGCCGCTCGTCGTAGTCGGTCAGCAACTCGGCGAGCTGATGGAGCTCTGCGAAGTCGTCGCGCCGGCGATACACGTCCTCCAGCGGAGCACCGGTGCGCTGCAGTGCCGCCTCGAAGGCGCCGCCGAGGGCCGGCGTGACTCGCGCCAGGTGGCGGAACCCCGGCGAGTCGAACCCGCTCCCGTGACCGAGCGCGGTGCGGACGACGTTGTAGTCCCACGGGTCAAGGAGGTCGAGCATGTCGAGCGCGTCGGTGACCTGGCGCAGGCACAGCACGGCCCGGCGCAGCAGCCGCACCGCCGCCGGCAGCCGGTCGGCGCCGATCAGGCGCGTCACCTCCTCCACCTCTGAGACGGCGAGCTTCAGCCACAGCTCGCTCGATTGGTGGACGGTCTGAAACAGCAGCTCGTCGCGGTGGACGCGCTCCTCCGGCGGCTTCTGGAGCGCCAGCAGCTCGTCGGTGCGCAGGTAGCGCTCGTAGTCGCTCGCCGCCTCACCGGGAAGGATCGGCACGTCGGGGTCATCGGTCATCGGTCATCTCCGAGTATCTCGGCCAGCGCCGGAAGGTTGATGTTGCCTCCGGAGACGATGCAGACAACGCGGCCGGAGCCTGCGCCCGCGAGCGCGGCCGCCGTCGCCAGTGCACCGGCCCCCTCGGCGATGACCCGGACGCGCTCGGCCAGCGTTCGCACCGCCGCCTCGGCGTCGACGATCGAAACCACCCGGGCCTCGTCGACGAGCTCGGTCAGGCGCGGCCACATCTGGTCCAGCACCCGGCGGCTGCCGGAGCCGTCCACGAACGACGGCCGGTAGTCGACGTCGACCGGCTCGCCCGCGGCCAGCGCGGCGTGGAGCGCCGCCCCGGTCTCCGGCTCGGCGGTGACGATCCTCGTGCCCGGCCTGCGTGCCTTGATCGCCGAGGCGATGCCGACGGTCAGCCCGCCGCCGCCGACCGGGATGACGACGGCGTCGACGTCCGGCAGGTCCTCGAGGATCTCGAGTCCGATCGTGCCGTTGCCGGCCATCACCCCCTCGTCGGCCACGGGATGGACGAACAGGCCGTCCTCCCCCGGAACCCGGCTCGTGACGATCGCCTGCCACCACTCGTCGTAGGGAACCTTGAGGATTCGGCCCCCGAGGCGCTCGATCGCGTCGAGTTTGGTCTGGGGTGCGTGCTCCGGCACGGCGATCGTCGCCGGAAGCCCGAGCTCGCGGGCCACCCAGGCCACCCCCTGGGCCATGTTCCCGGCGCTCGCCGTCAGCAGCCCGCGCTCGCGCAGTTCCGGAGGCGCGCTGCGAATCGCGTTGGCGGCGCCGCGGATCTTGAACGAGTTGATCGGCTGGAGCGTCTCGAGCTTCAGGTGGATCTCGGCCGGCGCGTCGTCGAGCGCGAGGCGAACCAGCGGCGTGCGCACGGCGATGTCGGCGATCCGCTCCCGCGCCGCCTCGATCACGGCCGGCTCGATCACAGCTCCACCTCGGTGCCCAGACCGCGGCGCCGGGCATTGGCGACGGCCAGCCGAGCGGCGGCGAGATCCTCGACGCCGATGCCGAGGGAGCGGAACACCGTCAGCTCGTCGTCGTCGCTGCGCCCGGGGGCGGCGCCCACCAGCACCTCCCCCAGCTCCGCCCGGATGTGGTCGTCCCCGCCGATCGCCCCCTGCTCCACGGCCAGGCGAAACTCCCCCGCCTCGTTGTGGACGGACTCCCGGCTGTCGCAGAACAGCGCCGCGGCCGCCACCGTCTCGACCGAAAGCTCGCGCGCGCTCGGCGCGCTGGCGCCGACCGCGTTGACGTGGGCACCCGGGGCGAGCCAAGCGTGCTCCACGACCGGTTCCCGGGAGCTCGTCACGGTGACGATCACGTCGGCGCCCTGCACGGCGGCCCTCGCGCTGGGGACATCGACGATCCGGGCGAGCTCCGGCTGGCCGGGGCCGGCCCCGGCGGCGGCAACGGCGCGGGCGTGCTCCGGCGTCGGCGCGTACACGCGCACCTCGCCCCAGGGACGCATGGGAGCCAGCGCAGCCAGATGGGCCTTGGCCTGAACCCCGGCGCCGAGGATCGCCAGGACGTCGGCGTCCGCGCGGGCGAGGGTCCGGGTGGCCGCGGCCGTGACCGCCGCCGTGCGGATCCCGGTGATCGCCGAGGCATCGAGGATCGCCGTCGGCATGCCGGTCTCGCCGTCGAACAGCGTCACCGTCCCCTGGTGGGTGTCCAGCCCGCGCGCCGGGTTACCCGGCATCAGGCAGAGTGCCTTGAGCGCGAACACGCCGGCCTCGTTGGGGGCGCCGGCGTCGTTGGAGGCGCCGGCATCGTTGGAGGCGCCGGCATCGTAGGGGGCGCCGGCGGCATACGAGGGCATCAGGCCCATGAAGCCGCGGGCTCCGCGTGGGGCCATGACCGAGCGCAGCGGGTTGTACGCCTCCCCCCGGGCACGCTGCGCCAACACTCTCGCCATCTCGCGCTCGCACTCGCCGGGGCTCAGAGCGGCGTGGACGTCGGCATGGCTGAGGACGAGGACGCGCATCAGGCAAAGATGTCATCAACGTGCTGTCGCTCGTCGTCAGACAGCGGAGCGGCCAGCGCCTCGCGCACCGGCTCGAGGTGCTCGGCGCGCCCGGGACCGACCACCACCTGGCCGATGCGCGGGTCGGCGAGCAGCCAGGCGAGTGCCGTCCCGGCCATCGACGTGCCGCGGGCGGTGGCGAACCGCCCGAGTGCCTCCAGTGCGTCGAACGTCCACTCGGTGGCCAGGCCGGCGTACGGCTGCGGGCGCTGAGTCATCCGTGATCCGGCCGGGTACTCGGCATGCCGGCGGTACTTGCCGGTCAGCCACCCACCGCGCAGCGGACTGTAGGCGAGGTAGGCGACGCCGCGCTCGGCACACAGCGGCAGCACCTCGGCCTCATCGTCGCGCTCCAGCAGCGAATAGCCGTTCTGGATCGCGGCCGGCGCCCCCGCCGACAGCACCTGGTCCAGCTGCGACGCGTCGAAGTTGCTGACGCCGTAGGCGCCGATCCGCCCGTCCGCGCGGAGGTCGTCGAACGCGGCCAGGCTGTCGGCGAGCGGGACGTCCGGGTCCCGGTCATGGGCGAGGTAGAGCTCGACACTGTCGACGCCGAGACGCTCGAGGCTGCCCGCGAACTGCCGCTCGATCCGCCGTGGGTCGAGCCCCTGGTCGGCGCCGGGCGCCATCGGATTGTACGTCTTGGTGGTCAGCGTGGGCCGCACGCCGCGGGACCGCGTCCACGCGCCGATCGCCCGCTCGCTGCGCCCGCCGCCGTAGGCGTCGGCGGTGTCGAAGTGGGTGACCCCGAGCTCCCAGGCGGCGTCCATCACCGCTGCCGCCTCATCGTCGGACAGGCCCTGGCCGAAGAACTCCGCGGCGGAGCCGACCCCACCGAAGTTGCCGCAGCCCAGCGCGACCCGCGGAAGCTCCGAGCCGCCGTCGCGCAGGGGCCGCGACTCGATATGGAGCCGTTCGGTCACCCGCCGTGGCCGTCAGCCGACGACGGTTTCTTCGGCCTCGATCGGCTCCAGCTGAGCGATCTCGGACCGGCGGTGCTCCCAATGGGGCGGGATGCACATGTGGGTGCCGAGCTCGGCCTCGGACTCGTCGATGAGGAAGCCCTGCGGCGTCCCGTAGGCCAGCTCCACCAGCAGCCCGCTGGGGCTGCGGCAGTACATCGAGAAGAAGTACCCGCGGTCCTTGGGCTCCGAGACATCGGTGAAGCCGAGGCCGACGATCCAGTCCTTGACCACCTGCTGGTTCTCGGCAGTGCCGACGTCGAACGCCTGATGGTGGATGGTGCCCTCGCCGAAATGCCAGGTTCCCTGCGGCAGGCCCGGCTCCTCGACCAGCTCCAGCATCCGGCCGAAGCCGTCGCCGGTGCCGATCCGATACTGGTGGTTGGCACCCTCGTCGGTGACGGGCTCCCCGTTCATCGCCTGGACGATGAAGTAGTCCATCGGGCCCTGCTCGGTGACCGACGTGGTCGTGCCGTACGCGCCGCGGATGGCGTGCTCGGCCGGCACATGGGCACCGAAGGGCTCACGCGGGTCCGGCTCAGGATCGCCGACCAACGCGTACTCGATGCCGCACGGATGGCGGAACCGCAGCCGCTCGGTACCGAACCGCTCGATGCGCTCGTGCTCGACGCCGGCGCCGGCGAACCGGTCGGCCCAGTAGCCGATCGAGTTGACCGGGATGGACAGGTTGAGGCTCTTGGCCTGGTTGCTCCCGCGCTTGCCCATCCACCCGGCCTGGCGGTACGGGAACGCGGTGAGCAGCGTGCTCGGATCGCCCGCGCCGTTGCCGTAGTACAGGTGGTAGATGGGGATCTCGCCGTCGAACAGGACGGTCTTCTTGACGCTGCGGAGGCCGAGCAGGCGGACATGGAAATCGTAATCCTCCTGCGCACCGCCGACGCAGAACGTCAGGTGGTGCGTCCCACGGATGAACCCCGGATTGGCCATCTCTCCTGCTCCTCTCGCTCGGTCGCGTCAATCGTAACTTGTGCGCACAATCGGTTGGCAGCCGTGTCTCAGGTGTCCCCCCAAACGGCCGTTGTTCGTCATTGATCGAGCCTTCCTAAGATGTACGACGGTTGTCGAACGAACGAGCACTGAGAGCGCACCCCATGAGCCCTGAGACCCAACCCTCCGAGACCCCGCACCTGACGGCAACGCTGCTGCTGGCCTGCCTGGCGCAGTTCATGGTCATCCTCGACGTGTCGGTGGTCAACGTGGCGCTGCCCGCCATCCGGGGAGGTCTGCACTTCAGCGAGGTTGACCTGCAGTGGGTCGTCAACGCCTACACAGTCACATTCGCCGGGTTCCTGCTGCTCGGCGGGCGCGCCGCCGACATGCTCGGGCGCCGCAGGGTGTTCGTGGCCGGCCTGGTCCTGTTCGCGGCGGCGTCGCTGGCCGGCGGCATCGCCAACAGCCAGGCCGTGCTGATCGGCGCCCGCGCCGTCCAGGGCCTGGGTGGCGCGGTCATCGCGCCGGCCTCGTTGTCGATCCTCACGACGACGTTTCCCGAGGGCCACGCCCGCAACCGCGCGGTCGGCATCTGGGGCGCGATGGGCGGCGCCGGGGGCGCGGTGGGCGTGCTCCTCGGCGGCGTGCTGACCGACCTGCTCTCGTGGCGCTGGATCCTGTTCATCAACATCCCCATCGGTCTGCTCGCCGCGGTCGCCGCCGGGCGGTTCATCCTCGAGAGCCGCAACGACCGCGGCACCCGCGACTTCGACCTGCGCGGCGCCCTATCGGCGACGATCGGGCTGTCGCTGCTCGTGCTCGGGATCGTGCGCACCGACCAGACCGGCTGGGGCAGCGGGCAGACCCTGGCCCTCATCGCGGCTGGGCTCGTGCTCCTGGCGGCGTTCGTCCTCGTCGAGGGACGCTTTGCCCGGGCGCCGCTCATGCCGCTGCGCATCTACCGGTCACGCACGCTCAGCGCCGCCAATGTCGTCGTGCTGCTCGTCGGCGCCAGCTCGTTCGGCATGTGGTTCTTCGTGTCGCTGTACCTCCAGCAGGTGCTCGGCTACTCGCCGATCCGCGCCGGCCTGGCATTCCTGCCGATGAGCGTGTGCATCGTCATCTTCTCGACGATCGCGTCGCGCACCGTCATGAGGTTCGGCGCCAAGCCGCTGCTGGTGATGGGCATGGTGGCCCTGACGGTTGGGCTGGCCCTGTTCGCCCGCATCTCACCGACGGGCACATACCTGGGCGACATGATCGTCCCGTCGCTGCTGGTGGCGATCGGCATCGGCCTGGCATTCGTCCCGGCGACGATCTGCGCCGTCGCCGGAGTCGCCCCGGCCGAGGCCGGGCTCGCCTCCGGACTGGTCAACACCGCGCGGCTGTTCGGCGGCGCGCTGGGGCTGGCGATCCTGGCCGCACTGGCGACGTCGCGGACCAACAGGGATCTGCGCCACGCCGGCACGACCGCCCACGCGGCGCTGACCAGCGGCTTCCAGCTGGCCTTCATCGTTTCGGCCGGGTTCACGCTCGTCGGAGCGCTGGTGGCGACGTTCGGACTGCCGCGCCTGGCCCAGCGCAGCTCCAGCCAGGCGGCCGCGGTCGCACCCGCCGAGTCGGCCTGATCGGTCAGAATGCGCCGGTCGTGGCCCGCTGCTTCGTCACCCGTCAACTGCCCGGTCCGGCACTGGACCGGCTGCGCGAGCACCACGAGGTCGACGTCTGGCCTGAGCGCCTGCCGCCGCCCTATGACGAGCTGCGTCGCCGGACGGCGGATGCCGAGGGGCTGCTGTCGCTGCTGACCGACCGCGTCGACGCCGCGCTGATCACGGGCTCGCCGAAGCTCCGGGCCATCGCCAACTACGCCGTCGGCTACGACAACATCGACCTGGAGGCGGCGAGGGCGCGGGGCATCGCGGTCGGCAATACGCCGGATGTCCTGACCGACGCGACCGCCGATCTGGCGTTCGCCCTGCTGCTGGCCGCAGCGCGGCGGCTCCCGGAGGCCATCGACTCGGTCAGGGACGGCGATTGGGTGACCTGGGAGCCGGGGCGTCACCTCGGTTACGACGTTCACGGGGCGACGCTGGGGATCATCGGGCTGGGACGGATCGGCCGCGCCGTCGCCCGCCGCGCCGAGGGGTTTGAGATGACCGTGCTCCACACCGGCGCGGACGGCGGCACACCGCTGGAGGAGCTGCTCGAGCGGGCGGACTACGTTTCGATCCACTGCCCGCTGACCGCGGCCACGCATCACCTGATCGACGCCGCGGCACTGGAGCGGATGCGGCCCACGGCGATCCTCATCAACACCGCCCGGGGCCCGATCGTGGATCAGGCGGCGCTGGTGACCGCGTTGCACGAAGGCCAGATCGCCGGAGCGGCCCTCGACGTGACCGATCCGGAGCCGCTGCCGGCCGATGACCCGCTGCTCGCCGCCCCCAATGTCATCGTCGCCCCCCACATCGGCTCGGCGACGCACTCGGCGCGCGAGCGCATGGCGGAGCTGGCGGTCGAGAACCTCCTCGCCGCCCTCGCCGGCCGGCCGATGCCGCACCCGGTGAGCTGACCCCCGTCACAGGCTAGGCTCAACCGCTGACATGAACGTCGCCGTCGTCGACATCGGGTCCAACTCGACCCGTCTGCTCATCGCCGGCGTCGAGGACCACCGCGTCACCGAGCTCGTCCGCCGCAGCCAGGTGACGCGCCTGGGGGCGGGTGTCGACGCCGACGGGCGCCTCCGCGAGGACGCGATGCAGCGCGTGTTCGAGACGCTCGAGCGCTATCGAGCCGAGATCGACCAGCATGATTGTGAACAGGCCGTCGCCGTCCTGACCAGCGCGGTGCGGGATTCCGCCAACGGGCGGGAGTTCGCTGGGCGGGTCCGCGACCAGTACGGGCTGGCGCCCCACGTACTCACCGGGGACGAGGAGGCCCAGCTGACCTTCCTGGGGGCGACAAGCGAGCGAGACGGCTCCGACCGCACGCCCACACTGGTGCTCGACATCGGCGGCGGGTCGACGGAACTGGTCATCGGCTGTGGCCGGGATGTCGTCTTCCACGTGTCGACCCAGGCCGGGGTCGTCCGCCAGACCGAGCGCCACCTCCACCACGATCCGCCGGAGCGGGGCGAGCTGGCCGAGCTGGGCGAGGATGTGCGGGGGATCCTGGCCGCCGGCGTGCCCGCTGAGCGGCGCCACAGCGTCCGCCAGGGCATTGCCGTCGCCGGCACCGCGACGTCGCTGGCGGCGATCGCCCAGGACCTTGATCCCTACGATCCGGAGAAGGTCCAGGGCTACATGCTCAGCGCCGGCGAGAGCGACCGGATCCTCGCTCGGCTGTCGAAGATGACCCTGGAGGAGCGGCGCCACGTGACGGGCCTGCACCCGGACCGGGCACCGACGATCGTGGCCGGCATTGTGATCTTCCGGCAGGCCCTGTCGCTGTTCGGGCTCGATCAGATCGAGATTTCCGAGCATGACATCCTCCGCGGCGCCGCGTTGCTACAGGCTGCCGGAGGTTTGTAAAGCCAGTTTGTCTGAATTCCGACTCAGACATGGTGAGGTTTGGGGCGAGAACTGGACGAATGTTCGATTGTGTTTATTGGTCTGCCGGTGGATCCTTTCTGCCGGGGTGCGGATCGTCCTCGACGAGCCCTCACCCTCATAGGCCCGGGCGAAGCCGCAGACATCGGCGCCTCCCGCCGCCCGAGCCACTCTAATTGGCCCTTTCTGGCATGTACCCCTGCCCGTCCCGATTGGGCCAAACCTGGATCGGAAGCCGCCCGCCTCACAGCGGGCGGTTTTCGTTTGTGGGGTCGGCTTCCCGCGTGCCACCGTGGGAGGGCTGACTCGCGTACCTCCGCGTGAGGGGGCTTCCCGCGCGTGGCTCGGCGTGAGGGCGTTTCGTTTCCTCGGCCGGCCCCCGGGTATCGACGGGCTCATCATTCTGTGCTCGACGACATGAAAGGGAGGCCGACGGATGCCCATGCCCTCTCAACAGCAGACCCCGCCCGGCCTGGAATCCCGGATGGATCCGCGTCCGGACCACGGCGAGCAGAGCTACCGGGGCTCAGGCCGTCTGACCGGTAAGAAGGCGCTGATCACCGGAGGGGACAGCGGCATCGGCAAGGCAGTGGCGATCGCGTTCGCGCGCGAGGGCGCCGACCTGGTGATCTCCTACCTCAATGAGGAGGAAGAGGATGCCCGGGACACGGCGAAGTGGGTGGAGGAGGCCGGCCGGGAGGCGGTTCTGGCGCCGGGCGACCTCGACGATCCTGCCTACTGCCGGTCGCTGATCCAGAGGGCGCTCGACGACCTCGATGGACTCGACGTGCTCGTCAGCAACGCGGCCTTCCAGATGGCCCACGACTCGATTGAGGAGGTCTCCGACGAGGAGTGGGACCACACCCTGGCGACGAACGTCAGCGCGATGTTCCGCCTCGTCAAGGCGGCGGTGCCGAGCATGAAGTCCGGTTCCTCCATCATCGCCACCAGCTCCATCAACTCCGACACTCCCTCCCCGTCGCTCATCCCCTATGCGGCCACCAAGGCGGCCATCGCCAACATGTGCGCGAGCCTCGCCCAGCTGCTCGCGCCGCGGGGCATCCGCGTCAACAGCGTCGCGCCCGGTCCCATCTGGACTCCGCTGATCCCGTCGACGATGCCGGAGGAGAAGGTCGAGAACTTCGGCAAGCAGGTACCGATGGAGCGGCCGGGGCAGCCGGCCGAGGTCGCCCCCGCCTATGTGCTGCTGGCCTCCGACGAGGCCGGCTACATCTCCGGGGCGCGGATCCCGGTCACCGGCGGCAAGCCGATCCTGTGACCCCGCCGGTGGCGGCGGTCAGGCGAGGTTCGACCGGCGCGGGTAGGCGACGCTCGGGTCAGTCAGCACGTTGACGAGCGCCGGGCGGCCGGCGCCGAACGCCCGCTCCAGGGCCGGGCGCAGCTCGCCCGGCGTGCTGACGAGCTCGCCGTGACCGCCGAGGGCGGCGACGATGTCGTCGTAGCGGGTCCCCGGACGGAGCTCGGCCGCGACCGAGTAGCCGTAGATGGCCTCCATCGGATGCTTCTCGAGCCCCCAGATGCCGTTGTTGCCCATCACCCCCACGACGGCCACGCCGTGCCGCGCCAGCGTGTCGAACTCCAACCCGGAGAAGCCGAACGCGCCATCGCCGAGGAGGAGCACCACCTGGCGATCCGGATGGGCGAGCTTGGCGGCCAGGGCATAGCCCGGGCCTGACCCCAAGCAGCCATACGGTCCGGGATCCAACCAGCAGCCGGGCCGGTAGGAGTCGACGACACGGCCGGCATAGGAGACGAAATCGCCGCCGTCGCCGATGACGATCGCATTGCGGTCGAGCATCTGGGCGAGCTCTCCGTAGATCCGCATGGGATGCAGCGGCGCGCGCGGATCGCGCAGATCGGCCGCCTCCTCCCCACGCCGCTCGTTCTCGATGCCGCGCAGCGTGTGCACCCACTCGTCCCGCGCCGCCCGGCCGCCGCTCGGCGGCGCAGCCGCGCTCCGGAGCGCGTCGAGGGTGGCCGGCAGGGCCCCGTACAGCTCGGCGCTGACCCGACGCGGATGCCCGCGCTCCGGCGCGGCGACGTCGATGGCGATGACGTGCGCGTCCTCGGCGAAGGCGGCGCCGAATCCCAGACGAAAATCCAGCGGGACGCCGATGACGAGCGCCACGTCGGCCTTGCTCAGGGCCGCGCCGCGGGCGCGGGAGAAGGCCAGCGAATGGTCGGCCGGCAGGCAGCCCCGTCCCAGCCCGTTGAGAAAGACTGCGACGCCCAGCTCCTCGGCCAGCGCCCACAGCTCCTGCTCGCCGCGCCCCCAGTACAGCCCGGTTCCGGCCATGATCACGGGACGCTCGGCCGTGCGCAGGAGCTCGGCGGCGCGCTCGATCTGCTGCGCATCGGCACCCGGGCCCGTCCATGGCTCCGGCAGCTGCTCCGGCGCCGCCGGCTCGGCTTCGCCGAACACCTGGTCCAGGGGAAAGTCGATGAACGCAGGGCCTGAGTGGGGCAGCACGGCGGCACGCATCGCGTCGTCGATCAGCCGTGGGATCTCGGCCGTGGCCGTAGCCGTCGCCGCATACTTGGCCAGCGGCGCCACGAACGGCACGTGATCGACCTCCTGTAGCGAACCCTGGCCCCACCGGAACGCCGGCGCCCGCCCACCCAGCACCAGCATCGGCGAGTGGTTCTGGCTCGCTGATGCGATCGCGCTCATCCCGTTCGTCACCCCGGGACCGGCCGTCAGCGCACACACCCCCGGGGTCCGGGTCACCTTCGCCCACCCCTCGGCCGCGAACGCCGCCGTCTGCTCGTGGCGGACGTCGACGATGTCGATCCCCTCCGTCCGGCAGCCGTCATAGATCGAGAACAGGTGCCCGCCGGACAGCGTGAACAGCTTGCGCACCCCGTAGGCGCGGAGCGCGCGGGCGACCAACCGCCCGCCGTGCAGTTGCGTGGTGGATTCGATGGCCATATTCCGGCACGCTAACAGGGGCCGCTGGAGGCCGAACCCCGACGGATCGCCGCACGGGAGCACTCGTGGGTTTGGGTTCAGGCAGCAAGTCCCGGGGCCGGCAGCCTGGCGGCAAGTGCCGGGGCCCGAGAGCCGGCGGGAAGTGCCGGGGCCGGCGACCTGGCGGCAAGTGCCGGGGCCGGCGACCTGGCGGCAAGTGCCCGGGCCAGCGACCTGCAGCACGCGCCAAATCAGAACCCCGACGGGCAATCTGGCGCAGAGTCAGGGCTCAGCGTGCACGTGGTGCCAAATCAGCCGGGCGGTGCAGGATTTGGCGCACGGTGCACGCTGGGATCCGGTGCAACGGGCCGGGCGGGCGGGCGGGCGGGACGGACGGGCCGGGGCGGGGGCGGCGCGGCCGATCACGCTCCCTTCGATGCGCCGTTTGGCGGCTGCGGGCACCGAGACGGCTCGGGAGTCCCCCACGCGTGGTCTGCAGAGCGAACGACGGGCAACGAAGGGAGCCAGGGACGGCACGCCGGCCGCGATCGCCGATCCCCGGGGCGGCGACCTGCAGCATGCGCCAAATCAGATCCCCGCCGGGCAGTCTGGCGCAGAGTCAGGGCTCAGCGTGCACGTGGTGCCAAATCATCCGGGCGCAGCAGGATTTGGCGCACGGTGCACGCTGGGATCCGGTGCAACGGGCCGGGCGGCCCGGGACGGGCCGGGCGGGGCAGGACGGGACGGGATGGGCGGGCCGGGCCAGACCGATCACGCTCCCTTCGATGCGCCTTTTCGCCGCCGCAGGCCCCGGACGGACCGATGCCGGCGGGACGACCCGGACGCGCCCGCCGCGACCCGCCGCCCACCCTGCGGCAGCGCTCAACTGCTGCCCGGCCGCACCCGCAGCGCGTTGACGATCGCCCCGCCGAGGATGATCAGGGCCAGCACGTAGAACCATCCCAGCATGATCAGGATGAACACGATCGTGGTGCCGAACTGGGCGATCGTGGAGATGTTGGAGAGGTAGGCGGGGAACGCGTAGTCGACGATGCCGATCGCCGCCGTCGCCCCCAGGGCGCCGGGCCAGACGGCGTGCCAGGCCATGCGGCGGTGCGGGACGCGGGAGTAGATCACCACCAGGCAGCCGAACAGGATGCCGAGACTGAGCGCGAGCGAGGCCACGTAGACGAGCACCCCGACGTGGGAGAAATGGAACGGCACGGCGGCGACGCCGGCGCGCAGGATGCTCTGGGCGGTCGGCACGGCCACGGTGGCGATCATGAAGAGCAGAACGACGATGAGCATGGAGAGCGCGAAGCGCTTCTGGCGCAGCCAGCTGCGCGACGGACCGCCGTAGATGCGGCTGAACGCGGTGTCCAGAGATCCCCAGAAGGAGGAGCCGAGCCAGAGGCTGGCGATCAGCGCGAGCACGCCGGTGCTGGTGGTCGAAGACCGAACCTCATCGAGGAGCGAGTCCAGCGTGTGCCCGGCGGTGCCGGGAAAGACCTCCTGCAGGTCGGCGAGCACGCTGGCCTGGACGGCGTGGCTGGAGAGGATCTGGCCGGCGATGAACAACCCCAGCAGCGCGATGGGGATCACGCCCAGAAGCATGTTGTAGGCGATCATCGACGCCAGCCCCGTGATGTTGGCCTCCCAGGCGATGCGCCAGAACCGGCGAACGCCGTGCGGAATCGCGCGGATCGTCAATCCGAGACCGTCGCGCCCACGCAAATGGAAGCGTCTCGGTCGAGGGTGCAGGCGTCTGCTTGGCTCGCGCGCGGAGCCCACTGATGTACCTGTACCTGTTTCCACGTCGGTTCAACCGTCACACGTTCGTCGATGTCGGAGCGTCCTTTCGGCAACAGCCGGCGTGTCTCCTCCGTGATCGGCACGCCGCTGCGTGCCTCCGTGATCGACACGCCGGTGCGTGCCTCCGTGATCGGCACGCCGGTGCGGGACGTCCGGGATCGCGACGGCGGCGAAGACTGAGGCTCGGCGTGGTTCGCCGGAACGGCGCCATCCCCCCAGTCGGTCATGGGCACAGTGTGCCAGCGGGTGCGCACCCGTTGGCGGTGGCGGACCCCGCCCCGGCCCTCGTCCGCCTCGCGGACCCCGCCCGGCCCGCGCGCCTCGTCCGCCTGGCGGACCCCGTCCGGCCCGCGGGCCTCGTCCGCCGTCAGGGCGCCCCGGCGGCTCAGTCCATCGGGAACGGCGAGCCGCGGAGTCGTATCCCGGCGGCTCAGTCCATCGGGAACGGCAAGCCGCGGCGTCGCGCCCCCCGGCGGCTCAGCCCATCGGCGCCAGCGATCGACGCAGCGTCGCGCCCCTGCCGAGGAGGGCCGCGGCCGAGAGCAGGCCGGACTCGCCCTGGATCCAGTGCGGACCGACGCGGATCGCCGGAAGCTCGGTGACGCCATGGGCATGGAGCTCACGCGCCGTCGCCTCGATCTCCTCGTCGCGCCAGGTCTCCCCGGCGGCGGCCAGGCACTCCTCCAGCGGCACGCCCGCGGCGGCCGCCGCCTCGGCCAGCGTCTCTGGATCCTCGAGATCGAATCCGCCACAGAAAGCGAGCCGGCTCGCTGCCAGGGCGAACTCGGCGCCGGCGCCGATCTCGCAGGCGAACGCGCACGCGCGCTGGGCGCACGGCGCCGCCCGGGGGTAGCGGTCCGGCCAGACGAGCGGCAGGCGCAGCGCCCTCGCGGACGCCTCGGCGCGCATACGCCGGCGCGAGCCCTCCGGCTGCCCGGCGGCGAGTCGTGCCTCACGCGCGTCTCCACGACCACGCGTCTGCGCCTGGTGGATGCGGCGGAGCATCGTGCCGTCGGCGGCCACCCACTCCACCGCGCCGAGCCTGCGCTCGACACGTTCGGCCATCAGATACGACAGCGGGCTCGTCACGTCGAAGAAGAACGCCGGCCTCTGCGGTCGCGCGGTCTTGAACCGATCCGGGCGCCGCTCCTCCAAGTAGATCAGGTGTCCCATCGGCACCTGAAACGACGCCGTCGGTAAAAACTGGCGGAAATCCCCCTGGTCAAGACGGCATCATTCGTTATGCTGATTCTCGGTAGGAGACAACGTCCAAACACACCGGGGAATTGTCATTTCGCACGTACCACCAGCAAAGCGCCACCCGTATGACCAGTGGTCACCAGATGCGCGCGCCCTCGATCTCGTGGGCGACAAATGGACCCTGCTGATCGTCCGGGACCTTCTATCAGGTCCACGACGTTTCGTGGAGCTGCAACGAGTACTGCCCGGAATTTCCACCGAGCAATTGCGATCTCGGTTAAACCGTATGGTCGCTGACGGCATGTTGACCCGTAAGCGCTACCGGGAGGTACCGCCGCGGGTGGACTACGAACTCACTGAGCGCTCACGTGAGCTGGCGCCCGTTCTGGGGCAGCTGGCTCGCTGGGGCTATGAGTGGGCATGGAGTCCGCCGCGGACCTCTGAGCGCATCGATCTCGGAGCCATCTTCAGGCTGGTTCCGGGGCTGGTCGACGCCGACGGCGCGCCGTCCGGAACCATCGAGTTCTCCGTCACCGACGGCCATGACGGCGAAGGCGCGACATATCGCGTCGTGGTCGCTCCGGGCACGGCGGAGATCACCGAAGGCGGCAATGGGACGTCTGATGCACAGGTGCGGGGAAACACCGCCGCCTGGGTCGAGGCGTTCTCGCCGATGGGAGAACGAGAGGGTCTGACCATTTCCGGCAACGACCAGCTCGCCGGCTCGCTGCTCAGCCTGATCGCACTCGGCCACAACGCTCACGTGGATGTGGCCGACGTGGAGTCCGCAACCGCCTGATCCGACGCCTGCACGGCACAGCGCCCCACGGACCGGGGCGCTGCCGCCGCGTGCCCTGAGGCGCGGCGGCCGCACCCCGCCGGGGGCTCCCTCATATACCGCCACCGGCCACCGGCGGTCACCGGCGACCCGGTCCGCCCTACTTGTTGGAGTAACGGGCGGCGGTGACGTGCGGGAACTTGTTGCTCTGGCCGAGGAGCGATCCGAGCGGTGGCGCCACCCAGCAGGCGGGCGATCCGGTCTGCAGGGTTGAGGATGGCGACGCGCTCGCCGGCTGCGAGCCGTCGCCCGGAGCGCCGGTGTTGCCGCAGTCCCAGGCCGGCAGGGCGAAGCTGCCGGGGTGCTTGCCGCCGGCGCTGAAGATCCGCGGGTCGGTCAGCCACAACGGCGGCGGGTAGGTGTTCCCGCGGTTGGCGGGATCACGCGCGCTGGTGTTGAACGACAGCGTCTCCGGCCCCACCGGCTGGAACTGGCGCAGGTAGTGGCCGACGCCGCCGGAGAAGCTGGTGGTGGTGGCCGCGAGGCCGGACGGGAGGTTGGAGACGAAGTCCGACATCAGCTGCTGGTGCAGCGACAGCCACGTCAGGATGGGGTTCAGCTGCTCCAGGAATGGACCCAGCGAGGCCAGGACGGGAGTCGTGCCGTTGATCACGTCGCGAATCGCCGGCATACCCGTCTTGGACACCGTGATCAGCGGCCCCAGGTGGACGAAGAACGAGCGCAGCGACGGCGACAGGGCGCGCACGTCGGTCAGCGTCGGCTTGAGGTTGTTCGCGACCGGGACCAGCTCCTTGATCAGCGGATCGGTGTCGAGCGAGAAGCTCTGCAGTCGCGCCATCGTCGCCTTCGTCTCGTTCAGGAACGTTGGGAACACGCGGAACGTTGCCGCGATTGCCTTGTTGTTGGCCGCCGTCGTTGCGAACGTCTGCTCACCGGTGATGATCAGCTTGCGCAGCGCCGCCTGGTTGGCCGAGAGCGCGTTGAACACCGTCCCGCCGTTGCGGACCAGGTTGACGACCGCGGTGTGCTGGATGTCCATCACCTGCAGCAGGTCGGTGGCGTCGGCCGCGAATGTCGGCAGGTTGCCGAACACGTCGTTGAGGTTCTGGCCGTTGCCCTTGACGGCGACCGCCAGCTGCTGTTGCCACGTCCGGAATGCCTGACGGGTCCGCGGATCCAGCGCGTTGAAGATCTGGTCCAGCTGGACGGCGTTGACCACCTGGCTGCGCGGCAGCAGCCCCCCGTCGGAGAGCGCCGGGCTGTTCGGGTTGCCCGGCGTCAGCTGAACGTAGGTCTCGCCGAGGATCGTCTTCGTGCGCAGGATCGCCTCCGTGTCCCGGCGGACGGGCGCGAACTTGTTGTTCATCTCGATCGTGGCGATCGTTCGGTTCCCCTGCGGATCCAGCGACTTGGCGATCACCTTGCCCACCGACACGCCGGCGATGCGCACGTCGGCCTGGGTGGCAAGCTGGTCGGCGTTGCGGAAGGCGACGCGGAACTCGTAGCCCTGAGGATTGAACGGGATGGTGCCGCCGAAGGACAGCCACAGGAACAGGAGCAGCCCGATGCACGACAGCGTGAACAGCACCATCGTGAGGATCTTGCCGATGGAGGGGGTGCTGGTTTCCATCTACTTGACCGGGAGCGCGGGGTCGAAGGGCGCGAGGGTGGTCGTCGTGCCACCGGCGGGGGTGCGCACGTTGGCCTTCGGCCCCTGCTGGGACTGGTACTGCTGGTAATCCTTGACGTTGGCCGCCGCCTGGGTGGGGCACAGGCCGGCGCTGGTCAGGATCGGAGTCAGGTTGAGGACGCTCTCGAGCTCGGAGCCGAGCCCGGGCTGGTTGAGGTTGGCGCTGTTGATGAGCTGGGTGTAGGTGGCACAGCTGGCCTGGAGGAACAGCGGGCGGAAGTCGCCGTTGGCGTCCTGGACCGAGAACAGCGTTCGCACGTTGTGATCCAGCCACGCCAGCCACCACAGGTAGCCGTGCTCGGTGTTGCCCGGGTTGTATCCGAGCATGTTCCCCAGGTGGTTGATGACGCTGAACGTCTTCGTCAGGTTCGGCGTCGCCTTCGCCAGGTTGATCGCCGCCGGGCGCAGGTTGCGCACCAGCGGGCGGGCCGCGACGACGAACGGCCGGATCTGGTTGCGGACGATCGGCGCGCTCGGCTTGGCCAGCGCCGACAGCGCGGCATTGGCGGCCGGCAGCGCCCGGGCGGCGGGAAGCAGGTTCGCGGCCGTGGGGCCGAGCAGGGTGGCGAACGACTGGACGCGGCCCAGCGTCTGGACGGTCTGCTGCAGCGTCCCGGGCAGGTCCGCGATGGCCCGGCTGATGTTGGTGTCCTGGGAGGCGAACGCGCGGAAGACGGTGGAGCTGGCGTCGACGAGCGAGACGATCTGACCCTGCTTGGTCTCCAGGGCGGTGTTCAGGCGCTGCAGGGAGTTGACGAGCTGGCGCAGGTCGCGGCCGCGGACCGCCACCGCCCCGTTGACGCGTGCCAGGTCCCGGTGCGTCGGCTCGAAGCGCTGCAGCACCTGCGCCAGCTCGTTGCCCCCGTTCCCGGACAGCCCCTGGCCGGCGCCGTTGACCAGCAACGCCAGATAACTCCGCGTGTCGCCGTCGAGCGAGGAGAGCACCTCGTCGACGTTGACCTCCGGGTTGGTGTTGCCGACCGGGATGGTGAAGCCGGGCTTGGCCACCGGAGCGCTCTTGTCTCCCGGGTTCACCTCGATGAACATGTCCTGCAGGCCGGTCCGGGGACGCGCCAGGGCGGTGGCGTTGGTGTGGATCACATGCTGGTACTTCTGGTCGATCTGCAGACTGACGATCGCCTGGCCGTTCTTGAGCGTGACGTTGCCGACCTGGCCGACCTGCACACCGGAGATCGTGACCTCCTGACCCTGGCCGGGCGTCAGCGCCTGCCCGGTCGCGAACGCCGCGTTGATCGTGTACGGGCTCGACTGGATGAACGGGAAGCGGAGGCGCTCGTGGTTGAGGATGTAGCCGGCGACGCCGACCGACAGCACGAGCAGCACGAGCAGCGCAAAGAAGTCGCGGAGGTGGGTTCTGATCGCGCGCTTCATGAGCTACTTGGTGACCTTCGATGAGTTGAGCTTCAGCCCACCGGACGATGCCTGAGACTGGAGGGCAGAGATCGCGTTGGTGTTCGCGCCGCGCCAGCGTGCCAGCGCGCCCGGCGCGGTCAGCCCGGAGGACGTCGGCTGGATGGGACCGCTTGCGGGGGTGGCCAGGCTGGTGATCGGCGCTTGGGTCTCGCACGGCACGTTCTCCTGGAACGGCGGCGTCTTCCCGCCCGGCGGCACCATCGGCTGGACGGCGTCAACCTTGGAGAGGGCCTGTCCGAACATGCCCGGCTGCAGGGAGTAGGTGAGCGTGCCACCCGTGCCGAGGATCCGGACGTACGGGCCGTTGGCGTCGAAGTTTCGCGATTCGCCGGCCAGTCCGGGCAGGTAATCGACGGCTTCGATGTAGACCTGGCGCGCCGGGAATCCGTTGGACGCGTTGAAGTTGGAGTCCGGCACCGTCAGCTGCGACCACGGGATGATGATGTTCGAGACGCAACTCGAGGTCGGACGGACCTCGTTGCGCATGAGCGGGATGGTGTCGAGCGTCAGCGTGGCCAGCGCTGGAATGGTCGGCTTGAGGTCGGCGGTCAGGCCGCGCAGCTCAGAGGGCTGGACGAGCGCGTTGAGCTGGGTGACGAACGGGAGGCTGGCGTCGACCATCGGCCCGGTCGACTTGACGCCCGGGATCAGGGTCCGGGCCAGCCGGCGCACCGGCGGGAACGCAGCGTTCAGTGCGTTGAACGCCGGAATGGCCGCACCGAGGGCTCGCGGAAGCTGGACCACCGCGTTCTGCAGCGCGACGTTCTGGCGCGCGAACGCGCCGGCGGTCGTGTTGAAGTCGGTGATCAGGCTTTCGAGGTTCCGCGGGTGGGTGTCGATCGCCCCGGCCACGGTGCCCTGGGCTGCGATGTAGTTGGAGAGGTCGTGGGCCTGGATGCCGAGCGCGTCGTGGGAGACCACCGACGAGTACTCGTAGGCGGGCAGCCAGTACTGGATCGACTTGTTGTACGACGGACCGCCGACCTTGACCGCGGTGCCGAACTGCTTGATCAGGGTCTGGAGGTTCTGGCGGGTGTTGCTCTGCAGACCGGTCAGGACCTGATCGAACTGCACCGGGACCACACCCTGCTGGATGGGGAACGTGTGGCCGCTGGAGGCTACCGGCGCGTCCGGGGTCCCCGGCGAGATGTCGACGAAGAAGTTGCCCTCCAGGAAGGTGCGCGGGCGGATGGCGAAGGTCGCGTCATTGTGGATCGGCAGCCCCTGGTTGGTGATCGTCATCTGCACCTCGGCCGCCTTGCACGGGCTCTGGTTCTTGGCCGCCGACGTGCATCCCGGCTCCGGGTTCACACCGGTGACGGTGCCGACGTTGACCCCCGCGATCCGGACGAGCGAGCCGGGGACGAGACCGCTGGCGTTGGCGACCGTGGCGTTGACCGTGTACTGACTGGCAAACGGATTGGCGAACTTCGTGTAGGCCAGGTAGGAGAACACGACGATCAGGACGAGGCCGATCGACCCTGCCGTGAAGGTGCTCAGACCGCTGCGGCGCTTGCGCTTGCGTCTCATGGATTGCTGGGGACCGCGGCCAGCTGGGGTCCGGTGGTGGGGCTGCGGGTGAACGTCTCGCCCTTGGGGACCTGGGCGCGGCCGGCATACGTCGGCCCCTGACTTCCGGGGGTGTGGGCATCGGTCACCAGGTCGCGGCCCTGGGGGTCGAGGTGGTTGAGCTTGAGCGGGTAGCCGCGCTGGCCGGTCTCACAGTCCGCCGTCCCGTTACTGGTGACCGCGGCGCCGTATGTCTGGCTGTGCAGGTACTCGTTGCCGCCGGAGATGGTGGACGTGCTCCCACCGCCGTTGGCCGGCGCGGTCGCGCCCTGCTGGCCGAGGTTGTTGGGCTGAGTCGCGTTGGCCTGGTTGAGGAGCACCCGCTGGGCGAAGCCGAAGCTCGTGGCTTCGGAGATGTGCTCGGCCAGGTAGGTCCACATGTAATTCCAGTCGTTGCACACCGTCTGATACGGGCCGAGGTAGCGCACGATCGGGTTCAGCGTCGTCACCGTCGACGTCAACGCGTTGACCGCGACGTTGGTCCCCGGCGCCACCGCCAGGTTCTTCAGCGCGCCCATCACCTGCTGCAGATTGGCGTTCAACGACGGCGTGCGCGCCAGCGTCTGCGTTCCCGCCTCGATCGCGGGATTGATGTCCGGCAGCGCCAGCTTCAGCTCCTGGGTCGCCGGCGCCATCTGGGTGCCCAGCGTGTTCAGATCCACCAAGAACGGACGCTGCACCCGCAGCGACTGCGTCGACACCGCCTCCGTGCTCGGCGACCGTGCGATCGTCTGCTCCAAGCTGCGCGGACTCTGCGAGATCGCGGCAAACGTCGTCGCCATATCCGTGAACAACCGGGCGTTCGTTGACGCCACCGGCGCGACCGCGCCCATGAACCGTTCCATCCCCCCCAACAACCGCGTCAGCTCCGTCGACGGCGCCGCCAGGTACTGCGCCACCGGCCGTAGATACCCCAACAAGCGCGGCAAGCTCGCGATCGTGTCGTTCAACGCCGCCCCCCGCCCGGCCAACGCGTTCCCAAACCCCACCAGGTTCTGATCAATCGACGACCGCGTCCGCTGGTCGAACATCTGAAACACATCCTCAAACTGGACCGGCACGCTCGTCTGCGCGATCGGCACCGTCGCCCCATCCTGAAAAGCCCGACGCGAATGACCGACCGTCAAATCCACATACTTCAGCCCCAGCACCGAGCGCGGCCGGATCTGCACACTGGAATCGACCGGCAGCCGTCCATACGCCTTCTCCAACGCCAACGTCACCTGCGCCGCCACCTGCCCGGACCGCAACTTCACCGGCGCCAGCGCCTTGACGATTCCCACGTGATACCCGCCCTCGGTCACCTCATCCCCCGCCACCAAATCCGAGCCGGACGCAATATCCACCTTCAACTCCGTCGTCGGCACAAACGGCAACCCACTGTTGGCGTTGTACGCCAGAAACACGGCCACCAACACCACCAACACCGTCATCGCCCCCACCAGCACCGGATTGCCCAGCGCCGATGTCCGGTTTGACTTTTTCTGTGCCCTGATCGAGCTCATGGCGCCAGGAGGTAGTTGAGGAGTTGCTGGGCCTGGCTGGGGCTGGCCGAGTTCGAGCTGGAGGACCCGCTGGGGGTCGACGCGCCGGTTGCGCCGCCGACGGTTCCGGCGAGGATCTGGCCGACGCTCGCCTTCAGGTTGACCGGTGGCGCGCCGGGCACGGCGGGGCTCGCCGGAGTCGACGAGGTGCTCGCGCTCGTGGTCGTGGTGGACGACGTCGAGCTGGTGGTGGCGGTGGACGACGAGCTCGCCGGAGCCTTGGCTGTCTTGCTGGTCCTGGCCCGGGACGTGGCGGTCGCCTGCGCCGCCTGCACCTCGGCCGCCGTCAGCCGGCTGGCGCTGGTGCTCGGCCCGGACCTGCCGGGCGGTGCTCCGCCCGGATCCGGCACCGGAGCCCCCGGATTCGACGGGTCCGGGACGTTGACGCCGGGCTGGTTGGGGCCGAGCCACGAGTAGCACTGGCGATAGGACGAGCCGTACTGCTTGAGCATGAGCGCGATCGAGGCCGGCGTCGCGTACGGCGAGCACTTGGGGTCGAAGAAGGCGTCGACGGCCAGGATGTGACCCTCCGGCCCATATGTGTTGACCGCGAGCGTCTGATTGAACACGTACCAGAGCAGCGCCTGAAGGCCGCTGAACCCCTTGCCCTGTGGGCTGCGCGGATCCGGCTCGACGGCCCGGCTCTGGGTATCCAGGTCCTGGAGCACGATCGCGAGGTTGCCCGCCAGCTCCGGCGTCGGCTTGGCGAACGCGTTCAGATCGCGGACGGTGGGCTGGGCCGCGGTCACCGCCACCTTGCCGGTGACCGACGCCTGGCCGAGCGACTTGATCGCCGGCCGCGCCGAACGGGAGAACGCCGGCAGATCGGTGAACAGCCGGTTGAGCTGCCCGGCGGACTGATTGAGGTTCTCAAGGACGGGCTGGTTGGTCGTCAGCGTGGTGCTCAGCTGCGCCAGCGTCGGCCGGAGTTGCTCCAGGAGCCCCGGCAGCCGGGCCAGCGATCCCCGGAGGTTGGCCTGCTGCGTCGCCGTGGCGACGGCGGTCCGGTCGGCCTCGGCGATGAAGCGGTTGACGTTCTTTGAGTTGTTGGCCAGCGCCGTGATGACGCTGTTGGAGTCCCGGGTGAGGTTCTGCAAAGTGGTCGAGTCATTGGCCAGCAGGTTGAGCAGGGCATCGGTCTCCGTCAGGGCCGGAACGGCTCGCTGCAGCGCGGACTGAAGATCGCCGCCGCGGGACGCGGCCGCGGCCCCCAGCTCGTTGACGATGATCGTGAACCGCTGGCGATAGGGCAGGCGCATGATGTTCTGGAGCAGGTCGGCGGGGATCGTCGACTGGGTGCTGGTGACGGGGATCGTCGAGCCCGGCTTCAGCACCCGGCCCGCGGAACCGGGGCTGCAGTCGACGTAGTACTCGCCGATCAGCGACTGCGGCCGCGAGGCGCAGCTCGCATCGGAGTGAAATTGACCGAAGCCGGGCTTGGTGACCTGGACCGTGATGACGGCATGCAGGCTCTTGGGGTCGAGGTTGATGCCGGTGATCGTCCCCGCCGGCACCCCGGAGACCTTGAAGTCAGATCCGGTGACGAGGCCGAAGGCGTTGTCGAACTGGATCTTGTACGTGCCGGCGGCGCTCTGCGTCGATGCGCCCGCGGCCAGGAACACGAAGGCGGCCGCGGCGGCGAGGAGCACGCCGGAGAGGAGCACGCGCCTCATTTGCCGGACGGAACCTCAGAGGGAGTGCACGGGAAGCCGCTCTCCGGGTAGTACACGCCGCCCCGCTCCATCGAGCCCGGGCACCGGTCGCCCTGGCCCGTGGTCAAGAGGCCGGTGCCGGTGCTGTTGGACCCGGTGCCTCCGGACCCGGCGCCGGACGTTCCGCCGAGTCCGAGCGCCGAGCCGATGCCGCCGAAGGCGAGCACGCTGCGGAGCGTGGGGTTGCTGAAGTCCGACAGCAGGTTGAGCGAGCCGTTCTCGATCGAGCCCAGGCCGACCACGGGCGCGATCCGGCTGGCGCCGCCGTTGGCGTCCTGCGTGCCCGGATGCGAATAGCCCTCGAACCAGCCGGTCAGGTCGACGGCATACGGCCGGGCGGTCGCCAGCTCCGGCGTCGACTGGTTGAGCGCGGTCACCGACTGCGGGAACGCACCCGGACGCACCTTGCCGTTGGCGCTGACGTTGCGGACGGTGGCGGCGGCCAGCGGAACACCGAGCTTGACGAGCTCGATCAGGTCGTTGTTCGGTCCCGGCCGGCTGATGATGTTCGACAGGTCGTTGACCGTCGGCACCGAGTTACGGGCGAGCGGCCGCAGCTGGATGAGCAGTTTCTCGAGCTTCGGCGCGACCGGCTTGGAGTCGTCGACGAGGGGCTTGAGTTGATCAAGAGCGCCGCGCAGGTTGACGAACGTTGTGTTGGCCAGGCGCATGAAGCCGGGCAGCCGCTGCAGCGATGCGGCCAGGTTGGTCCGCTGCGCGGCGAGCGCGCCTGTCGTCGTCGACAGGTGCGAGACCAGCCCGGTGAGGTCTGACGCGCGCGTGGCGACGTCCGACACCAGCTTGCTCGTCTTGACGACGAAGTGCGTGAAGTCGCTGCCGTTGTTGCGGTTCAGCTCGCGGAACAGCATGCTGCTGGCGGCGACCGCCGGGTTGAGGTACTGGAACGCGGCCTGGGCGAGCTTGCCGGATCCCTGATACTGCGAGGCCGAGCCCTGGAAGACATTCTGCAGCCCCTTGAGGGTCGGTCCGTTCAGCGTGTTGAAGATCTGGTCAAGGTCAACGGCGCTGGTGGTGTCCGCCGTGGGGATCATCCCGTTGGACTTGATGGCGGAGTTGGCGACCGACCCGGGCCGGATGTCGACGTACCGGCTGGCGATGCCGGACAGCGACAGCTGGCGGATCGTCGCCTGGGTTCCCCGCCGGAGTGGGTCATAGCTCTTGTCGGTGATGTTCAGCGTCAACTCGGCCTCCCCGTTGCGGGTCAGCGCGAGGTTGGCGACGGTGCCGATCGGGTTGCCCGCGACCTCGACCTGATCGCCGGAGACGATCTGGCCGGCGTTCTGGAAGATCGCGCGGACCTGATAGGTGCTGCCGTTGGACAGCAGGATCACGGCGACCGCAACGACGGCCACGACGACGGCCGCGACGGCGGCGATGCGGCCGATCACGGTTGAGTTCTGCACCGACGCGGCCTCAGCAATCGATCTCCTCTGGGGGGCCGGCCACGGAGGTGCTGGCCGGCGGAAGCGTGCGGCGAACCTAGCAAGCGCCTAATTCCGGTGTCAAAGGAGAACCGTCGTCCCGGAGGTGCCCGGAAACTTGGCTCCAGAGCGTGTTGTCGCTAGCGTCTGGCTCCCGCCCGGGTGGTGGAATTGGTCAGACACGGTCGCCTTAAGAGCGACTGCCTTCATGGCGTGAGGGTTCGAGTCCCTCCCCGGGTACCTCCGTGCGTGCATAGCTCTCCTGGGTCCCTCCGTTGCCCGTCCGCCACGTCTGCTGGCGAATGACGCGCGACGATCATTCCCCGGACCGGCGCAACTTATGCGCTGCTACGGTGTCCTGGCCATCGGAAGTGAAGCCTCGCTCGCGGGTCACTTGGAAGTCTCTGCGCTCAAATATTCAGGCGGGATTGGTCTACACGGACGCTCGCCACTGCTCCGGCTGCAGTCCGACGAGCGGCTGATCGGGTTCCTGCGCCGCGGGAACATGGGGGCGTTCGAGGTGCTGGTGTCGCGCTACGAGAACCGGCTCATGGCCTTCTGCCGCCACCTGCTCGGGTCCCGCGAGGACGCCGAGGACGTCCTCCAGGAGGTCCTGACCGCCGCGTTCAACGCGATCCTCGCCGATGACCGGCCGATCAACGTCCGGCCCTGGCTGTACCGGATCGCGCGCAACCGCAGCCTCAACCATCTCCGCCGGATCCAGGCGATCGGCGTGGACTCGATGGACCATCACCTCTCAGAGCACGGCGCCAGCACCGCCGACAAGGTCCATGAGCGCGAGGAGTTCCGGCTGCTCGTCGGCGACATCCACGAGCTCCCGGAGACGCAGAAGACCGCCCTCGTCCTGCGCGAGATGGACGCGATGGCCTACGAGCAGATCGCCGAGGCGATGGAGACGACGGTGCCGAGCGTCAAATCGCTACTCGTACGCGCGCGGGTATCTCTGGCCGAGGCCGCCGAGGCGCGGGTGCTCTCCTGTGACGAGGTCCGAATCGAGCTCGCGGAGGTGGCCGAGGGCCTGCAGCGGCGACCGAGCCCCCTCGTCCGCCGCCACGTGCGCACCTGCACGCGCTGCAGCGAGTTCCGCTCGCAGCTGAAGGCGACGAACAAGGCGCTGGCGGCGCTGCTGCCGGTGGGTCCGCTCGCCATGCTGCACAAGCTGCTGTTCATCCACCTGAGTCATTCCGCCGGCGCCGGATCAGGCGCCGCCGGTGCGGGTTCGACCGCCGGCGCGGCCGGTGCCGCCGGGGCGGGGGCGGGCGCGATGGGTGCCGGCGCGGCCGGAGCCGGGGCCGGATTCGGCGCCGCCGGAGCCGGCGGCACGCTGGTGGCCGGCTCGAGCGCCCTCGCCGGGTCCAGCGGATTCGTCTCCGCCGGCATCGGCGCGTTCGCCGGGAAGGCCGCGGCCGGACTGGCGGCGGCGGCGCTCGTCACGGCCGGCGCGGTCGAGGTCGACCATGGCGGACACCATCACCCGCCGGCACACCCGGTGGCCCAGGCACCGGGGCCGGTCGCCGCCCCGCACGCGGCCGTGCCGGAGGCCTACGCGCCCACGGCGCCGCCCGCCGGAGAGACGAGCTCCTCGACGATCGCTCGGTCGGTCCCCGGGCGCGCGACGCAGCGTCCGGACGCCAAGCTCACCACAGCGCAGACGACGAACGGGGTCAAGGCGGCGAACGCCCGGACGAACTCCAAGACGCCGGCCACGCCGGCGGCCCAGAGTCCCACCACGGCCACCTCCCCGTCGGCCACCCCCAAGGTGCCGGCCGGTCGGTCCCAGACGCAGTCAGACCCGACGGTGCTTCCCACCTCCACCTCGTCGCCGGCGGCGCCGGGCACGACCTCGACGTCGACCGGCGGTGCTCCGCTTGATCCGTACCCGGCCCAGACCGCTCAGACGGGCACCGGCAGCTCGCCGACCGGCTCCTCGGCGTCGACGACGGCCGGACAGCCCTCCAGCTCCACCTCCACCCCGAGTGGCGGCAGCACTCAGACCGGCACCTCGACATCCACCGGCACCACGCCCACCGCGGGGTCGACTCCTCCGTTGGGGGCCACGCCACCGCCGGCCACCGGCCCCGGGGACGGCCAGCCGGCGGGGACCGGTCAGACCACGACGACGACCCCGTCGCCGACGGACCCCTCCCCCTCCCCATCCCCATCCCCATTGCCCGGAGCGCCGGACCCGCTGAGAAGCGCCGGCCAGCTCTGAGCTCAGTGATCGAGTTCGACCACTTTCAGGCGGTCGACATGCGTGTCGGCCGTGTCGTCTCGGTGGAGGAGTTTCCGGAGGCGCGCAGGCCGGCCTGGAAGCTGACGATCGACTTCGGCCCGGAGATTGGCGTCAAGCGCTCGTCGGCGCAGATCACGCATTACCCGCGCGAGGAGCTCGAGGACACGCTCGTGGTGGCGGTCGTCAACTTCCCGCCGCGCCAGATCGGCCCGGTTCGCTCCGAGGTGCTGGTGCTGGGCGCGCTGGACGACGAGCGCGGCGTCGTGCTGCTGCGCCCGGACCGGGGAGCCGCTCCGGGCGCCCGCATCGGCTGACCCCGTGCCGATCGCGCTGCTCACGACGTACCTGAGCGACTACCGCCTGCCGCTGTACCGGCTGCTGGCCGAGCGCCACCCCATCGAGGTCCTCTGCTACGGCGGCGGCGACCGTTACGTTCCGGCCTGGTTCGCCGACCTCGATGCCCAGCTGGCCGCCGCCGACTTTCCGGCCCGGCGGCTGGATGGGCTCGCCGAGGCGCTGCGGATCGGACGCTCGTATCAGGCGGTCGTCGCCCCGTTTGCGGGCGGCGCGCTGCTGCCCGCCGCGTACGCCGGGGCTCACCGGTACCGGCGACCGTTCGTGTTCTGGGCGTCGATCTGGCATCAGCCCCGGTCGCTGGCGCATGCGCTGGCATTGCCGGTGAGCCGGCACATCTATCGCCATGCCGACGCCGTCATCGCCTACGGAGAGCACGCCCGCCGGTTCGTGGGGCGCGTCCGCGGTCACGACGACGACATCGTCGTGGCGCCGCAGTCGGTCGAGCCGGAGCTGTTCGGCCGCGCGGTCAGCGACGCCGAGGCCGGTCGCCTGCGGGCCGAGTTCGGCCTCGGCGACGGACCGCTGGTCCTGTACGCCGGGCGGCTCGTCGCCGACAAGGGGATCGAGGTGCTCGCCCGGGCGTGGCCTCAGGTCTCAGAGCCGGGCACCCTGGTGCTCGCCGGGGACGGTCCGCTGACTGACCTGGCGGCCGCGGTGCCCGGGGCCCGGGTGATCGGCGCCCTGCCCCGCGCACGCCTGCCGGTCGCCTACGCCGCCGCCGAGTTCGCCGTGCTCCCGTCCATCCCCACCCCGCGCTTCAAGGAGCCGTGGGGCCTCGTCTGCAACGAGGCGATGCACCAGGGTCGGCCCGTCGTGGCGACGACGGCGGTCGGCGCCGTCGCCGGGGGCCTCGTCCGCGAGAACGACACCGGCCTCGTCGTGCCGCCCAACGACTCCCGAGCGCTTGCAGGAGCCATCAACCGCCTGCTGCGGGACGCCGCGCTGCGCGCGCGCCTGGGCGAGGCAGCTCGGACGGCGGTCGCGGGCTACACCTACGAGGCGATGGCGGACGCCTTCGACCGAGCCCTGGCAAAGGCCGGGGTGGGCTGAGGCGCCGGGGCCTCCGCCGCTGCCGCGCTAGCGTCGAGTACCGGAGACTCGGCGCCCCGGAGGGGCGCCCGCGCGCGCGGCAGGGGTGACTGCGCTCCCTGCCGCTCAGCCCCTCACTGCCCTACCGAGAAGAGCGCCTCGAGGTCGTGCTTCGAGTAGACCTCGAACGCCACCATGGTCTGCGTCCGCCGCACCCCGGCCAGCTGCGACAGCCTGCCGGTGACGATTTGGGCGAGCTGATCCTGTTCACGCAGCCGGAGGATCGCCACGAAGTCCCAGTCGCCGGTCACCGAGTACGCCTCGGCGACCCCCTCGATGCCGGCCAGCTCCCCGCCGAGCGTCGCCAGCGCCGACCCCTCCGCCTGGATCAGGACGATCGCGTGGGTCATGCCGTGTGCGTGTCGCCCGGCTCCAGCACCACCACCCTGGAGCTGGTCGCAGACTCGACGTCGGACTTGAACGCCTGGGCATCGGTCTCGATCGGCGGGAACGTGTTGTAGTGGCAGGGGATGACCGTCCTGGCGCCGACCAGCTCGGCGGCGTCAACCGCGTCGAGCCGGTCCATCGTGTAATGCCCGCCGATGCACATCAGCGTGATGTCGATCTGGCGGCGCTTGCCGACGAGCTGCAGGTCCGAGAACAGGCATGTGTCGCCGAGGTGGTAGACGAGGGTGTCCTTGAAGCTGATCAGCAGCCCGGCGGGCGTGTTGACCGTCCCCTTCGGCGTGGTGGACGTGTGCCAGGCCGGCACCAGCTTCGCCCACCCCCAGTCGAACGTTGCCGTCCCGCCGAGGTTGCAATCGATGGCCGTGACGCCCTCCTCCCCCAGCTCGCCGGCGAGCTCGGTGATTGCGACGACCGGCGCTCCGGTTCGCTTCGCGATCGCGACGGTGTCGCCGACGTGGTCGGCGTGGCCGTGGGTCAGCAGCAGGGTGGTGGCCTCCACCTCATCGGCGGATGCCGCCGCCTTGGGGTTGCCGCTCAGGAACGGATCGATCAGGACCGTGGTGTCACCGTCTGAGAGCGCAAAGCAGGCGTGTCCGAGAAAACGCACGTCCATGTGTATCTAGTCCTCCTGTCGATCGTGGGAGCGGGCTCTGTCAAGCGCCCGGGATAGCTCAAAGCCAACCGCCACCCCCACCAGCATCCCCAGCCGCGTCTCCTCCGAGAGGAGCGTCTCCATGGCCCGCAGCCTGGTCTGGGGGTCCTCGTGGACCGCCGCCTCGCGGACGGCCTGTTGGTGGGCGGCGTCAAACCAGCCGCCGTCTTCGATCGCGGCGGCCAGGATCCGCTGCAGCGACGGCGCCGCGCGCGTCACGATCTCCTGCGCGTCGCGCAACCGGGCCGGATCGGCGAGTTCATCGATCGCGGCGCCCAGCTCGGCGTCGGTGTAGACGGGGTCCGGCACTCGCGACGGATCATACGGCGGGCGCCCGGACGGCCCCTGCCGGCGAGGCCGGCGCGCCACTGCCGGATCGGTCAGAGGTCGGTCAGCGGTCGGTCAGCAGGGCGAGCGGAAGCCCGATGCCGAACCCGGCGACGACGCCGACCGCGTCGGCGATCCAGCTGGTGTTGACGTCGGCGAGCGGCATCAAGGCCACCGCCACGGCAATCGCCGCCGCGCCGATCAGATCGCCCTCGACGTCTTCGCCCCGCCGCAACGTCAGCAGATCCGGCGTCGCCCAGGCGCAGGCGAGCGCCAGCGCCGCGCCGGTGGCGCCGAGCTCGACCGCGTCCGGGTGCAGCGCGACGTTGGCGGCCAGGCCGCCCACCCCGCCGATCACGAACAGGGCGAGCACGACGAGGGGGCCGTGCCGGCGCTCGAGCAGCCAGCCGAACAGGCCGATGGCGGCGAGCGTGATGAAGGCGTAGCCGACGTTGTCGTAGGTGAAGGCGGCGGTGAACAGGCGCCACCATCCGGAGCCGGGGCGGCCGAGCACGACGAGATCCTGGCTCCCCAGGCTCGTCCGCCACAGGACGCACGCGACCAAGCTGGCCACGATCAGCGACGCGGTCGCGTACGGGCGCGAGTCGCCGCGGATCCCGGGGATCTCGTCGCGGCGCAGGCGAGTCAGCAGCGGCGGCGGCTGACGACGCGCCTTGCGCTCGGACACGCGCTGGTCGCGGTCGAGCTTGGGCGCGCGCTTACGAAGCCGGTTGCCGCAGTACGGGCACTCGGTGATGTAGGGGCTGACCTCGGATCCGCAGCTCTTGCAGATCACGAATAGATCTGGTCCGCCGGTGCTCACGAACTGATTGTAGAACCGGGCAGCATCCCGCTGAGCGGATGTCCCGTGATCGGTTCCGTGACCGGGCCGAGCGAGCGCCGCCGGGTCCTAGACGACGGTGGCGGCGACGATCTCCGCCATGACCTCGTGCAGATCGTGGTTGGCCTCGTAGACGACGATCTGACGCGCCGCTCCGTTGCCCCGGGTCAGAAGATCCTCCACCGCCTCGAGCTCGGCCAGCGAGCCGAGGTCGGCGCAATGGTCGCGCATACGGTCGATGAGCCGCCGGGCGAGCGCGCGCGTCCCCACCCGGTCCGAGCTCGGCAGGTCCACGAGCTCGCCCTCCAGCCCGTGCCGCGCCGCCAGCCACTTGTTCTCGTCGAGCATCTCGAACGGGTAGCGCGACAGCCGCTTGCCGGCATCGAAATGCTCGGACAGCTCCTTGACGAGCGCCTGGACGAGGGCGGCGAGGCCCAGCGAATGGTCGATGTGGGTCTGGGAGTCCATGACGCGGATCTCGACGGTGCCGAAGCTGGGATGCGGTCGGACGTCATGCCACAGGTACGTGTAGTCCTCGATCACGCCGGCGCTGATCATGAACTCGATCCGCCGTTCGTAGTCCTCCCAGCTCTTGTACGTGGGCGGGATCCCGACGCGGGGAAAGGCACGGAAGATCGGCGTCCGGGTCGAGGCCATGCCCGTGGTGTCGGCCCGCCAGAAAGGTGAATTGGCCGAGAGCCCCAGCAGCACGGGGATGTGGACCCGCATCCCGTTGGCAACGTGGATCGCCTTGTCCGGGTCGTCGACGCCCACGTGGACGTGCATGCCGAAGATCAGCTCCTGGCGCGCGACGAAGCGCAGGGCGGAGATCAGGTCCCGGTATCGCGGGCGGGCGACGATCCGCTGGTCCTCCCACATCGCGAACGGGTGGGTACCCGCCGAGCCGATCGCCATGTTCTTGCTTGACGCGGTCTCGACGACCTGGCGTCGCAGCGCCCGCAGCTGCCGACCGGCCTCGGTCAGGTTGGGGCACGGGTCGGTGGAGATCTCGAGCACAGACTCCATCAGCTCCGGCTTGATCTCGCCCGTGGGCGCCGGCTCGAGCAGGGCCTCGATGGCGTTTACGAGCTCCAGCGACTGGGCATCGAGGATCATCAGCTCCTCTTCGATGCCGATGGAATACGCGTGTCCGGCGAAGCGGTGCTCCACTGGGCGCGAAGGGTATCGGCGGGGCCGCTGGATCGTCCCTAGACTGACACTGGACAGCAATACGAACACACCTAGGCGGTTGACATGGCGCTCGGTTATGACGGAAAGCTCTACATCCTCGCGTTCGACCATCGGGGGTCGTTTCAGAAGAAGATGTTCGGGATCGAGGGCGATCCCACCCCGGAGCAGGTCGCGACGATCGCCGACGCCAAGCACCTGATCTACGAGGGGATGGAGGAAGCCGTCAAGCGCGGCGCCGAGCCCGGCGCCACCGGTGTGCTCGTCGACGAGCAGTTCGGCGGCGAGATCCCCAAGCGGGCCCACGAGGAGGGTCTGAAGCTGGCCATGCCGGTCGAGAAGTCCGGCCAGAACGAGTTCGACTTCGAGTACGGCGACGACTTCGGCGCCCACATCGAGACGTTCGATCCGGACTTCTCCAAGGTGCTCGTCCGCTACAACCCTGACGATCCGGACACCGAGATGAACCAGCGCCAGCTCAAGCGGCTCAAGGTGCTGGCGGATTGGCTGCATTCCAATGACCGGAGGTTCCTCTTCGAGCTCCTGGTGCCGGCCACCGACGATCAGCTCGCCTCCGTCGGCGGGGACACCGACCGCTACGACGCCGAGCTGCGCCCAGAGCTCATGCGCCGCGCCATCGAGGGCATCCAGAACTTCGGCATCGAGGTCGACATTTGGAAGATCGAGGGCGTGGACGAGCGCTCCGACGCGGAGATGCTCGCCGAGCAGACCCGCTCCGGCTCCGGCCGCGACGGCGTCAAGTGCGTTCTCCTCGGCCGGGGCGCCTCCACCGAGAAGGTGGAGCACTGGCTCCAGGTGGCCTCCGGCGTCGACGGGTTCATCGGCTTCGCCATCGGCCGCTCGATCTGGTGGGACGCCCTCAAGGCCTTCCTCGACCAGAGCCTGGACCGCGGTGCCGCCGGCTCGCAGATCGCCGACAACTACCTGCACTTCGTCGGCGTCTACGAGCACCAGCAGGTCGCCTGACCGAGCGGGCTGCGCCGGGTCGTCCGGTGGTGGCCGGTGCGGCCGGCCGGACGGGTGGCCGGCGAGGCCGAGGCTGACGGAGGACGGCGGTCGGCGGCATGCCGTTGCACCGGAAAAAGCCCCTGCAGATTGCGCCAAATTACGATTTGCCGGGATGATTTGGCACCACGCGCACGCCAGGCCCCAAAATCGCGCCAAATCAGCCGGCGGGATCCTGATTTGGCGCACCGCGCATGGCCGGGGGCCGGGATCAGCCGGCCGCGGACGCCGGCGCACGACCAAGCCGGCCGGGTGCATGGATTCCTGCACCACTGGTAGGCTCGCCGAACGTATGGCGATGAAGATGCGGCAGAGCCTTGCGCAACTCGAGCAGGAATTCCGGCACGAGACGCAACTGGACCGGAGCCGGCGGGAGTCGCTTCGGCGCCAGGCCGTCCGCCGGTCGCGCGTGCGCACGCACGAGCGCGAGAAGAAGCGGAGCTCGCTGCGTTACTGGATGCTGATCCTGTCGCTGATCCTCACCGCGGTGCTGGTCACCGCGGTGATGTTCGAGACGCTGTACCTGCTCCTCGGTTGACCGCGGCCCTGCCCGTCGCGGTCCTGCCCACCGCCGCCCCGCCCGCCGCGACCCGGTCAGCGGATCCGGCAGCCCGCGGACTAGTCGGAGTCGCCGAGGCTGCGCAGGGCAGCGTCGACCTCCTCGCGCGCGCCCTTGCCGCCCTCGGCACCCTCTTCCTGGATCTCGATGTAGACCTCCTTGCGGAACACGGGAATGTCCCTCGGAGCCTGGATTCCGATCCGCACCTTCTCGCCCATGATCGCGAGGACGGACACCTCTATGTCGTCTCCGATCATGATGCTCTGATTGGACTTGCGGGTGAGTACCAGCATGGTCGCCTCCCTGCATTCGGCCGCTAGAAACGGGTGCGTCATGCCACGCCAAGCGCAACGCCTGCCCGCGATGGAGGATACCCCCATGGGATTTGACATTTCAACCAAACGCGAGGATTTGCACGCCTAAAAGAGGCTACCGCCGACCTCTGTACTAGTCTGCGCTTCTAGTTATGGCACGCCGATCTCTCAGACCTGAGTTGAACCGAATCCGCGCCTGGGTCCGCCAAGGCCGAACAGACGCGTGGATCGCTCATCAGCTCGAGGTAACCGTTCAACAAATCCAGTCCTTCAAGCGCGAGCAGCAGCTCGACGCCGGGGACGATGCCGAGGGCGTCACCGCTGTGGCCGAATACGACGAAGACATCGACCTGCGGGCCGAGGACGACGCGCTGATTGCCGCTGAGCTTGATGCCGCCGCCGCGGAGCAGGCCGAGGAGGATGAAGAGGAAGACGAGGACGAGGAGGCCGAGAAGCCGGCTCGTCGTCGTCGCAGCCGCCGCGGAGGCCGCAGCGGTCGTGGCCGGCGCAGGTCGTCCGGTCCGTTGGAGGCGACGTTCGATCACGGCGAAGAGGGCTACGGGCTCTGGCTCGACCCGGCCGTGCAGGACGATCCCATCTACGCCGAGTACTGGGCTGGTCACCGTCCGGTCGAGGTCGCCATCGAGGAGGATCAGATCGTGATCCGCCGCGCCGGCACCTCTGACGCCGAGGACGACTGAGCCCACCCAATGTTCCCGGCGGCCTCGGCCGCCTCACGGGACCTCAGAAGTCACCGGATCGCCGAGACTCCTCGGCGGTCCGGCGTCCCGTCGTGTAGTCGATCGCCTCGCGGGCGTAGCGGGCGAACGCCGCGCCGGCCACGGTCGGCATGTCCCACGCGGCCGGACGGGAGGGCGCCACGCGCACCGCGATGTCAAAGCACCAGTCGGTCCCCTCATCGACGTATAACGAGGCCAGCTCCTGGACGGTGAAGGGGCCGCCGAGACGGCGGCGCAGCGCCACCAGCAGCTCGTCCGTCACCCGTTCCATCGCCGCCCGGTCGGCGGGCTCGGCGGCGGCCAGCCGGCGCTGCCCCTCGTGCCACAGGCCGATCAGATCGTCGTAGCGGACGGGGCCGGGGCTCATCGCGCGGCCCCCGCCCCCGCCGGGGCTAGTGGCCGCCGGAGCCCATGACGACGTACGGCTGCTCGCCCGGGCGCACCATCCCCAGCGCGCGGGCATCGCGAATGATCGTCGCCGGATCGTTGAGTGATTTCTGCTGCTGGGTCAGCCGGGCGTTCTGGCGCGACAGCGACCGAACGATCGCCTGCTGCTGATCGGCCTGGGCGCGGGTGGAGAAGTACGACAGCGTGTGCTCCACGTACAGCCCGACGACGACGGCGAACACGACAAGGAGCCCGATCCGCCCCACCCGCTCCCACCGGACCCGCAGCTTCGGCGGCCGAGAGACGACGCGCGGCCCGCGACGGGGTGACGTCCGGGGTTGACGACGCGAGGGGGCGGTTGCAGAACGGGCTGACGGCATCCCTTACGGCCTTCGTTCGACAGGGCCCGGTTCCTTCCTCCCGCACGCGCGCGTGCACGTGCAGATGCTCTTGATCCCGCAGAGGTGTCGGAGAACGGACGATGCCCTCTCCCATACCCGCCGTCAGTGGCGAAACGCGGTTCGTCCGGGATACGCCGCCTCGGGACCGAGGGCCTCCTCGATCCGCAGCAGCTGGTTGTACTTCGCGACACGGTCCGTCCGCGACGGGGCGCCGGTCTTGATCTGGCCGCACCCCGTGGCCACCGCCAGATCGGCGATCGTCACGTCCTCGGTCTCGCCGCTGCGGTGGGACATGACCGCGGCATAGCCGGCCTCGCGGGCCATCCGGATCGCGGCGAACGTCTCGGTCAGGGTGCCGATCTGATTGACCTTGATCAGGATGGCGTTGCCGACACCGGCATCGATCCCCCGCTTCAGGCGCTGCGTGTTGGTGACGAAGAGATCGTCGCCGACGAGTTGCACGCTCTTGCCCAGCCGCTGCGTGAGCGTCGACCAGCCGGCCCAGTCCTCCTCGTCCATCCCATCCTCGATGGAGAGGATGGGGTAGCGGCCGCAGAGCTCTGACCAGTAGCTCGTCAGCTCGTCGGCGCTGAGCGTCCGGCCCTCGTGCTGGAGCACGTAGCCCTGGCCCTCGTCGTACAGCTCTGAGACCGCGGGGTCCAGCGCGATCGCCACCTGCTCGCCGGGCGCGTAGCCGGCGGCGCGGATGCCGACCATCAGCGCCTCGAGGGCCTGTTCGTTTGACTGGAAGTCCGGCGCGAACCCGCCCTCGTCGCCGACGGCGGTTCCATGCCCGTCCTCGTGCAGCGTCCGCTTGAGATGGTGAAAGACCTCGGCCCCCATCCGCAGCCCCTCTGAGAAGGTCCGGGCGCCGACGGGGACGATCATGAACTCCTGGAAGTCGACGGCGTTGTCGGCGTGCGCGCCGCCGTTGAGGACGTTCATCATCGGCACCGGGAGGACGTGGGCGGTCTCACCGCCCAGGTAACGCCACAGCGGCTGCCGCTCCTCGGCGGCCGACGCCTGCGCCGCCGCCAGCGAGACGGCCAGCATCGCGTTGGCCCCCAGCCGCGACTTGTTGGGGGTTCCGTCCAGTGTGATCAGCATCCGATCGAGGGACGCCTGTCCGGCCGCGTCCTGCCCGCGGACGGCGGTGGCGATCTCGCCGTTGACGTTGTCGACGGCCTTGCTGACGCCCTTGCCCATCCAGGCCGATCCGCCGTCGCGCAGCTCCGTCGCCTCGAATTCACCGGTCGATGCGCCAGACGGGACCGCGGCCCGCCCCCAGGCGCCGGAGCGCAGGCTCAGCTCCACCTCCACGGTGGGATTGCCGCGGCTGTCGAGGATCTGGCGGGCATGGACGTGCTCGATCTGGCTCATCTGAGGGGACCGTCTCCTTGGCTCAGGCTCGCCCGAGCGTAGTAGGCGAGCTGCTCTTGCGCCGGGAGATCGTCCCAGCTTCCGCCCTCGGATGCCGCGAGCTCGCCCGCGGCGGTCACCCGGTTCCGGAATCGGCCAGAGGCCGACCGCAGCGCCAGCTCCGGATCGACCTTCAGTTTCCGCGCGGCGTTGACCACCGCAAACAGCAGATCGCCCAGCGCCTGGAAGCGCTCCTCCTCGCCGCCGGCGGACTCCACCTCGGCCAGCTCGTCGCGCGCGGCCTGGAGCGCCTGGCCGGCGCCGGGCACGTCAAAGCCGGTGGAGGCGACCCGGCGCTGGACCTTGCGGGCATGCAGCAGCGCCGGCAGGTTCTCCGGGACCTCGCCGAAGATGCCGGGCTCGCGCCCGGGCTCCTCGCGCTTGATCGCGTCCCAGTTGCGCAGCACGTCCTGGGCGTCGCGCACCTCGGTCTCGCCGAAGATGTGGGGGTGGCGGCGGATCAGCTTCCGGGTCACGTGCTCGGCGACCTGGGTCAGGTCGCCCGCGCCGCGCTCCTCCAGCAGAAGCGACAGGAAGTGGACCTGGAACAGGACGTCGCCCAGCTCGTCGAGCATCTTGGCGTCGTTGCGCCGCTCGGCGGCGTCGGCGAGCTCGTAGGCCTCCTCCACGGTGTGCGGGACGATCGAGCGCTCGTCCTGCTCGCGGTCCCACGGACACTCGCGGCGGAGGCGGCGAGTGATCGCGTCAAGCTGAGTCAGGGACTGAGCGGCGTCCTGACCGGCCACGGCGTCTCAGCGGACCGGGGCGCTAGGGCGCCGCGGTCGTGGCTCCGGCGGCTCCGGCGGCTCCGGCCGATCCCCCGGCCGCGCTGGAGCTCGTCGACGACGACTTGGGTGCCTTGTAGCCACTGCAGTCGGCCATCGCGTACTGCGCCAGGCACTTCGTCTGACTCTTCCAGTTCTTGGAGGCGTGGCTGTCAACGGCGGTCTGGGCCTGACTCTGCAGCTGACTGGTCAGCGTCTGCTTGATCAGGGGCGTCGACTGGGCGAGCGACCGCTGCTTGGCCGGCGTGATCTTGGTGACCTGGAGCACGTAGTAGCCGAACTGCCCCTTGATCGGTCCCAGCAGCTTGTTCGCCGGCGCGGCGAACGCGGCCTTCGACAGGGCGGCGTCCTGATGGCCGGCGGTGACGCCGGTGAGCTGCCCACCCTTGTTCTTGGTGGTGGGGTCGGTCGAGTCCTTCTTCGCCACCGTGCTCCAGCTCTGTCCATGCTGCAGGGCCGTCTTGGCCGCCTCGGCCTGAGCCGCGGTCTTGGTCAGCACGATGCGCATGTTGCGCGTCTCCGGCGTCCCGAACTGGGACTTGTGGGTGGTGTAGTACGCGGCGATCATCGCCGGGGTCACCGTCGTGGGATGACGAGAGGTGAGCTTGGTGAAGATCTGGTTGACGCGGACGCGGAACAGGATGTCCTGCGCGGTCTGGCCGCTCTGCTTCAGGAAGGTCTCGTACTGGGCGGCTGACTGGAACTGGCTCTTCTTGGCCTGGGCCAGCGCCGCGTTCACCTGCGCGTCGGTGAGCTTGATGCCCATCTTGTGCGCGTCGGCCTGGTACCAGTAGGCCTTGATCAGGAAATCCATGACCTGGCTGGAGAGGGACTGAAACAGCTGCGCGCAGTCGGCCTTCAGCGTCTTGTCGGCGGTCTTGCGCAGTGACGGGATCTCCGCCTTGACCTGGGAGATGCACTTGGTGAAGTTGGGCGGATCCTCCGGCACGATGACCGGCTGGCCCGGACTCTGGGCCGCCTGGCCCTGAGCGGCGACGTACATCCAGTGGTTGAACGCTCGCGTCGAGATGGGGTTGCCGGCCACGGCGGCGACCGAGCCGCTCGGCACGCTGCTGCCGCCACAGCCGGCGATCGCCATGGCCACGAGCACAAAAAAGGCGCCAAGCGCCAGGATGGACCGCGGAGTCTTCATACGACCCGGCCGATAGTAGCGGCACTCACCGCGGGAGGATCGTAAGTATTTGAGAAGGACCGCGGGTACCGCCGCGGCAGGCCGGTCGACGAAGGTTCGACGGCAGCCTGGCCCTGCAGTCGACCTTTGTCCAATTGCGCACGTGGCGCGGACGCTGTTTCATGCAGTGGGCACTTCATGGATGGAGTGCGACGGAGTGTCAGGGACGGCGCCTCATTGCGCGCGATAGGCGCGACCATGTGACGTAGAGCACCCTCCCCGGGGAGAGTGCTCTACGTCGCTGTTTAACTGCGGCCGGCTACGCCGCTTCGCGCGTGACCGACAGCAGCACGTCGGCCGCCCGGACGATTGCCGGGAAGCGCTCCCGGGGATCCTTGGGCACCCGGACCGACAGCTGTGACTTGCCGGACTCGTACAGCGCCTCGGGGATCTCGGCCCGGATCCTCTTGGCCCGGACCGAGTCGAGCTCGATCGGTGTCACCGCCAGTCGGTCGCCGCGCACGGTCACCGCCCGCGCACCCGCCTGGCCGAGCTTGATCCGCGCCTGCTGCAGGGAGATCAGGTTGCGCAGCGGGTCCGGCAGCTCGCCGAACCGGTCCTCGAGCTCCTCGCGCAGCGCGGCCAGGTCCGCGACCTCGCGCGAGCCGGCGATCCGACGATGGACGTCGACCTTGGCCTGCTCGTAGGGGATGTAGTCCGCGGGCACGTAGGCGTCGACGTTGACGTCGAGGCGCACCGGCTCCCATTCCTCGCCGGCGTCGGCCCCGTCCTCCATCGCCGCCACGGCCTCGTCGAGCATCTGCATGTACAGCTCAAAGCCGAGGGCGGCGACGTGACCGGACTGCTCGTCGCCGAGCAGGTTGCCGGCGCCGCGAAGCTCGAGATCGCGCATGGCGATCTTGAAGCCGGCGCCGAGCTCGGTGTAGTCGCTCAACGCCGACAGGCGGTTTGCCGCCTCCGGCGTCAGCGCCGCCGCGCTCGGATACAGCAGGTAGGCGTACGCGCGCTCACGCGAGCGGCCGACCCGGCCGCGGATCTGGTAGAGCTGGGAGAGGCCGAACACGTCGGCGCGCTCCACGATCAACGTGTTCGCCTGGGGGATGTCGATCCCGGACTCGATGATGCTCGTGCACACGAGCACGTCGGCATCGCCGCGCAGGAAGCTGAGCATCCGCTGCTCGAGCACGCCCTCGTCCATCTGGCCGTGCGCCACCTCGAAGCGCATCCCCGGGCACAGCCCGCGCAGCCGCACCGCGGTCTCCTCAATCGTCTCCACCCGGTTGTGCAGGAAGAACGCCTGCCCGTGCCGCTCCTTCTCGCGCAACAGCGCCCGCCGCACGAGCTCCTCGTCGTACTCGCCGACGTAGGTCTTGACCGGCCGCCGGCCCTCCGGCGGCGTCTCGATGACGCTGATGTCACGGATCCCGGCCAGGGACATCTGCAGGGTGCGCGGGATCGGCGTGGCGCTCATCGCGATGACGTCGACGCGCAGCTTGAGCTGGCGCAGCAGCTCCTTTTGCTTGACCCCGAAGCGCTGCTCCTCATCGAGGACCAGCAGCCCCAGGTCCTTGGCGCGGACATCGCGCGACAGCAGGCGGTGGGTGCCGATGAGGATGTCGACCTCGCCCTTGCCGAAGCGGCCGATCGCGTCCTTCTGCTCGGCGGTGGAGCGAAACCGGGAGACGTGCTCGATCGTGACCGGGTAGTCCTTCAGGCGCTCGGAGAACGTGCCGTAATGCTGCTGGGCCAGGATCGTGGTGGGGGCCAAGACCATCACCTGCTTGCCGTCCTGGGCCGCCTTGAACGCGGCCCGGAGCGCGACCTCCGTCTTGCCGTAGCCGACGTCGCCGCAGATCAGGCGGTCCATCGGCCGCGCCGACTCCATGTCGGCCTTGACGAACTCGATCGCGTCGCGCTGGTCCGGCGTCTCGGTGTACGGGAAGGCGTCCTCGAACTCGCGTTGCCAGTCGCTGTCCATCGGGAAGGCATGTCCCTCGCGGCGCCGGCGCTCGGCGTACAGGTTGAGCAGCTCGCCGGCCAGCTCCTGGGCGGCGCGGCGGGCGCGGGACTTGATCGTGTCCCAGCGGCTGCCGCCCAGCTTGGACAGCGGCGGGTGGCTTCCGCCGGCGCCGACGTACCGGCTGATCTTCGCCAGCTGGTCGACCGGCACGAACACGCGATCGCTGCCCGCGTACTCCAGGTAGAGGTAGTCCCGGGTGACACCGGCGACGGTCTTGGTGTCAAAGCCGGCGAACCGGGCGATCCCGTGGTCCTCGTGGACGACGATGTCGCCGGTGCGCAGGTCGGCGAAGCTGCGCAGGACGCCGCGCTTGCGCTCCCGGCTCGGCTGCTCGGCGGCGCGTCGGCGCTGGAACAACCGGTGGTCCGGGATGACCGCCAGGTGAAACTGGGGCGCGATGAACCCCGCCTGCAGCCGGGCGTGCGCCATCGTGATCTGGCCGGCCTGGGGCTTCACCCCGTCGTCGCTCTCCCCCAGCCAGCGCGTCTTCAGCCGTCCCAGGTTGTAGGCGAAGCGCTCCCCCTCGCCTCGGCGCGCGAACGTCAGGATCGTCCGATATCCGGAGCGCGCCAGCTTCTCGAGCTCCGGCTCGGCCTCCTTGAGCCCGCGGGCGGCGATGTCGGCGGCCTGAGCGCGGAAGGCGAACGGCTGGTCCTGATCGATGCTCGACAGGCGGATGAGCGCCCGGCCGCCGAGCTGGGCGAGGATCTCGTCCGGGGCGACGTAGAGGTGATGCGCGTCGTCGTCGTGGAAGGCGGCGGTGACGTCCTGCCAGTGGTCGGCCAGGGCGGGCTGAACGTCCTCGTTGCCGGCGATCAGCACGGCGGCGTCCCCACCGGCCAGCTCGAGGAACGAGTGGAAGTTGTCGACCGGGAGCAGCTCGGTGATGTCCGGCCGCTCGGATGGGTCCTCCAGCGCGGCGATCTCGGCGAGCTCGCGGTGCTCGGCGGAGAGCTCGGCCGCGGGGGCCACCTCCACCACCTCGGCCTCCTCGAGCGAGCGCTGGGTGAAGGTCGAGAACCACCGCAGCGAGTCGATCTCATCGCCGAAGAGATCGACGCGGACGGCGCGATCCTCGGTCGCCGGAAATACATCGAGGAGGCCGCCGCGGATCGCGAACTGGCCGCGGTCCTCCACCTGGTCGACGCGCTCATAGCCGGCGGCGACGAGGTCCATCGCGGTCTCGTCGAGGTCGATCAGATCGCCCTTGCGCAGGCAGAACGGCCGCGGGCGCATCGACGGGTCCGGCACTTTCTCGGAGAGGGCAACCGCGCTGACCACCACCACGGGCCCACGTCGTGGGCCTTCGGAGTTGGCCTGCGGGCCAACTCCCGGGGGAGCGCCGTGCTGGTGCTCCAGGAGGGCGTCGAGCGCGGCGATGCGCAGACCGACGAGGTGCGGCGGCGGAGCCAGGTGCGATTCGTAGTTGACGCCACGGCTGGGGTAGTAGCGGACGGTCCGCGGCTCCAGCCAGGTCCGCAGACCACCGGCGAGGTCCCGGGCGGCGCGGTCGTCGCCGGCGACAACGATGGCCGCCTTACCGGCGTCCCGATCGAGAAGGGCCGCTACGAGGTACGGTCGTAGCGACTGGGAGACGAACGCCTCGCCGCCCTCGCGGGCAAGGGCAGCGGTCTGGGCATCGTCGTCGGCATGGGCGAGGAGCGGGCTGAGCATCGAGAGAGTCTTCGATATCTCAGTCTAGGAGCCGCCGGCGGCCGTCTGCGGACCGTCGCCGGCGTCGCGCACCACCTGTTCGGCGACATCGGCGGCCCGGTCGATGAGGGCCTCCACCTCCGCCCGCGATTCCCGGAACTTGCCCAGCACGTAGGCGGCCACGCGGTCCGGATCGGTAGTGGGCGGCCGGCCGACACCGACGCGGACGCGGCGAAAATCGGCACTGCCGAAGGCGCCCTTCAGCGACTTGAGGCCGTTGTGCCCGGCGAGGCCACCGCCCAGGCGCGTCCGGATGTCACCGAACGGCAGGTCGATCTCGTCGTGGATGACGAGGATGTGGTCGAGGTCGACGCGCAGATCACCCCGCGCCGGACCGACCGACTTGCCGGCGTCGTTCATGTACGTCTGGGGCAGGAGGATCGCCACCCGGGGGCCGCCGGGGTGGCCGGGCTCGAGACCAATGCGCCCCTCGGTGAGCAGACCGCGGTAGCGGGACTTCGGCTTGCCCAGGTCCCAGCGCTCTTGCAGCCGTTGCGCCACGTCGAAGCCGACGTTGTGCGGCGTGCCTCTGTACTCGTTGCCCGGGTTGCCCAGGCCGACGATCATCCAGTCGACGGGCGCGGCCGGACGACGACGTCCCGGCAGCGGCATGTCCGCCGGCTACTCGGGGCCCGGTTCGGCCGCGGCGTCGCCGCCGCCGCCCTCGGCCGCTTCCTCAGGCGCGGCCTCGCCCTCGCCGACGACACCCGTCTCCTCCTCGATCTCGTCGTCGGACTCGACCTGGAGACGCGGCGGGGTCAGGCTGGCGATCACCGTCTCAGGATCGTCGAGCAGCGTCACCGTCGACGGCGGGCGCAACGACTCGAGCATCAACGTGTCGTTGATCTGCATGTCGGACACGTCGTGGCTGAGCGAATCCGGGATCTCGTTGGGCAGCGCCTCGATCGTGAGCTCGCGGGTGACGTGCTCCAGCACGCCGCCGTCCTTCACGCCGGGGGCGTCGGTCTCGCCGGTGAGCTCCAGCTGCACGGTCGTCTGGATCTTCACGTCCAGCCGGACGCGGAGCAGGTCGACGTGGATCGTCTCCCCGGTCACCGGGTGGCGCGAGAGCTCCTTGAGGACCGCGGGGCTCGAGCTCCCGCCCTCGATGCCGAGGTCGAGCACCGCCCCGGCGTGGGCGAGTGCCTGGCGAAGCGTCCGGGCCGGCACCTGGAAGGCGACCGGCTCATCGCCGCCGCCGTAGAGGACCCCGGGCACGTTGCCCCGGCGGCGCAGCCTCCGGGCTTCTCGCGACCCGGCGGCCTGGCGCGGGGTGACCTTCAGTGCGGTGGAATCGGTACGTGCCATCAGCGGCGTTCGATGGTAGCGACCATCTGGAAAAAACGCTGGCGGAGGACGCTAACCTTGCGCTAACCTCTTGCCATGAGCGGCGCGGCGCTGATCGGCTGGATCGCTGGAGTACATCTTCTCGGACTCGGGTGCGTCGCATTTCTGATGTGGCCGGCCCTCAAGGACAATCCGGTCGCCCCGGATCGCCGGTCAGACGGCGAGAGCGACGACGGTTGGGGCCGCGGTCCGAAGGTTCCACCCACGCGGCCGGAGCCGCCGCGTGGTGGCCTTCCGCTGCCTGACGCTCAGCCGGCCGGCATCCGGCTGCGCGAGCACGGCAGCCTGGGACAGCGTCTGCCGCGACGCGAGCGACGCCCGGTGCACGAGCCGGAACGCCGGCCGTCGCCCACCCCCCACCGCTCTAGAAGCGGCTCGGGCAGGTCGCATCGCTGGCCAGCTTCCCGCTGACCTGAAGGATCTCGATCGTGAAGCCGGCCAGGACGTTGCCGGCGTCGCGAATGCGCATGCACTGCACGCGGGGAAGCGACGACCCCACCAACCACGCGATCCGCGCCGTGCCCACGCTGCCGGAGATCGCGACGTTGGTCGACGGCTGGACCTGGAGGACCGAGAGCACACCCGGGCGCCGAAGCGACCCAGCCAGGGCCGCCGCCCGGGCGCGGCACGCGGCCGACCGCTCGCAGCCGGAGATGAGCGCGATGACGCCGCTGGTGTCGCCGCGGACCTCGGCCCGCACCAGGGCGGTGACCGCGGCGTTCTGGGCGTCACCGACGCCGACGGCCCGGGCCACGAGGACGCTGATGGCCACGAACAGCACCACGGCAAGGCCGACCGACGCGATCACATAGCGGCGCCGCATTGGGCGCGCACGGTAACCGACCTGTGGGCGACTACGAGTCGCTGAGCTCCATGAAGCGCTCCACCGACGCCTCCTGGTGCTCCAGCCGTTCGGCCAGCTCGAGCGCGTGCTCGGCCGCCAGCTCCAGGAAGTCCTCGACGCACCGCGCTGGGTCGTCGGCGAGCGGATAGACCCGGGAGAACTCCTGCTGGACGCAGGCGATCCCCATCGGCGGGCGCCCATCGGCCAGTGTGCGGGCGCTGCACACCGGGGTGACCACCAGCTGGGACTCGGTGGCGACCAGGGCCGTCGGCAACAGCCGGTGGGCGGGTAGCCGCACCGACAGCTGCACCGAGCGGTCGACGGCCACGACGCTGCCCACCAGATCGCTCAGCGGCTCGCGCCACACGTCCAGCACCGTGTCGGCTCCGACGAGCGCGTCGCGCAGGGCCTTCGCCTGCTGGACGTAGAGGCGCTCGGCATCGGCCCGGTCCTCGGCGTCGGCGAGATCCAGGTCGCACGGCACCCGGAGAAGCTCCCTGGCGGAGACGGTGGCGCCGGCTCCGCGGCTGCCGCTGGCCACGTACGTCTGAAGCGTGCCCAGGTCACGGCGGCCGTGGAAGATGACCGTCACCGCCTCGCTCAGCGGCAGGCCGTTGACCCGCAACGACACCGCGACGGCCGAGGAATCATCCAGCAGCGCCTGCCGGAGCAGTTCTTCCGCTGCACCACCGTCGCGGGTCGGATCCTCGTCGAGCATGGCTTCCTCCTTAAACACCTCGGCAACTTCGCCCCTGTATTTACCCATGCCAGGCGGTTGTTCACCACCGCCAACTGGAGTATCCGCCTGCGGCCGGGATTGGCCATCCGGCGTGTCCGAACCTGGTCTCGCGGTTGCATTAGGCTGCACCGACCACATGAAGCTCCTGTACAAGCCCTTCGCCCTGCTCGGTGCGCTCATCGCCGGGCGGATTGGCCAGTCGCTGTTTCGCAGCCTCTGGTCCAGGATCGACGATGCGCCTCCGCCGGCTCCCGGGAGCGGCGAGTCGAGCATGGCGAAGGTCGTCAGCGCCCACGCCCTGCAGGCCGGGGTGATGGCCGGCGTCGCCGCCGCCGTCGATCGGAGCTTCGCGCGCGCGTTCCATCACCTGGTGGGAGCCTGGCCGGCCAAGCGGGCCGGGGCCAAGGCCGACTGAGCGTGGCGGCCGGCCGGTGCAGATCCGGCCCGTTATGCGGGTCGCGTCGCCGCGGATGCGCCTGAGCGGCCATCCCCCGCCGGCGGATCAGCCGTCTGCGGGATGTACCAGGGCCGCAGCCCGTCGCGGGCCCAGTCCGGCATCGGCGTCTTCACCGCGGTCGCCGCATCGACGAACACGTGGCGGATGTCGGCCTCGAGCAGAAGCTCGCCGTCGAGCCGGCGGAACCTGTGGCTGGAGGTGAGGCTCGTCGTGCCGATCCGCGTCACCACCGCCTCGAGCACGATCTCCTCGTCGAACCGCACCGAGCCGAGGAATCGCATCCGCACCTCACCCACGACGATGTCGACCCCGCGATCGAGCATCGTCCGGTAGCCGCCGTACGCCGCGCGCCAGAGCTCGGTGATCGTGTGGTCGATGTAGGCGAGGTAGTGGGCGTTGAACAGCACGCCCTGGGAATCGCACTCCGAGTAGCGCACGCGCAGGCGATGGGTGAACGGCTCAGCCATCGACCGCGCGACCTCCTTCGTCTCCGCCGGGAGCCGCGTCTCCCCCACCGCGGCCGCCGCGGAGCACGAAGCCGCGGTCGGCGAGCGTGGTCAGCGCGTCCTCGAACCTGGCGAAGTCCCGGCGCGTCAGCGCGTCGATCGGCCGACCGGCGGGGCCACCCGCCCGCACCCATCGCCGCAGCACCGGCGCGCCCGCCCGTTCCTCCGCCTCATCCAGCAAGGCCAGCAGGATCCGGAGCTCCGGGCGGTGGTCCAGCTGACCGGACAGGAGCGTGAGCGGATCGACGTCAAGCGTCGCGCACAGCTCGTCCTCGCTGAGCCCCAGCAGGTCCAGCAGCCGCCGGGCGCGCTCGCTCTGAAGGCGATCAGACATACGTGCAGCACTTCTTAGCGCAGACGGAGGAGACGGGCCGGCGGCTGACCGGGGGGCCCGGCCAGAGGCCGCTGGACCAGACTAGTTCGGACTCTGACCTTCTGGCTCCGCCGACGATAATGTTTATGAGGATTTGGGCGTCGTAATTACCCCGCCGAGAAGGGGGCGTCGTTCCCGGGTTCGGCGCGACGCAGAGCCAGCGGCAGAACCTCCCCGTCACCCGCGCGGGCCAGGGAGGACGATCGCCGGGCCTGCGTCGCGCCAGGCCCCAGCCACCGGCCGTTCGCGATCTGACGTCGGCGCGAGGTTGGCCAACCTTGAGGAGCTTTTGCGCGTTCTGTCCGGCGAGCGAAGAAAACACGGGGGCCGTTCAACCGGGCGGCGCGACGCAGAGAGAGAGCCAACGCCTGTGGGGGTGGTTCACGGATGACGTCATCAGGGGCGTCTGCGTCGCGCCGGCCCGCGTCTCACGGTGCGCGGCGAGATCGGTTGAGCGGGGCCCGCGATCGCTGCGGCACTGCTGCGCGGTCGCGGGCCCCTGGCGCGTACCTCGGGGGCGCAAGGCACGCGCGTAGCGCGTCCGTGCACCGCCACCCTAACCGTCTGCCCAGGGTCGGCGCAAATCGCGACCCGTTGAAGAGGTCCGACAACTCGACGGCTAGAACAACTGGTTCTCGCCGCCGAAGACGTCGCTGACCGAGCCGTCGGTGAAGATCTGACGGATCGAGTTGGTCAGCAGGTCGGCGCAGGAGAGGACCCGGACCTCGCTGGGCGCCCCGGGGGGGAGGGGGAGCGTGTCGGTGACGACGACCCGCTCGAACCCGGAGGCGGCGAGGTTCTCCCAGGCGTTGCCGGAGAAGACGCCATGGGTGGCGGCGGCGTAGACGCGGCTGGCCCCGGCCTCCAGCACGGCGTGAGCCGCGGCCTTGAGCGTGCCGGCGGTGTCGATGATGTCGTCGACGAGCAGCGCGGTCTTGCCGGCAACGTCTCCGATGACGTAACCGATCTCGGCGACCTGCTGGGCCGGGCGCTCCTTGTTGAGGATCGCCAGGTCGGCGCCGAGCTTGGCCGCGAAGTTCTTGTTGAGCTTCACACGACCGACGTCCGGCGAGACGACGACGAGGTCCTCGAGCCCCAGGTCGGTGAAGTACTGCGTGAGCATGAACAGCGCCGTCATGTGATCGCACGGCTTCTGGAAGAAGCCCTGGATCTGACCGGAGTGCAGGTCCATGGTGAGGATCCGGTCGATCCCGGCGGCCTCGAGCATCCGCGCCACGAGCCGGGCGCTGATCGGCTCGCGGGGCGCCGACTTCTTGTCCTGCCGGGAGTAGCCGTACCACGGGGTGACGGCAATGACCCGGTGCGCCGAGCCGCCGACGGCGGCGTCAATCATCTCCAGCAGCTCCATCAGCGCATCGTTGGCGCTCAGGCCGTAGTACGGGTTGCCGCAGATCGGCTGGACGATGAACACGTCGGCGCCGCGCACCGACTCCTGATACCGGCAGTAGACCTCGCCGTTGGAGAAGGTCTTGGTGATGGTGGGGCTGATCTCGACACCGAGCTTGGAGGCGATCTTCGCCGCCAGCTCCGGGTTGGCGCGCCCCGATACCAGCATGAGGCGCTTGTCGTACGCGTAATGCAGGACGCTGGAAGCGGTCTCCGTCTGAACGGCCATCCCGCTCGCGAGTCTACGCCCGGCCTCCGACGATTCCGTGGCGCTCATCTCTGATCCCCGGAATTTGGAGCGGCCGGAGGTGAATCGCCGGATCCGGTGGGGGGCGGGGGCACCACGGTGGCCTCGTCGCGGCTCTCGGCCGCGGCCCGCTCGCGCCGTCGCTCGGCATAGCCGTCGATGTTCGTCTGACGGGGCCGCGCCACGCCGAGCGCCCCGGGCGGGACATCGGTGGAGATGACCGAGCCGGCCGCCGTGTAGGCGTCGTCGCCCACGGTGACGGGGGCGATGAGCGTCGTGTCCACGCTCGTGCGCACCCGGTGGCCGATGGAGGTGCGGTGCTTGCGATAGCCGTCGTAGTTGGCGGTGATCGTGCTGGCGCCGAGGTTGGTGTCCTCGCCGATCTCGGCGTCGCCGATATAGGACAGGTGCGGCACCTTGGTCCCGCGGCCGACGTCGGAGTTCTTGATCTCGACGAACGTCCCGGCCTTGGAGCCCTCGCGGAGGATGGTGCCCGGGCGCAGATAGGCGAACGGCCCCACGCTCACCCGGTCGCCGACGGTCGCGCCGGTCACATACGAGTGCAGGATCGTCGCGCGGTTGCCGACCTGAGCGTCGATCAGCGTCGAGCCGGGGCCCACGGTGGACCCCTCGCCGATCGCCGTCATGCCGTGAAGGCTGGTGAACGGCGCCACCACGGTGTCTCGGCCGATCGTCACGCCGTAGTCGATGACCGTGGCGGTGGGGTTGACGATCGTCACCCCGGCGAGCATCAGGCGCTCGTGGATCAGGCGCTGCGCGATCGCCGTGACCTCGGCCAGCTGGCGGCGGTCGTTGATGCCGAGCAGCTCGTCGGCGTCTTCGAGCTCATAGGGGCAGACGGTGCGCTCGTGGCGTCGCAGGACGGGCAGCACGTCCGGCAGGTAATGCTCGCCCTGCGCGTTGTCGGCGCGGACCTCCCGCAGCGCGGCGATCAGCGCGCCGCCCTCGAACGCGAACAGACCGGTGCTGACCTCGCGGATGAGGAGCTCGAGCTCGGTCGCATCCCCGGGCGCCTTCGTCTCGACGACCCGCTCCACAGTTCCGTCCGGCGCTCGCACCACTCGGCCGTAGCCGCTCGGGTCCTCCAACACCATCGTGGCGATGGTCGCCGCCGCGCCGGACTCCTCATGGGCTCCGACGAGCGCCTGCAGCGAAGCCGGCCGGATCAGGGGCGCGTCGGCGTTGATGACGATCACCGTGTCGGCGGCGCCGAGCTCCCCCACGGCCGCCTTGACGGCATCGGCGGTGCCCAGCGGCTGCTCCTGGACGGCCAGGACCACACCATCGCTCAGCACCGGCTCGAGCTTTCGCTCCGGCGAGTCGACGAGCACGATCGTGCCGGCGCCGGCATCCCGGGCGGCCGCGATCGTCCACTCGACCATGGGCCGGCCGCACAGCGGGTGCAGCAGCTTCGGCACCTCCGAGCGCATGCGCGTGCCCTGCCCAGCGGCGAGGATGACGACGACGGGCGCGGCCACGCCGTGATCCTAGCCATCGACCGGGGGACGGGCATGCCTCACGCCGCCTCACGCCGCCTCACGCCGCCCGTATTCGGATTGCGGACGGTCCTGATCACAATGCCCAGCCTCCGGCCGGACCTCGTTCGCTCCGTCTGCGACCTCCAGGCGGGCCCGGTACCAGCGCACCCACTTACGCACAGCGTTGTCCGACACGCCGTACGTGCGCCCGACGCCGCTGTAGCCAAGCTCCTCGATCTCGCGCAGGAGCTGCTCATACGGCGGACGTTCCACCTTTCGCCTCTCCGGCCTCGGATCACGCGGACCCTTGCT
>DASZMK010000030.1:0-57514 GCA_035551855.1 Solirubrobacteraceae bacterium
AAGCCGGTGTACATCGCAAAAGCCGATCGACCACCGGACGTTCTTGAGGGCCGCTGGGGCTCCGGGCGCAACGCCGTCTCAGTCACGAGGTCCAGGATTGCGACGTCAATGCCTTCGAGCATCCGGCGGGCCTCGGCTAGGGATCCGGACTGCGTGACGGCGAATCCGGGCTGGCGAGCAAATCTCGCTGGCTATGGCTTCACGGACGGCCGTCGAAGTCCTCCACTACAGTGCGCGGACTCTTCGCACGGGGGAACCGGGGTATCGACCTGTTGGTAATCCTTCTGAGCCATGTAGGTAGTTTCGCTCATGCAAAAGAGCGTCTACATGTCTAGTTTTGCGTAAGCGCAGGCAGCTCTTGATAGCGATCGCTTTGGCTGCTGCGCATATCGCGGAGGTAGACGATGCCGGCTGGACAATCCCGCAGATCCAATGGGATCGAGGTCCTTGTCCGCGAGTTGCCGGACGCTGTGTTGGTCGTCGATCGCTCGGGCAGGGTCCTGCTGTCGAACCGTGAGCATGAGCTTCCACGTGGGCACCCGGCCGCGAGCTTGTCCGGTCTCTCGATCGATCTGGCCTTCCATCTGGACGGCCGGCCGTATGAGGGGGCGGAGTGGCCGCTGGCGCGGACGCTCGGGTCTGGGGAGGTGGTCGCCGACGAGGAGTTCTTCGTGGTCGGCGCGGATGGCAGCCGCCACACTTTCACGTGCAGAAGCGCTCCTTTCTACGACGATCAGGGCCGGATCGTGGGCGCGGTCTCGGTGGCGCGCGACGTCACCGAGCAGACGCGCTCGCGGGAGCAGCTGGCATACCTGCTCCCGATGCTCGATCACACCGAGGACGCGATCATCGCGTTCGATCTCGAGTGGCGCGCGACCGCGTGGAACCAGGGCGCCGAGCGGATGTATGGGTGGAGCGCGGAGGAGGCGCTCGGCTGCGAGCTCCGGAGCTTCATGCGGGTGGAGATGAGCGATGAGCAACACGCAGAGGGTCGCCGGGAGATCGCCGACCGCGGCCGCTGGCGCGGCCAGGTGGCGGTGGAGCGCAAGGATGGTTCGATGCTCTCGGTGGAGTCGATCAACGTCGCGATCCGTGACGAGCATTCGCAGATCACCGGCTACCTTGCGATCCACCGTGATGTTACGGAGCGCAAGCGCGCGGAGGACGCCCTGCGAGAGGCGCACGGGCGCGCCGAGAACATCCTCGAGAGCATCACCGACGCTTTCATCGGTCTGGACGCCGGGTGGCGCTTCACCTACGCCAACCGGCGTGCGCTGGACCACGCGGCGCTGCACGGCAAGCCGGTCGCCCTCGATCGGCTCCTGGGCAAGAGCATCTGGGAGGCATATCCGGAGCTGGTGGGAACGACGTTGGACCGCGCCTATCGTCGAGCAATCCGAGATCAGAAACCGGTCAGCCTCGAGAGCTACGCGGCGCTGACCGGCCGGTGGCTGGAGGTGCACGCCTACCCATCGACGGATGGCGGCCTGTCGGTCTACAGCCGCGACATCACGGAGCGCAAGCAGGCAGAGGAGAAGCTCGCCTACCACGCCAGCCTGGTGGAGAACATGGAGGACGCGGTCGTCGCGACGGATAAGGAGTTGCTTCTCACGGCATGGAACCCCGGGGCGGAGAGGCTCTACGGCTGGAGCGCGGAGGACGTGCTCGGCCGCCACGTCAAGGACGTCATTCAGACCGAGCTGAGCGAGCAGGAGAGCGAGGCGCGGTTTCGCCAGATCGCGAAGGCGGGGCGAGCGCAGACGGAGATGGTCGTGTACCGCAAGGACGGGACACCGGTCGATGTCGAGTCCATCAGCGTCGCGATCCGCGGAGAGGGCGGCGAGATCACCGGTTACCTTGCGATCCACCGCGATATCACCGAGCGCAAGCGGTCCGAGCGGGCGCTGGGCGCGGCCCAGCGGCGCAGCGAGACGATCCTCGAGAGCATCAGCGACAGCTTTTTCTCGTTGGATCGCGAGTGGCGCTATACCTACGTCAACGACCGGGCGTTAGACAGGATCCGAATCGCAAGGCGCGCGGGGCTCGCTCGCGAGGACGTCCTCGGAAAGAACTGCTGGGAGTTCATCCCCGGGACGGTGGGTACGGCTTTCTACGGCGCGCTTCACCGGGCTGTGCGGGAGCAGACGACGGTGGACTTCGAGGCGTACTCGGCAGCGACCGGCAAGTGGACGGAGGTGAGCGCCTATCCCTCGGCGGACGGTCTATCGGTCTACGCGCGAGACGTCAGCGACCGCAGGGCGGCTCAGAAGGACCTGAAGCGCCGGGCGCGCCAGCAGGCGGCGGTCGCCGCGCTTGGCCTCAAGGCGTTGGAGGAGGAGCGACTGCAGCCGTTGCTAGACGAGGCGGTGAGGCTCCTTTGTCGCACGCTCGGGGTGGAGTACGCGAGGGTCGATGAGCTGCTGCCCGGCGGCGAGAGATTGCTCGTGCGCGCGGGCGCGGGTTGGCGGGAGGAGGTGGTGGGGAGCTGCACGATGCCGACGGGCCGCGGTTCGCCGGCGGGGTACGCGCTGCTGGTCGGTGACCCGGTGATCGTCGATGACATGACGGCGGACACTCGGTTCCAGGTGCCCGCCGTGTTGCGCGAGCACGAGGTGATGAGCGACGTCACGGTCGTGATCGATCCGGGCGGCAAGCCGTTCGGGACGCTCGCCGCGGCGTCCAGGAAGCGGCGTATGTTCTTTGAGGATGACGTCAGCTTTGTGCAGTCGGTGGCGAACGTGCTCGCGACCGGGGTCGAGCGGGCTCAGAGCGACGAGCGCTTAGAGGCGGCCCGGGAGGCTGAGCGTAGCCGGATCGCCCGCGATCTTCATGACCGGGCGCTCAGCGGACTGGCTGACGCGATCATGGACGCACAGCTCGCGCACGCGGCGGCGTCTGATGCCGAGACCGCGGAACGAGTCGCGCGGCTCGTGCCGACGCTGACCGGGGTTGGCCAGCAGTTACGCGCGGCGATCTACGACTTGCGTCTAGCCGGAGAGGAACACAAGCCATTCTCCGAGCTTCTAGAGTCGCTCGTCGCCCTTCACCGCACGATGGCCGTGGACAGCCAGATCGACCTCGAGGTTCGAGGCAACCCGGCCGGCGCGATGGGAACAAGGGGCGTGGAGCTATTGCGGATCGCCGGCGAGGCGCTGACGAACGCCCGCCGGCACTCCGAAGCGAAGACGATCAAGGTAGCCCTCCGGGCTTCGCACGAGACCCTCGCGATCGAGGTCTCAGACGACGGCATTGGGTTCGACACGGAGGCCGCGAGCAGCGGAACAGGAGTCCGTGGAATGCGCGAGCGCGCCGTTATCGCGGGAGCCGAGCTGGCGGTTCAGACCAAGTCCGGCGCGGGCACGGTGGTTCGTGTCGAGCTGCCGCTCGTCCCACCAACCGTCCGTCGAGGCCAAGCGCGAGTGCTCCTGGTCGAGGATCACGCCTCCGTGCGCCAAGCGATCGCGAGCGCCTTCGGGCAGGAGGAAGACTTCGAGATCGTCGGCGAGACGGGCTCGCTGGGCGAGGCACGCGACATGCTCGAGGACGTCGACGTGGCCGTCGTCGATCTCGAGCTTTCCGACGGCGACGGCAGCGAGCTGATCGTCGAGCTGCGCGAGCGAAATCCGGCAGCCCACGCGCTCGTGCTGACCGCAAGCCTGGACCGTACCGAGATCGCCCGCGCGGTCGAGAGCGGCGCGACCGCGGTCATCCACAAGACAGCGCCGCTCAAGGAGCTGGTCAGCACCGTCCGCCGGCTGCGAGCCGGAGAGACGCAGCTGCCCTCTGAAGACGTCGTCGAGCTGCTGCGTCTCGCAGACCGCCAACACGAGCGCAAGCATCGGGACCGCCAAGCGCCGGCCAGCCTCACCGCCCGAGAACGAGAGGTCCTCCAGGCCCTCGCCGACGGCCTGGACAGCCGACGGATCGCCGAGCGACTCGGCATCACGATTCGTACCGAACAAAATCACGTCGCGAACATCCTCGCCAAACTCGGGGTGCACTCCCGGCTACAAGCGCTCGTACTCGCGCTCCGCTACGACATCGTCGAGATCCACTAGCCCTCACCCAGCTCACCAACTCTCAAGTTCGGCTCCGCCGCAGCGCAAGGACCAGCACACCGACCGACCCGAGCGCGCCAAACTCAGACAGAGACCTCCATCTGCCGTTTGGCGAGTATCTGGACGTCCCGGTAGCGTTCTGTCTTGCGCGTGGGAACCGGCCACTCCACGCGCGGCCCTTGCGTTCGCATGGGATCGGCCCATCGGACGCCGGTCGGCGGCGGGCCCTGGATCCCACTCAGAGCCGCCAGCCCGACAATTTGCATTTAAGTGCACGCCAGCTCTCGTCGCAAAACGGGGGGCTATACGAACGGCATCCGCAGCAGCACGGAGGCCGACCGTCACGAGGTCCGATCGGATGGCGGCGCCACAGACTCGGTCGGCCCCTTATCGCGGCTGGCGCCAAACGCCGCCGGCGCCCGGAACGGCATCGCCGAGTTCGCGGCCCTGGCCCAGCCGCTGGCTGGCGCTCCGCCCCGTACTCTGACCGCCCCACCGGCCCGCCCCTCGACTCGATCGCCGTCGCCGGCCTGTGGGCCGAGCTGATGGGCGTCCTCGGCTACGCGCGGTTCGGCGCGGCGGGCGGGGACATCGGCAGCCATGTGAGCCGCTACCTCGGGCTCGATCACCCCGAGCGGGTCGTGGCCGTCCACCGCACCGACGCGGGCGTGCCCGTCTTCACCGGCGACCCAGCCGACCTCGCGCCTGAGGAGCGCGCCTGGCTCGAGGCTGCCGCGGCCTGGGGCGCGACCGAGGGCGCGTACGCCGCCATGCACCGCACCAAGCCCCAGACGGTCGCCTTCGGGCTCACCGACTCGCCAGCCGGGCTCGCTGCGTGGATCGTCGAGAAGCTCCGGGCGTGGAGCGACTGCGACGGCGACGTCGAGCGGAGCTTCACCAAGGACGAGATCCTCACGAATGTCACGCTCTACTGGCTTACGGGAACGATCGGCTCGTCGATGCGCATGTACCGCGCGAACGCTGCGATCCCGCCCGCGCAGCACGCTCGCCGGGTCGAGGTGCCGTCCGGCTTCTCGCTCTTCCCCGGCGACATCGTCCGCCCGCCGCGGGCGTGGCTCGAGCGCACGGCGAATGTCGTGCGCGTGACCGAACCCGCGCGCGGCGGGCACTTCGCGCCGTTCGAGGAGCCTGAGCTCTACGCGGAGGAGCTGCGCACGTTCTTCCGGCCCTACCGGGCGGCGGCGACGGGCTGAGGGAGCCACGCGCGCGGGCACGGCTGGCAGGTCTCGCCCACGTAGATCCCGCGCCCGCCGGCGGTAAGCTACCCGACCGCCGCCTCATCGAACCTCAGCATCCGCAGCGTGAAGACGTTCGCGGACGCGGATCCCAAGCGGCGGCTATGCGGAGCTGTTGCGCCGTGGTCAGGTCAGCTCTCGGGACCGGAGTCGATCCGGAAAAGGTAGCGCGCCGAAACCCGGGCGAACGCTCGTGCCGACAAGGTCCGGGTGATCACGATCCGCGACGGTGACCGAGCGGTCGCCGCCCGCCAGCGGAGCCTCCCGAAGGACCAGAAGAAGTTCAGACCACGGTCATTCACGGTGGTTGCTCGAGGGTGCAGGGGTCCTTTGGACTATGCGAGAACGCCCGGAACTTCGTCCTTCAATGCCTTCCGAATTTCCTCGCGCAGCTCGGGCGTATCCTCGTGGTGATGGGCGGTAATCGCGTGAGCCGCCGCCGCTTCGAGCAAATGCTCCTCGCTGCCGGACATCGCGAGATCGCAATTGTTCTCGCTCGGGATCTCTCGGCAGTCGACGTACATGCGGGACATGTGTCTCCTTGGCAGTCTTGGACGGGCCGTGATGGGTTACGGTTTGGCTTCGATGATCAGGTTGAACGGGGTCTCGGTCGCTCGGCGAACCCTCGTGAACCCGCCTTGTTTTACGACCTCGCGCAGGCGGGCTTCGCCCGCCTGCGCCCCCAATGCGAGGCCGACATCTTGGTCCAGTGAGGCTGGCGTGCAGATCACCGTCGAGGCGCCATAGAACAGCCGGCCCACTGGATTTAGGTTTTCCTCCAGATCGTCGTTGGCGAACGGCTCGACGATCATCCACACCCCATCAGAGGCGAGCGTTTCGTGCACGTGGACAGACGCCCCAACAGGGTCGCCCATGTCGTGCAGGCAGTCGAATGCGCACACGAGGTCGTACCCTCCCCCCGGATACTCCTCGGCGGAGGCAACCTCGAAACTGGTGCGCCCGGCGACGCCGGCCTCCTCGGCGGCCTGACGTGCGTGTTCGATCGAGGGCGCGTGGTAATCAAAGCCACGGAATTCAGAGGCGGGGAAGGCCTTGGCCATGATCACCGTCGAGGCGCCGTGTCCGCAGCCCAGGTCCGCGACCCTCGCGCCGCGCTCGAGCTTCGCTTGGACACCCTCAAGCGCGGGAATCCATTCGCTCACAAGGTGCGCACGGTAGCCCGGGCGGAAGAACCGCTCGGTGCCGCTGAACAGACGGTGGTCATGCTCATGCCAGCCCATTCCAGCGCCGCTGCGAAATGCCTCCCGGATCTGATCCTCGTCGGCATAGAGCGACGCAATCAACTCGAATGCCCCGAGGAGGTAGAACGGGCTGTCCTCCTCGGCGAGCGCGAGTGCGTGCTCGTCGGGGAGAGTGAATCGACCGGTCTGAGCGTCATAGGTCAGATAGCCACCGGCGGCTTGGTTAGCCAGCCACTCTCTGACGGAGCGCTCCGCCGCCCCGGAGCGCTCGGCCACCTCTTGAGAGCTCAGCGGGCCGGCGCCCGCCATCGCCTTGTAGAGCCCAAGCTTCTCGCCGATCATCATCAACGGTGCGCTGATCACCGCGCCCATATCCATTACGGCCTTGCCCATGAAGGCTTCGAGCTTGGCCTCGTCCACTGCTGCTGCACCCATGACAAGCTCCCGGTCCAGGGGATCGCAATTCGCGGCGTTCCATCATCGTCGTGCCGGACGCCGCTGTTAGGTAGACAACCTACCAAGCCAGCGTAGACATCCTGTCAAGCCGGACCCCCCAAAACCGGCACCTATCGTCGAGCACGGGCGGTACGCTCGACCACAGACTTGATGAGCCCCTCCAGCAACAAGCCGTTCGGAGAGACGTTGCGCACCCTGATGCAGATGCGCGGCCTGACATACCGCGGGCTGGCGGACGCGATCTGCACGCTCGATGCCAAGGGAATCACGCACGCCCACATCAACATGCTCGCCAACGGTCACGACAAGCCATCGATGCGCGCGATGGAGCTGATCGCGCACGCCTGCGACGTCGAGCCGGTTTACTTCGCTGAGTACCGGCTCGCCAGTGCGATGCGCGAACTTGACCCCGCAGAGGTCGGCCTCGAACAGGCGCTCGAGAACCTCAACGCCCGGCTTGGTGCCCGCCGAAGAACCAGTACCAGGCCGCGACGAGTGCCGCAGCCCCAAGCGCGACCTCGTCCCACCCCGTAGCCAGCGGATCGATCGGGCTAAGCGCGATCCCAAAGAGCGCCGCCCACATCACCCACGCCATCTGTAACCCCCGCCGTGTCACCTCCGGGTAGCGCCACACCGTCCGCGCCAACCGACCGGCGAAAAAGCCCAACTCGTGCGTCTCGCCCAACAGCCTCGCAGCCCCGGAAAGGGCGAGTAGCCCCACTACGAACATCAGGTAACCGAAAGGCCGAACCAGAAGTCGGACGCGATCCACGATCTTCAGTCCAGTAGGAAAGACGGACAGGCCACGCTACCACGAGTACGCCGCAAGTGAGGGCGGCGATGGGCGAGGCGTTCCTAGCTTGGCCAGCTCCGCTTGCGCAGTGGCGCGCGCAGGTCGCCCACCGGCCCCAGGCGCCGCAGCTGGCCCGGGTTCGAGCTCACCGCCTGGATCTGGCCGTCGGCGACGTCGACGGTCATCACGCTGATCAGCCTGCCTTCGCGGTCGAGGAACAGCGCGTCGGGTGGGCCGTCGACCTGCTCGCGGGGCGACGTGAAGCCGCCGAGCAGGGTCTGAGCACCTCGGGCTCGGCGGACACCACCGCCTGGGCGACCGCGTCGGCGTCCAGCGCGTCGGCGTCGACCAGCGCTTGCCGGCATGCCGGACCTCGCCGCTGCGTTCTTGGTCCTCAGGCCGGGCAAGATCCTTGACCTCACCGACGTGAGCTGGCGTGGCTGGCGGACGCGCGGGTACTCGAGCGGACCGTCGAGGACGAGCGCCTGCGCCACTACCGGCATAGGGATACGACGCGTGGGTACGGGACAAGCCTCCTACCGAGGACTTCCTCGTCGAATGGAGTCCGATGCCGTGGCGCCACGAGCCGCACAGGGCTCCGCATGCCGATCAGTGCAGCATGCCCGGCGCCGGCGCGGGCTGTGACCGGCGAAAGGGCGGCTCCGCACCACCGGCAGTCATTGGAACAGGATCATCCGGTACGCGCAGAACGCGAAGAACACGGCCAGCCCGCTCCAGATCACCGGCCAGCTCAGCGTGTGCACGAACGACGTCTCCCAGCGGCCCAGCACCAGCACGCCACCGAAGGTGATCGCCAGCAGCGCCACGTAACAGATGACCGCCGCCGGCGGCGACAGTGCCAGCCCCAGCACGGGCGCCACCACCAGCCCCAGTACGATCCAGGCGGCGATCAGCACGATGTCGGCCGCCAGGCTCGTCCGTTCACGACCGACGATCGTCATGAATCCGGCCGCGCCCACCAGGGCCGCCAGCATGAAGACGCCGATCGGCCAGTGAGAGCCGAAGCCGAAGATCGACCCCATCAGCTTTCCGCCCGCCCAGAGCAGGAACGGGTCGATGACGCTGACAGTCACGTAGCACGCGAACATGTCGTCCGGTGAGTCCCACGGATCGGCGAACACCGGTCGTTGCGGCGAGAGCGCCGCTCGCAGGGCCGAGGGCGCAAACGCCGCGCGGAGCGAGCCTTGGTCGTCTGGCGTCATCGTCATGCCTCCGATTCGGCTACCGATGAACTCCGTTAAGGATCGCACACGCGGCGGGTGTGGCAGCGGGTCCAGCCGGCGCCTATGGGCGTTCCAGCAGCGACTCGTGCACAGCGGATCTGGCGCTCAACAAGCTGCATAGACCTCGATGACCTCGTCGGAGCCGTCGAAGGCCTCCGGTCGCGCCGGCGGCCTGATGAGATGGTCCAGTGGGGCGGGATCAGCTCCAGCGATCCCAATGGATGACCGTGTCTGGATCTGGGCGCCGGGCCGGGCGGAATTCTGTGCCAAGGGTGTGAGCGACGGGCGTGAGGCAGAATTGCGTGACCTTGTCGTATGGGATACCGAGGATCTCCGCTACATCGCGCTCGCGGCTCAGGTGCATGCTCGTCCACGCCGTGCCCAGGTGCCGGGCGCGTGCGGCGAGCATGAACGACCACATCGCCGGGAGTCCCGCCGCGGCGAAGCCCATCGCAGTCGGGGGTGACACGGGCTCGGGCAGACGACCTTCCAGGCAACCGATGACGAGCACCGGCGCGTCGCCCAGACGCTCCCCGAGCAGGTCCGCCGAGCGGGCCGAGCGTTTCTGAACAGTCGGATCATCGCCTGACAACGCGCGACCGATGTAGCCGGACGACTGCCGATACTGCACGTAGCACTCCGCGTAGACCTTGCCGACCGCCGCTCGTAGCTGCGGATCGGTCACGACCACAAAGCGGACGAGCACCCGATTACTGGCCGCCGGCGCTTGCAGCGCGACGCGGACGCAGTCTCGCAACAGGTCAGGGTCGACCGGCCGGTCAAGGTCAAGCCGCCGCCGTACAGCCCGGGTGGTGGTCAGGACCTCGTCGGCGGCCATCTGATCGCTCATTGTCGTCCAGGATCGCAGATCCGGGGCGGCCGCCCTTCAGGGCGAACGGGGCCACGAGCGCGACGAAGGTCGGCCCTGCTGCGCAGCGTCTCGTGGGCGACCGATGCCGATCACGGCGCCATCGATGACTGCGTCGACCCCGGCCGGAACGAGCCGGCAGTCTGGGTGGTATGGCTGCAGAAATTGGACTCACATACCAGCAGTAACGATTACGATATGTCATCTGCTGGCCTCCGTCGGTACGCTGAACAGCCGATGCCGCCCGGAACCGACGACGGACCTCCGCCGCGCGACGGCGGCGCCTCATTCCTGCTCGCTCAACTCGGAGCTCACGCCGCGGCCGCATTCGCCGAGCGCATCAGTCCGCTGGGCCTCACGCCACCCCAGGCCGGCGTGCTCCGGCTCCTCGCGCAATCACCAGGACAGAGCCAACGCGAGCTGGCCGACGCGTTGGGAATGCACCCGCCACGACTCGTCGCCCTGATCGACGAGCTCGAAGGGCGAGGACTCGTCGCCCGCGACCGCGACCCCGGAGACCGCCGCAACTACGCGATCTCCCTCACCGACCAAGGCCGACAGATGCTCGCCGAACTGGGCCGGGTGGCCCGCGAGCACGAACACGCCATCACCGTTGGACTCGACGACGACGAGCGCACCCAGCTGCTCGCGCTGCTCCGGCGCCTCGCCGCACAGCAGCACCTACCAACCGGCGTGCACCCCGGCTTTCGCCGCATGGGCCGCGCTCGCTGACCGTTGTGACTGCCTCCTGCCGTGGGCTGGCGTAGCTTCGCGGTCGTTTGTCGCCGGTCCAGTCCGCCAAGGGGTCGACCGGTTAGGATCCGCGTGGGAGGCTATGCGTCTGGCTTGGCATACCTACGGTGGTGAACCCTCCGGGTTGAGGCGCGGCGGCCGGCGGGTCGTCATCGGGCTCCTGTTGGCCCTGGGCGTAGTCACTGGATTGGTGGCGTCGTCGTCTTCGGCAGCACCGGCCCGCTCCCGCGCCCTGACGCCGGTCGTGCTGTTTCCGGCGTTTCACTTCACAAAGCTTGAGGTGATCGTGCGACACCAGACGACTGCGCCGGGCTGCCCCCGGTCAGGCAGCTTTCAGGACTGGTATCAGAACCCGCATCCCAGCACAGTCTTCTCTCAGGTCTGCCGGGATGAGCTGATGACGGTGCGCTACGACGCCAACCCGCGCCTGCCGATGCCGAGGCGCTTTTCAGATCAGCGCGGCGTGTCCGTCAAGATCATCGACTACGGCAAGACGTCGAGCGCGCCGTTCTACGACCCGCTCTACAGGAGCTTGGAGGCGGCGGGGTACAGAGCAGATCACACCATCCGCGTGGCTGGTTACGACGCCCGCCTCACGCCGGACCTCGGTGGATTCCTCTCCCGTACCGTGGCGCTCATCGAGTCAACCTACCGCGCCAACGGCGACCGGCCGGTGCAGCTCGTGGGCCATTCGAACGGGCCTCTGTATGCGCAGTACCTGCTAACCCATACAGCACGCGCGTGGCGGCAAAAGTACATCCACGGCTTTACGTCGATCGCCGGCAACTTCCCGGGACAGGGCAGCGTGTACTCGATCATGTTCACGGGACTCAACATCGAGGGCTTCAGCTATCCAACCACGCACGCGAACGCGGTCAGCAGCGCCCGCATGTTCCTCAGCTCACCAGCCAGCTACATGAGCTCGGCGGACCCTGCGGTGTTCGGTCGCGGTGAGGTGGTCGTCAAGGATGCCGCCACCGAGGTTGCGTACAAGCCCGCCGACTACCGACGGCTGTTCAGCGACGCGCACTTGCCCCACGCGCTGCAAATCGCGAGGTACTACATCGGGTTCGTGAAGTTCAGAAACCGGGCGGACTTCCCAGACGTCGACGTGTCGGCGGAGCGGGGATCAGGCATCGCCACCGTCGTCGGCGCTGTCCTGCCCAGTTTGGCGGTGGGCCAGGTGGTCACCCCCAGCACCAGGCTCCTGACGAGAGACGGCGACATCAACCAGGAGGACACCACCAACACCGCCATCCGGGCCTGGACGACGATGCGCTGCCACCGGTTCAGCCTGACCGACAACCCGGGCGTCAACCACTTCTCGCTCCCCAGCAATCGAGGGGTCCTGCGTCGACTCATCGCCGAGCTCACGCGCCCACGGGCGCGCTGTGGCTGACAGCGAGGGCACGGCGGCCCGAAGCTCTGCAGCCGAGCGTCATCCCGTTGGGCAACCAATCCGTGCGCCACCGGTCATGCGGGAGCTTGAGCGAAACCGGTTTGGTAGGCGAGCGCCACCAGCTTGGCACGATCCCGCACCCCGAGCTTGACCATGGATCGACTGACGTGAGTCTTGGCCGTCGCCGGGCTGACCGTGAGCCGCTGGGCAATCTCGCCGTTGGTCAGGCCCAGCGAGACCAACCCCACTACCTCCTGCTCACGGACGGTCAGCTGTTCAAACAGATCGGGGGTCATGGGCTGCTCGCGAGGCTGCAACGTCAACTCGACGAGCAGGCGCCGGGCGACGGCCGGGGAGAGCTGGACGCCTCCGCTCGCGATGATTCGCACGGCCCGCAACAGCTCGCCGGGATCTGCATCCTTGATGACCACGAACCCAGTCGCTCCCGCTCGCAACCCTCGAAACAGATCCTCGTCGTTCTCGTCCTCGCTCAGGAGCAGCACCTCCACCTCAGACAGGTCCGGGTGGGCGACGATCCGCCGCGTCACGTCAAGGCCGTCCAAGCCGGGCAGATGGATATTCATCAACACCACATCGGGACGGACCTCGCGCGCCAGTGCAACCGCATCATGGCCGCCCGCAGCCTCGGCCGCCACGACGATGTCCCCGTCACCCTCGAGCAGCAACCGCAATCCGGCCCGTACGAGCTTCTGGCCGCCGACGACCAACACGCGCACCGTCGACACGTCCACCGGGGCTCGCCACTCCAGGACACCGTGACGTGAGCACAGATCATCCATTAGAACGATCCATCCGATAGACGACCGGGCGGCGCCGGCGCCGGCCGGTGGCTCCACCGAACCGGACGCTGAGGGCGCCACGCGGCCGAGTGACGCCCTCACGTCCTCGACCCTGATCCAGTGACAGCCGCTCCGAGCCACGCGGGCGCTGCCGGCTGAGCGGTTTCCCCGGAATCTGATGTGTCTGAGCGAACGGTGATACGCGCACGAGCCGACCCCCCGGCAGAACGTGGACCCTATTGCACGGACCAGAGTGGAGCGGCCGGCATAGGACCGCACACTCGTCCCGCTCGTTCGGCGAGCAACCCTCCGCACCGTCGACGACAGCCGCATACAGGATCGCTCAGCCCTGAACTTTATCCCTTCTCGCTCGGAGCATCCACTAATCGCACTCGCCTGTCAAGCGTCGCCCGGAGGGTCGAGCGCGGCCCCAGCGACCGGCCGAATCCCCCAGAAACGCGGAGTGATTGTGGTTGAGAATGTAGAGCGACGCGCTGTCGCTCCCCGCGCGCCCGCGCGCCCACGCGTCGACCGGACGTGCCGCCGGCATGGGCTTTGCCCTCGCTGGCTCTGCGGGCACGGTTCACGGTCGAGTTCGGTTTCAGAGCCCAGCTGATGGGGCAGAAAGAAGGCGATGGACGTTTCGCCGGTTCCATTTGTAATCGGAATCGCCAGGTGGACGTAGAACCACCTGGACGCACCGCACCGCTTCAGGGTGGGAGGCTCCTAGCGGCGATCTCGACGAGCATCGTCGCGATTCTGCGCGATCACTACGGTCGGGGGCCGATGAAAGCCAAGACCTACGCTCTGGACGACATCATCGTCGTCGTGATGCGCGGAAGCGGCTTCACTCCGCTGGAGGAGACGATCATGCAGAGTGGTCAGCCCGATCGTGTGGTCGAGATGCGACACGACTTCCAGCGGGTGATGACCGAGCGCTACACGCGGACGATTGAAGAACTGACCGGCCGCAAGGTCCGGGCCTTTCTCAGCCAAGCGCACGTCGACCCGGATATCACCATGGAGATTTTCTTCATGGACCAGCCCTTGGAAAGTTACGGCGCGGCGGAGATCATCAACCCGCACCAGAACGGTCCTGATCGCGTCGACCGAAGCGCGCGACCAAACCCGTAGCGCACCCCTTTCCCGCCGCAGCCACAGGAACCAGGCCGTCACGTTTGCTCCGCGGCATTCGTCAGACCGGTTGACAGATCCAAAACCGGAGGCTGAAACGCGATGGCGATTACAACTTCTGGACCTTCGCTCCCGGACCGCGCTTCTCGATTTCGTCGCTGGTGAGGGCTCGTCGACATTCGGTGTAGAGCCCTTCGAGATGACGCTCGAGAAGCGAGCGCGCGCGATCGGGTTCCACTTGCCCCGACCTCCAGTCAAGGGCTGCCAGGGCGAGGACGGCATGCGGTCCGGCCTGCTCGCAATACCACTCGACCGCGTCCTGGTTGGCGCCGGCGCGACCTGTTGCGTGCGTGTATAGGAAGCGGACCGGGAACAGAACGTTCTTGGTGAGCACCCGCGCGCCGGACGCGATCAGGTCGTCAGGTCCGCTTCGCTCGGTTTCCCAGTAGGCGAGAAAAGCGCCGGTCTCACTGATGAGCTCCTGACGGGTCGGCCGGATGCCGTCATGGGCGCGGCGGTCAACGCCCTTCATGAGGACACCATTCTCCATCAAGTCCAGACGGTCGATCGCCCCCAGGCGAGCGGCGTCTGGAGGCGCTCCGAAGGAGGGCCAGTCGCCGTAGAAGATCGAAAGCCGGTCGGCAAGCCCCGGCCCCAGTTGCCTCTGTGACGATCGCACAGCGGCCGCGATGATGGGGGGCACGCTCTCGTCGCAGCGATCGACCAGGACGGCAACGTCGACGTCGCTCACGGCGGGAGCGAAGCCGCCGTGAGCGAGGCTGCCGATCGCATAGACCGAGATCAGCCGGCTCCCGAGCCCGCGGGTGACGTGCTCACAGGCCGCCCGGGCGACACGCCAGCCCCACTCAGCATGAGCAGCCGCGGTCAAATGTGATGCGGGCGGATCGCTCAACTCCTCATCTCCCCCTCATCAGGCCGCGTGAAGGTGTTGGTCGTCATCAACCGCGAGTCCCTCGGAGATATCCATGGCCGACATCCTGCAGCACACGCCCAAAGCCAACGGCGGACCCCAGCCGATCATCGGCGAACGGGGAGCGTCGATCCTTGGGCCACGGAACGATGCGATCGAGACCGCGAACCCGGACCTGCTCATTGCGCCTGAGACCGACGCCGGCACCGTGCCGAATCTCAAGTTCCCGTTTGCGGCCTCGCATAACCGTGTTCTGAGCGGCGGCTGGGCGCGCGAGGTGACAATCCGCGAGCTACCGATCGCGACGGAGTTGGCGGGTGTGAACATGCGCCTTAAACCGGGCGGCATCCGCGAGCTGCACTGGCATAAGGAAGCCGAATGGGCCTATATGATCGCCGGCTCTGCACGGATCACGTTGATCGACGCCGAGGGACGCAACTTCATCGACGACGTCAGCGCCGGAGATCTGTGGTACTTCCCCGCCGGGCTGCCGCACTCAATCCAGGGACTCCAGGAGGGCTGCGAGTTCCTGCTGGTGTTCGATAGCGGCGACTTCTCCGAGAACGAGACGTTCCTGATCACGGACTGGTTCGCCCACACCCCTGCCGAGGTGCTCGCCAAGAACTTCGGCGTCGCCCCGTCGGCATTCGCCAACCTGCCGACTGACTACGACCGCACACGCTACGTGTTCCAGGGCGAGCTGCCCCCGCCGATCGAATGGGATGCCGTCAGGGCCCCTAACGGAACGGTGCCGCAGACCTTCAGCCATCACATGCTTGCCCAGGAGCCGATCACGGTGGCGGGCGGGCAGGTCCGCATCACCGACTCGACGAACTTCCCGGTCTCGAAGAGGATCGCCGCTGCGTTGGTCGAGGTCGAGCCGGGAGGCCTGCGCGAGCTCCATTGGCATCCGACGACCGACGAGTGGCAGTATTACCTCTCCGGGCAGGGGCGGATGACTGTGTTTGCGGCCGGCGGAAAGGCCCGGACGTTCGATTACGAGGCCGGGGACGTGGGATACGTGCCCTTTGCGATGGGGCATTACGTCGAGAACACGGGAGACGAGACCCTCCGCTTCCTCGAGATGTTCCGCAGCGATCGCTTCGAAGACGTGTCTCTGAACCAGTGGATGGCGCTGACGCCCCCCGGGCTCATCGAGGCGCACCTCAACCTCGACGATCAGACAATCGCCGACCTGTCCAAGCACAAGCCGATCATCGTCGGCTGATCCCCCGCGGACGACCGCCTCCCTCGGCTTCCGCCGCGGGGCCGGGGGACCGGCGGTGCCGCGTATGCCGGCGATGACGGCGGCCGTTCCCTCGAATCGTTCCTCGCCTGCCGGGATCGCCCGCCAAGCGCAGGACTCAGGCAGCCTGTGGCCCTCGCCGGTGACTACGGGCTAGACGCGGCGGTTCGAGCTGCGCCGTTCCCGCCGGGGCCGCGAGCGGGAAGCTGGCGGTGATCAGCGTGCCACCGGCGGCCGGGCTCTCGATTCTCAGCTGCCCTCCGAGGGCCGCCATCCGGTCCGCCATCCCGAGCAGCCCGCTCCCGTCGGCGCGAGCGCCGCCGATGCCGTCATCGCGCACCTCGACACGGAGCGTGCCGTGCTCGGCGCACGCGGTGACTGTGGCGTGCTCGGCGCGGGCGTGTTTGGCGATGTTGGTGAGTGCCTCGGCGACAACGAAGTACGCGGTCGCCTCGATCGTGGCCGGGAACCGGTCCGCGGAGACGCGGCTCTCCACCGGCACCCGCAGCCGCAACACAAGTTGTCTCACGGCCGCGCGCAGCCCGCCGTGACTGAGCGTCGCTGGGAGAATCCCGTGGGCCAGCTCATGCAGATCTTCGGTGGCATGCTGCGCGTGGTCGAGCGCCTCGGTCAGGACCGCGCGGACGTCCAGTTCCTCCCCGTTCTCCAACGCCTGGTGTCCTCGCTTCAGCGTCATGATGGCGTTGACAAGCTGATGCTGCGCCCCGTCGTGCAGGTCGCGCACGACGCGCCGGCGCTCCTGGTCGGTCGCCTCCACGATCCGCGCCCGTGAGGCCGCCAGCTCCGTGCGCGCGTCGATGTTGGAGATCGCCGTGGCGACCAGCTCGCTGAAATTCTCCAGCCGCGACTCGGTATCAGCCTGAAACGGGTGGGATCGACCGGTGTGGACGGCGAGGGCCCCCCACAGGCGCCCGCCGACGAGAATGGGGCTACCGATCGACGACTTGATACCGACGTCGCGGAGCAAGCTGGCGATCGTCCCCGTGACGCCGCTCCAGTTGATCCGCACCGCTCGGCGTGTCTTTGCGATCAACGTCGCCGGATCGACCTCGCCGGTCGGCCACGGATCCGGCCACACCGGGTGCTCGCCCGCGGCGCCCCAGGCGGCGACCGGCTTCACCGTGAGATCGGGCCCGTAGCGGACCATCCCCGCGAGGTCCGCGCCGAACAGCCTGCCGACCTCCTCGATAACGGCATCGAAGAGCTCGCCCTCGGGCACCCCGCGCGCGACCAGGGTGGCGACACGTCTGAGCGCCGCCTGCTCGTCTGCCAGGCAAGCCAGCTGCTCCCGGCCCGCGCTGTCTGAGATCGCGGTGGCGACGAGTTCTGTGATCTCCGCCAGCCGGTACTCGATCTGGTCAGGCAACGGCACCGGATCGGTTGAGAGGACCGATATCGCGCCCCAGACCTCGCCGTCGACGATGATCGGGGCGCCGGCGCACGCGCGTAGTCCCACCTCGCGCTGGGCGTCCGCAATCGTGCCGTGGACGTCCCCGAGGTCCTCGACTCTTCCAGGGCGGCCCATCTTTCGCAGCAATGCGCAGACCGCCCCTCCGTCCAGCGGCCAGCGACTGTCCGGTTGGAACTCATGCCGAAATTCGCCCCAGGCGCCGATCACGACGCCTACCCCGTCGGACTCATAGCGCCACACCACCACCAGCGGCAGGCCCATCACGCTTCCCACCTGCTCGGCGATGGCCGCGAAGACATCGGCCGAGGGCGCTCCACCGGCCACCAGCGTCGCGATCCGCCGTTGCGCTACGAGGATCGTCTCGTGCTCCCGCCGCAGCCGTTCCGCCCGCAGGCGGTCCTCGCAGTCGGTGAAGGTCAGGACGGCGAGGCGACCCGTCGGCACGTCGATCGGGACGGAGACGTAGGAGACGGGAAACGTCGAGCCGTCGCGCCGCGTGAACCAATCGAGGTCGCTCGTAACTGTTTCGCCCGTGGCCGGCGGTAGGCGCGTCGGCCCGTCGCTGGCGCTGTCGTACCCCAGCGCGGCGAGGGCCGCCCCGTTGGCGAACCGGATCCGGCCATCGACATCCACGACGCAGAGCGGCTGGGCAGCCTTCTGCAGGACCGTGGCGAGGAAATCCTCGGTGGCGACCTTCAGACCGGCCACTCGGCGTCTGCTCGCCGACTCGTCGCTGTCTGCATTGCGCGACCCACGCATCGAGCGTGCAGGAGACGCATTGGCGTTTCGCTCCGGCGAGAGACCAGTCGGCACTGTCCTTGGGCACTGCCCGCCGGGGTCACATGCACGTCCCTGACCGGGCCGCTGCGCGCGGGCGTGGACGCCACGTGCAGGCTCAGCCGTCCGAACGCGCCAGGTCTCCCGGCGTGTACCCGGTCTGGCGCGTCATGCGGGCTCCAGGGCCGCGAAGCCCGGAGAGGATCGTCACCGAGCTCCGGTGACGGTGGAGGAAACGGGCGATGGAGACGTCACGATCGCGGTTGCACCGTTGAAGGTGTCTCCGATGAGGGTCGGACCGACTGCGCTACCGGCCGGCGCGGCCGAGGCCTGGGGGTCTGTGCGTGGCGTGGCAGCGCTCGCCTGAGTGGCCGGCGCGGCGGCCGCCACAGTCGCAATCGCGGCGGTCGCGAGCACGGCGCGGCGCGCGAATGCGTCGAGATGTCGCTGCCTGTTGTGCGTGAGCATGGCTGCTCCTGACGTGGAGAGGTTCCTGGGGGATTGTGCGTCTTCATCGGTGCGGAGTCGCCTCGGATCAAGACCCCGCTCGTAGTAAGCGTCTAACGCGTTATACCCCTTACATCATACACTCGGCCTCAACCTCACCGGCCCCCACCCCGGAACCCGCGACTCAGGCGGACTCTGCCGCGGATCCCGTCGCGGCCCGGCGGCGGTACGCAGCGACGTTGGACCGGTTGCCGCACACCTCGTAGGAGTGCCACCGCTGCGTCCGGCTGCGCGTCGCGTCGTAGAACGCCCCACTGCACGGCTCATAGGCGCACAGCCGGACACGCCGCCAGCTCCCACTGCTCACCGCGCCATGCAGGTCCGCGATGAGCGCACCCAAGACCGCGTCGACTCCCTCCCCCGCGGGACGGACGACAGACGCGACGTCTGAAGGAAAGCTCACCCTCATCGGCAATCCAGCCGCGAGCTCGTCGACCGCGCGCCAAGCCGCCGTCCGGCCCAGGTCACCGTCCTCGCGGTCGGCCAGCACCGCGAGCAGATCCCGAAGCCGCCGCAGCCGTTCCAACCCAGCGGCATCCGGCGACACACCGCCGAGCCCAAGCCCGCCGAGCAGGCGACCGGCCGCCGCCCGGCCGGCCAACCCGTCCGGATTGCCGTCGGCCCGCGGTCTCGAGTTCAGAAACCCGATCAGGCGCTCGACCTCGGCCGACGGCCCGGATCCAGTGCTCCGCTGAGCCCGCTCGGCGGTCATCACCTCGATCATACCGCGACAGGCTCTAAGCTTCTCAGCCTCTTACGAGTCGTAGCTGACAGGGAGCGCCCGTCCAGACCTGGCACGGTGGCGCGGCCCGATGGAGGGAGCGGACTCAGGGGGACGCCCTACCTGCGGTTCGTTCCCGTCTGCTCCGGGGTAGGCCCTGCCGCAACACGACGAAGGAGCGGAAATGCTTAAGCGGTTGATCGAGTTCCTGACGCTGCGGTGGCTCTGGGACCGGCGCGGCGGACGCGGGCGCAGGCGCTAGTCACTCAAAAAGCAACGGCGCCACGGGCAGCCGGGGCGTTTACGCCGAGTGATCCCGGGTATTGGCCGCTTGTCATCATTGTCTCAAGGAGTCCCGGATGCGCCCATACCCGTCCCACACCTCCAAATCGGTGCGTCACCTTCTGCGCGATCGGCAGGTTCCATCCGGCTCCGTCGGCGGCGCCGGCGGGAGCGGCCGGACGCGTAGGCGGTTGAGGCCACGAAGGTCTCCTGCGGCGCAGCGTGAGCTTGACGCCTTCCGGCGCAGCCAGGCCTCTCCGTACTGGCACTTTGACCACCGCGCCGGGTAGCTCTCGGAGGAGTGACCACCGCATCGGCGTCACCCTCCGTGCTCCAGGAACCAGTCCACCGACGGGACCAGGACCCCGCCGAGCGCGAAGCCGACGATCTGGCCGGTGACTCCGTTGCCGGCCAGGTCACGGGCGGCGCGGGTCAGACCGGCACGCAGCGCCCTGTCGATCGTCCGCCGGTCCCAGCGAATCCTCTTCTCCCCCGCCGCCGGAACGAACGACAACACCAGCTCCTCGCGCGTGGTGTGCAGGTCGCAGGCCGCTCCGTCGAGCGTTGACCGGGCGAATCGCTGGACGGCGCCATCGATGCCCGTGCCGGTGCGCGAGGACTTGGACGTGCACGGGTCGCCGAGCCGCGGCTGGCCGAACGACAGGGCGCCGAGGGCAAGTTCGACGACGATCAGGGCCACGGCCGCCGTCCCCAGCGCGACCAGTGCCCGCCTGCCTCGTCGCGTCGTCATTCCGGGCCGCGCGGCCGGATGATCGCGATGGGGACGAGCACGAGTGCGGCGAGCGCGGCGCACAGCGCGAGCGCGGTCCGGAAGCTGCGGGCGATGGCGTCCGTGACCGCCGCCACCAGGGAGTCACGCACGCGCCGCAGCCGAGCGTCGTGCGCAGCGCCCTGCTTGTCAAACGGCGCGGCCAGGTCAGGCACCGTCCCCCGCGGGGCGTGGTCGATCGCGCCGCGCAGGTCCAGTGCGATCGGCACCTGCTGGCGGATGGGCGCGTTGGCGCTGAGCAGCACCTTTGCACCGCCGAGAAGCGCATCGTGGGCTCCCCGCTGCAGGTCGTGAGAGAGCAGCGGCGCGACCAGCAACAGGCCGACGACGAGCCCGGCGTGCCGGGCACCGATGGTCACGGTCCCTGCGTGGACGAGTTGCTCATCCGGACCGACGGCCGCGTCGGTGAGCACCGGGATCGCCAATCCCATTCCCGCCCCGCAGAGGCCGAGCGCGCCGGCGAGGAGCGCCGGACTGACGGCCGGCAACAGCGCGAGCGCGATCAGCCCCCCGGCCAGGAGCAGCGCGCCGGCGGCGCCGGCGGCTCTCAGGGAGAGCTCCCTCCGCAGGCGGCCGGCCGCGAGCGCAAACGCCGGGAGAGCGCTGACGGCGGCGGCCCCCGCGATCGGCGATAGGCCCCAGACCGTGATGACGAGCAGCACCGCCAGGAACAAGGCTCCGACGAGCGCACCGAATATGAGCCCCAGGCCGAGGTTGGAGGCTACGCGCAACCTCGTGCCGTCCCCCGCCTCGAGCTCGACGGGAGACCTCGAGTTCGCCACCAGCGCCGCGAGCGCGATCGGCGCTTGGAAGACGAAGATCGCCCGCCAGTCGAACAGCTCAGTGAGGATCCCTCCGAGCGCCGGTGCCAGTGCTGCTCCGACGGTTCCCGCGGTGCTCCACAGCGCGACGCCGCGAGCCCGGGAGTGGCACAGCGCCGAGAGCAGCGCCAGCGTCCCGGCGAGCAGCATCGCGGCACCAGCACCCTGCGCGCACCGACACACGATCAAGACGAGCAGCGAGCCGGACAACGCACAGCCGACAGAGCCGGCGCAGAACAGCGCCAGACCCGTCGTTGTCAGCTTCGCCACATCGAGCCGCCTCATCAGTGAAACCAGCAGGCACGCGACGACGACCACGGCGAGGTTGTAGGACGTGATCACCCATGAGACGCCGACGATCGATGTGCCCAATGCCGAGTACAGGGCGGGCAGGGCGAGCACCACGATGGACGAATCGGCGAACGCGACCGCCACCGCACCGCAGACGGCGAGCACCATCAGCCGCCCGTCGCCACGGCGGGTGTCGGTCAGGTGACGCAGAGCCGGTCCTTCGGGTTCCGAGCGATGCTGGGCGTCACTTCTCACCGGCGCGCACCTGACCGTAGTTCAGCACCGCCACGATGAGAACGCCGCCGAGGATATTTCCGACCAGGACGATCGCGAACCAGGCCAGTGCATGCCCCAGGGCCACCTCGCTCCTGAGCACGGCGCAGAGCACCTCCACGGTCGTCGACACGCAGTGGTCCAGCCCCGCGAGCCCCACGACGAACGCCAGCGTCCATATGAGGGCGATCTGCCCCAGCACCCCGCGGCCCGCCTGGATCAGCCACGCCACCAGCGCGATCACCCAGCCGCCGAGCACCGCGCTCCAGAAGAACGTCGCCGAGGTGCCGGTGGTCACGTGATGGCCCTCCTCGGCGACCGTGGCGACGATCTCCGGAGACAGCGCCGCGGTCTTTGTCACCAACAGCGCGAAGAGCAGCGCGCCCCCCAGGTTTGCACTCAGCACAATCGCCCACAGCCGCAGCGTCGAGAGCACGTGGCCTCGCTCGTCAAGCAGGACGGTCACCGGGTACAGCGTGTTCTCGGTGAACAGCTGCGCCCGGCCGACGATGACGACGATGAATCCGATCGGGAAGAACAGGGTCCCAATCAAGCGCGCATCCTGATGGCCGACGAGAGCGGCGCTGGCCGCCGCCGACGCGATCACGCCAAACCCGACCGTCGCCCCGGCAAACGCGCCGGAGAACGCCAATGCCGGGACCGGCCGTTCAAGCTCCTCCGCGGCCTCCCGCTTGACGCGCTCGTAGATGTCCGCAGCGCTGGCACGAAGCCGCCCCTGGTCGCCCTCCTCGTCCTCGTCGCCTGCTGCCATCGTCCCTCACGATGCCGACTCCGCTGGCGCCGCCGGCCGGCATGGCTGCCTCGACCACGGCCCTGCGGGAGAAGTTGCCCACCCGGGGGCGTTCAATCACCGATCACCGCACTCAGCAATCCACCGCCGCTCCCAGATCAAAGCGGCCCGGCAGCGCAGCCGGCTGAGGCCCAGGCTGGTCTCGACGGACAGTTCCTCGAGCGAGCCGACGAGCTCGAAGAGATGGGTGCACCTGCGGCATCGGCGGTCGAGACTCGCCGAGGTTGCGGCTCGCCCTAGGCTGCGTCACCCGCCTGCTCGTGAGGCAGCCGCCGGAGCTGGGGCATGGGAACTTCGGCCCACACCCGGTACCCGTCCTGGCGCTGCGCCCCCCAGCGGGCAGAGAGCTCGTCGACGATCCGCAACCCCCAGCCGCCGGTGGTCCCCTCCGAGCCGAAGCGGGGGCGTGCTCCCTCATCAGACAGCCCGGGGTCGTGGACGGAGATCATGATGCGATTCCGGCTGACCGCCGCTCGCACAGCCAGCACGTGGTCCTCTCGGCAACCGGAGTGAACGACGGCATTGGTCACGAGTTCGCTGGCAATCAGGGTCACCTGAGCCGCCGCTCCGTCGATCCAGTCCACGTCAGACAATGCCGCTCGGACCGCCCCGGGCGCCCGGGTATCGCACGGCAGATCCAAGGACAGGGCGGGCTCCGAGCTGGTCGTCATCTGCCGAACCGATACCCGCTTCGGGATAAGCCCACGCTCGGGAACCCGGACGCGGCACCTGGCGTCCGGCGGTGCCGGTGGCTCCGGTCACGAGGATCACGAGGATCACGAGGATCACGCCGCCGGGCTCCCCATGGCTCCCCATCACTCTCGCGCGGGCGGGCGGAGCCCTGGGAACAGGGCGCGGGCATTGGCGCGCATGAGATCTTCGAGCTCGTGCTGGGGGCCGGCAAAGTACAGGGCCGTCTCGTAGTGGAAGCCGCGGCCGTCCTCCGGGATCTTCTCGGGACTCAGCATGGACGCACGGTTATGCCCCAGCGCCGCGGGTGCCACACCCCTGCAGCAGCCACGCGCCAAGCCCTCTCGTCCCATGACCCCAGCGTCGCATCGGCTCCCGGTGACGACGACTGGTCCGGCGGGCAGACCTCAACCGTCGGATGGGACATGCCGCGCCCGGCAACCTGCCGCCCACCGAGGCTCACGCCGCGAGCGCGGCCACCTGAACCGGCCGGGCGGCGCGGCGGCTGCCATGCAGCGCGAACGCGCAGGCGATGATGGCGATGTGGGTGAAGGCCTGGGGAAAGTTGCCGAGTTGCTCGCCGTCGGGGGTGAGTTCTTCGGAGAGCAGCCCGAGGTCGTTGGCATACCCCAGCGTCCGCTCGAACAGGTCCTGGGCCTCGTCGGGAGCGCCGATCTGGGCGAGGGCGAGGCTGAGCCACAGGGTGCAGATGGTGAACGTTCCCTCCCCGCCGGGGAAGCCGTCATCGGTGCGGTCCGACCGGTAGCGGTCCACCAGCCCGTTGCGGGTGAGATCGCGCTGGATCGCGCGCACGGTGGAGATGAAGCGCGGATCGCGCCGGCTGATGAAGCCGATCTGGGCCAACAACAGGTTCACGGCGTCCAGGGTCCCCGACCCATACGCCTGGGTGAACGCGCCGAGGTGCGGGTCATAGCCGTGGGCGAGCACGTCGGCCTTGATCTCATCTCGCGCTGCGCGCCACGCCTCCACGGGCGCGTCGCTGCGGCCGTCGATGCGCGCCAGGCGCAGCGCGCGATCCAGCGCCACCCAGCACATCGCCTTGGAGTACACGAAGTGCTGCGCGGCGCCGCGGACCTCCCAGATCCCGTCATCCGGCCGGCGCCAGTCGGCCATCGCGCGCTCGGCCACCTGCCGGACGAGCGCCCAGCGGTGCGCCGACAACCGGGTGCGCGACCGCACCCGTCCCAGCCAGATCGCGTCCGCCACCGCCCCATGCACATCCAGCTGCCGCTGCCCAGCCGCGCCGTTGCCCACCCGCACCGGAACCGAGCCCCGATGCCCGGCCAGATGCCACAGCTCGGCCTCCGGGATCTCCGGGGACCCGTCGACGCGGTACATGATCTGATACTCGCGGCTGCCCTGCTCCACCGCGATGGACTCGAGCCAGTCAAGCCACGCCTCGGCCTCCTCGGTCTTGCCCACCGCTCGCAACGCGTACATGACGAACGTCGAGTCCCGGAGCCAGGAATACCTGTAGTCCCAGTTGCGACACCCTCCGACCCGCTCGGGCAAACTCGTCGTCGGTGCCGCCACAAACGCCCCTGACGGCCGGTACTGCAACCCCTTCAACGTCAATGCCGACCGCTCCACAGAGGCCGTCACCTCTTCATCCGCGCCCTGCGGCAGCACGAGGTCGGCCGCCCACTCGTGCCAGAAGCGAGTCGTCTGTTTCAACGCCGAGCACAGATCTGACGGCCCCGGCCGACCCCACCCCAAGCTCACCTGCCGACACTCCCCGGCCACGAGCCGCACCGTCTCCTGCGCCGCCTCGAGGCCATCCAACACCAGCCGCTCCCCGTCCCCCACCGCGCCGACCAGATATCCGCACCGCTGCTCCCACACCACCCCCGCCCGCCCGTAGTCCGGACGGGGATCGCACATGATCGCCAGCTCCACCTCCCCCTCCAAGCACTCGATGAGCCGGCACAGCGTCTGGCGCTCGCCTGTGTCCAGCCAATCATTCACCCGCACCAGGCCGGACCGCGTGCGAAATGTCGTCTGCAGGACGTTGGTGCGCGGCGCATACCCCCGCTCCACGGAAAACGAGCCGGTCGGCGTGATCGAGAACCGTCCACCCCGCTCCTCATCCAAGATCCCGGCAAAGACCGAGGGGCTGTCAAATCGTGGCCAGCACAGCCAATCCACCGACCCGTCCCGCCCAACCAACGCCGCCGACCGACAATCCGACAAGAATCCATACTCGGCGATCGACGCACCTCCGTCGGCCCGGCGAGCGCGGCCGGCGCTGGGACCAAGAGCCGAAGGGGCGTAGCGTGTCGACTCCGCCCGGTCCGCGAGGGCCCCTTCCGTGTCACCGCCGATGAGCTCAAACCGTCTCATGCCGCCCCTGTCGGTCCGGACGGCAGTGCTCTGCCTCGAGCTCCGGGATTCTCCACACTTCGGTGCACTGCCGGAGGCACAGGGTCGCGGTCATAGCGACACCATTGCGCGCTTCAGACGCGCTGTCATTGTGGGCACCAGCCATCTCGCCACGCAGCTACCGAAACCGTCCGCCTTCCCGCTAACTGCAATGGCCGGCTGGGGCGTGCCGTGAGAGCCGCGGTGAGCTCGCCCCTATCATCCCGCAGGTCGGCGCCGGATCCTCAAGCCGGCCGCCGGCGCGCTCGTGGACCTGTTTGCCATGCTGTCGGCATCGAGGGTCGGCGATGATCGGAAACTGGTACACCACGGAGTGAGCGGACTCAGGCCAGATTTCCGTTGCCGCCGGCCGGTCTCGGCGGCGGACCCAGCAACGAATGAGAGTGAGGATTGAGAGTGAGTGCTTACGCGGTTGTCGATCCGGCGACGGGCAAGACCGTCAGGGAGTACCCAACCATCACCGACCACGAATTGCAGGAGGCGATCGCCAAGGCCGATCAGACGCATCGCGAGTGGTCGGCCTCGACGACGCTCGCGGAGCGTGCGGCGCTCATCCGCCGCGTCGGCGAGCTCCACACCGAGCAGCGCGAGCGCCTGGGCGAGATCATCGTGCATGAAATGGGCAAGCCGATCGAGCAGGCGACCGGGGAGGTTGACTTCTGCGCAGCGATCTACGCCTTCTATGCCGACAACGCCGAGGCCGTGATGGCCGACGAGCCGATTCAGCTGCTTGACGGCGAGGGATCGGCGTTCGTCCGCCGGAGCTCGCTCGGCGTCCTTCTGGGGATCATGCCGTGGAACTATCCGTACTACCAGGTGGCGCGCTTCGCCGCCCCAAACCTGGTGATCGGCAACACCATCCTGCTCAAGCACGCTCCCCAATGCCCGGAATCGGCGGCTGCCATCGAGCAGATCTTCCGTGAGGCCGGATTCCCCGAGGGCGCGTACATCAACATCTATGCCACGAACGAGCAGATCGAGCGCGTGATCGCCGATCCGCGCGTGCGCGGCGTCTCGCTCACCGGCTCCGAGCGGGCGGGGGCAGCGGTGGCCGAGATCGCCGGGCGCCATCTCAAGAAGGTTGTCCTGGAGCTCGGCGGTTCTGATCCGTTCATCCTCCTGCGCACGAACGATCTCGACGCCGCAGTCCAGTCGGCGGTCGCCGCTCGATTGGAGAACACCGGCCAGGCGTGCAACGCCGGCAAGCGGTTCATCGTGACCGACGAGCTCTACGAGCCGTTCCTGGAGAAGTTCACCGCGGCAATGACCGCGGCCAAGCCGGGCGATCCCAGCTCGGCGGAGACGACGATCGGCCCGCTGTCGTCCAAGACGGCGGCGGACCGCCTCGAGGACCAGGTTCGGCGTGCCGTCGATCAGGGTGCCAAGCTGCTGGCCGGCGGCGAGCGGGACGGCAACTTCTTCTCGCCGACGGTGTTGACCGACATCGGTCCGGACAACGAGGCCTACCGCGAAGAGTTCTTCGGCCCCGTGGCCCAGGTGTACCGGGTCAATTCTGAGGAGGAGGCGGTCAGGCTCGCCAACGACACACCGTTTGGCCTCGGCTCCTACGTCATGACCGACGACGAGGAGCAGGCGCGTCGGGTGGCTGACAGGCTCGAGACCGGAATGGTGTTCATCAATGCGGTCGGCGCCGAGGGTGCCGAACTGCCATTCGGCGGGGTGAAGCGCTCTGGCTTCGGCCGTGAGCTGGGCCGGTTCGGCGCAGACGAGTTCGTCAACAAGAAGCTGATCCGCATCGGCGGCTGATTGCCGAGCACGTGACGGAGCAGGCGGCGGCCTGCTCCGTTGCGGCTGAACTCGTCTGGACCGCTACGGGCCGCCGCGGATCTGCACGAGGCCCCCCGCCGGCGATTGGGAAAGCCCGCTGGGAGCCGTTCGGGCTGATACCGGAGGCCCGGGGCTAGGCCCACCCTTCCCGCGAGAGCGGCCCTACGCCTCGGGCATCCCGCCGCTGCCCGGACGGCCGAGCGGCATCTCGATCAGCAGCGTGGTCCCGAATCCGGCCGGGCTGATGATCTGGAGGGTGCCGCCGAGCGTCTCGATGCGGTCGCTGAGACCGATGAGCCCTGACCCGCGGGCGGGGTCGGCGCCCCCCACGCCGTCGTCGCGGATCGCCAGCTGCACGAGCTCGTCACGGGCGGTCAATTCGACGTTCACCACCGATGGTTGGGCGTGCTTGACCGCGTTCGTCACCGCCTCTGACGCCACGTAGTACGCCGCGACCTCGATGTGCTCAGGGAGCCGCCGCTCGATGTGCAGGTCGAGCTCGACCGGGACCGCCGAACGGCGTGCCAGCGCTCTGAGCGCCGGCACCAGGCCCCCCTTCGACAGGATCGCCGGGTGGATCCCGCGGGAGATCTCCCGCAGCTCGTTGAACAGGCTCGCCAGCCCCTCCGCCACCTGGGAGAGGACGCGCTCGTGACCCGCGGCACACCGTGAGGGCGACGCCTGCGCCAGGCGCAGCTCGAGCCCCAGCGAAACGAGCCGCTGCTGGATGCCGTCGTGCAGATCCCGTTCGATCCGGCGCCGGGTCTGGTCGGCGGCGGCGACGACCCGCGCGCGGGAGGCGGCCAGGGCGGCGCGGCTCTCGGCATTCGCGATCGCCGTCGACAGCAGCTCGCTGAACGAGGCCAGGCGGGCCTCGGTGTCCGAGGGCAGCGGCAGCTCAGACGTCGAGCCGGCGATGACAACGCCCCAGAGGTGGCCATCGACCACAAGCGGCGTCCCGACCGAGGAGCACACGCCGGCCGCGCGAACGGCGACATCGAGTGCGTCTGAGCTGTCCGGATAGCCATGGGCCCGGGCGGCACACCGGGACCGGGCGACGAGCGTGCTGACGTTGTTTCCCCCAAGGCTCCAGCCGCTGCCGAGGAGGCGGGACGTGCAGCCGGCCATCCCGCGACAGGCGCCGACGAACGTGACCGTATCGTCGGATCCATACCGGCCCATGATGGCGACGTCGATCGAGAGCAGCTGCGCCACCTCCTCCGTGACCGCGGCGAAGACCATCTCGGGGACCACCCCGCGCGCCACGAGCGTCGCGACGCGCCGGAGGGCGGCCTGCTCGTCGGCCAGACGCGCCAGCCGGGCGCGGCTCTCGGCGTTCGCGATCGCCGTTGCCACCAACTCCGTGAACGACGCCAGGCGTGCCTCGGTGTCCGCCGGCAGTGGCTGCTCCCGTCTCGAGCCGGCGGCCATCATGCCCCAGAGACGGCCGTCGACGGTGATCGGCGTGGCGACGGCTGAGCGGAGCCCCGTCTCACGAGCGGTGGCACTGAGGGCGCCTGACGCCTCGGCATAGCTGTCGATCCGGACCGGTCGCCCGGTCTCGAACACGATGGTGCCGAGATTGCGCCCACCCAAGGGCCACCGGCTGCCGACCGGGAACCGCTCGCCCGCGCTGCCCCAGGTGGCAACGAAGGTCTCCGTGCCGTCGTGCTCGTAGCGGCACAAGTTCGCCAGGTCAACGGGAAACAGCTGCCCAACCTCATCGACCACGGCACCGAACACCTCGTTGGGCTCGGCGCCGCGGGCCACCAGCATCGCGACCCGCCGCAATGCCGCCTGCTCCCCGGCCAGCACCCGCAGCTCCTCGCGACTCGTCTTGAGAGCGCTCTCCATCGCCTCGCGGTCGCGAGCCGCGCTCAGCACCGCTTCGACTGCGGGCACCACGCGCTCTCGTAGGCGCGCCCGCGTCGCCGGGGACAGGCCTGTTGCCGCGAGCGTCCCCAGCGGACCGCCGTCATCGCGCACCGGGAACGATCCATGACGGTCGACGCCGTTCATCTCCATCGCCGCCGCCGTCAGCCCCAGCGTCTGCGCAAGGAAGGTCGCGGCCGCCGGCAGCGCCGAACGCAGGTCATCGGTGCGCAGCAGCGCCCGCGCCATCTCCGCGGCAAGGTCAGATTCCAGGCGGCGCTGATCGGCCTCGAGCGCCCGCGAGCGAGCCTGCGCTGCCAGCGAGGCGAGCAGCAGTGAAACGACGAGCAACACCGCGAGCGCCGCCGACCCGCGCGGATCACCGGGAACAAAGCTCGGGACCGGAGCGACGTGGAAGAAGTCAAACGCCGCCGTGCTGAGCACCGCGGTCGCCGCCCCGAGCCCCAGCCCCCACCCCGCTGAGACCACGAGCACGCCCACGAGATAGACCACGCCGAGCGAGATCTGCGGAGCCATGTGGCGCAGCGGATAGACCGCCAGGGTCTCCGCCGCGATCAGTGCAGCCGCAACCCAGATCCCCAACGCGAGCGGCGGCGAGGCCAGATGCATCGCCCGGGAAAGGACCGAGGATCTGCCTGTCCGCCTGCCACGGCGGGGGCCGGCCCGCCCAGCGGGCTTGATGGCGCTCTTCCGTGGCGCGGCAGGCGATCCCGACGGCACCGGCCGTAGGGGCATGCCCATCCTCAATCTTGTTTCAGTCACAACTCTCGGAAGACGCGGCGACGCTGGGATGGACGGCGGGACTGCCGCCCGTCCAGCGTGGCTGCGACATGCATTTCGCGGACGCAGCTGGGTCGCTCCGCGTTTGCACTCCTGCCACTCTGCCCCACGGCGCCGGTTCGGCGACCTGTCCCGGCGTCCCCAGCAAACCGCACCAATGACCATGTCGGAGCGGGGCCACCGATCCCTCCCGCCCGATGGATGCTCACGCCTGTCCTCCGGAGCAGCCCGCCGGCTCGGAGGTTGCTGGACACTGTGAGCGCATGTCCGGGCTGCCGAGGGAGACAGACGTCCTGATCGTGGGCGCGGGGCCAACGGGCCTGACCCTTGCCGCCAGTCTGGCCTTGCTGGGGGTCGACCATGTCGTCATCGATCGAGGCACCGAGTGTCACGGCGGGTCACGGGCCGCCGGCGTGCAGCCGCGCACGCTCGAGTATCTGGATCGCCTCGGAGTCGCGGATCGCCTGGTCGCAGACGGTGTCCGAGGCAGGGGTTTCCGGATCCAGGACGGTGCCCGCACGCTGATGCGCATCAGCTACGACGACCTCCGGACACCGTACCCGTTCCTGCTCCTCGTCCCTCAGCAGGTCACCGAGGCCCACCTGGCGCGGCGTCTCGGCGAGCTCGGCGGGACCGTCCACGGCGAGCACCGCTTCATCTCCGGCCAGTCTGACTTCCCCGGGGTCACAGCGACCGTGGCGGGCCCCGACGGCGTGCTCCGGGCGATCCAGGCGCGGTTCCTGGTCGGCTGCGATGGTGTCCACAGCGCCACGCGGACAGCAGCCGGAATCGGGTTTCCCGGCGACGCTCCCAGCCAGCTGTTCGCGGTGGCCGACGTCCGGGCGCAGCGAGCGCCGGAGGAGAGTTCGGACGTCACCTTCTTCTTCTCACCGGACGGGCTGCTGCTGGTCGCGCCGCTTCCCGGCGGTCTGCATCGCATCGCCGCCTCGGTTGCCCCGCGCAGCGCGCCACGGTCCGCCGGCGACCTCGACGACCTGCTGGCATGCCGCGGCGGCGGGCACGTCATCGACCGGGTCGTGGAGGTCGTCTCCGCCGCGACATACCGGGTGCAGCAGCGCGTTGCCGAGCGCCTGTGCGACGGCCCCGTGTTCCTGGCCGGCGACGCGGCGCACACGCACAGCCCTGCGGGGGGCCAGGGCATGAACACCGGCATCCAGGACGCGGCGAATCTCGCGTGGAAGCTCCACGAGGTGATCGCCGAGGGGGCGGCGCCGAATCTGCTGGCGTCCTACCACCGCGAGCGCCACCCGGTGGCAACCGCGCTGGTGGCGTTCACCCGTCAGATGGCCACGCTCGCACTGCTGCCGGACCAGGCCGCGGGCGAGGTGCGCAACGAGGCGGTCGCCGGTGCCGCCACGCCCACCGTGACCGCGTGGATCGCCAACCGCCTCTCACAGCTCGAGACCGATTACGCCGTGGGCCGCTCGCGTACGTCTCCGTCACCCGGCGAGCGGGTACCGCCGGCGCTCGTGCCCCCCGCCGGACTGACGTGGACGCTGGCGATACCCGCGAACGCGAACGGGCACACGCGCGCCGGGACGCACGATCGCCTGACCCTCCGGGTCGTGGACGGCCTCGACGCCAACCTGCTCATTCGTCCCGACGGCTACCTGGCGGCGGTCGACGTTCCCGGCCAGCCCGGCATCATCGAGGCTCATCTCGCCGAATACGCACTCGGCTCGGCGTCGCCGGCGTCTCGCTGAGGGGACCACTCCCACGGCAATGGCGCCGTCGGGTCGGGCCCTGCGCTCGGGCTGGTCACTCTCGCGGCTGTGAGCGAGATCTTCCTGCTCGTCGGCGGTGCGGGCGGTGATGCCTGACGTGCCCGGGCAGGGAGCGATGGTCGTCGGTTGCCGTGTGCAACCTCTGCGGCGACACGGCACGCGACCGCGGCTGCGTCCAGTTGCTGCTGCCCGGTGCACCGGCACCATGCCGGACGATCACCACCAGCGTCCGCCCGCTCCCGCTCCGTTTCCCCGTCGCCATCACCCAGCGACGCTTGATCCGGACCGGGTCGGCGACCACTCCCAGCGTCGGCACCCGGGGAGGATCTGGGTGGGCGGCGGGTTCAGGTGTCTGGTAAACGCGCTGGTGGGTTGTCGCGGCGGGGAAGTTCATCGCGGCCTCGGTTTCAGGTAGAGGAACTGACCGGAGCATGATGGGGTTGTGTCTGCGGGCCGTGAGCGGCGCCTAAGACCCGGCTATGACCTGGCTCGCCGCGGGCGAATTTCCCACCGGCCTGGCGGTCATGGATGTTCTGTCGTCTCGTCCCACCGCCCTCGGCCGGCCGCGACTCGGCGGTCGCCGGCGGCGAGCTACTTGACCAGCCGGCCGTGGCCGGTGACCGCCAACCACGCCCCGCCGAACTGGCTGATCCCGACGTAGCCGGTCTCACCGGCGGCGGTGTCGCCCGCATAGGTGTAGAGCGGCCGGCCGGCGTAGGTGACCTGCGTTGCGCCGTGCACGCGGATGGTGCCGAGAAGCGCGCGGGACGCGCCGGGGCCGGCGAGCGGACGTCCGGAGCTCGTGACCATCGGCCACACCGAGAGGCAGCCGTTGATCGCGGCGCAGCGGTCCCGGTTGCGCCCGTCCCGTCCGAAGACATAGATGGTTCGTCCACCCGCGGTGGCCAGGATCGACCCCAGGCTGGTTGCCCGCAGACGGACGGTGGTGGTCCGGGCTCCATGGCCGGTGGGGCCGGCGAGTGACACTGCCGCCGTGGCCAGGACGGCGACGGCCGTTGCCAGGACTGCATAGCGCTTCATCGATCACCTCCTGATGGGGGTTACACGCGGCTCGCGTAAGAGCCGCTGTACACCAAGACCGAGAAACGGACGGAACCTTCCCGAGTCGTTCGGATCAGCGCATCGAGCGTGTTTCTGCGCATCGATCCGGGGGCAGTCGAGTCATAGGCAAACCAAAGGAGGTAGGGGTCATGGCGAAGAGCTCACGCCGCGACAGGGCCGATGGGGCGCTCGACCGCCTCGGCGGCCGGGTCATGGAGATGATCGGGACCTTGACCGGCCGCAAGTCGCGCAAGGCCAAGGGGAGGGCGGCTCGGCTGCGAGGACGCGCCCGTTCAACGAGAGGCCGTGCCAAGCGCGCGACCCGCTGATGGCCTCGGCGAGCATGACCCCGCCCCGCAGCGCCGGTGCATAGCGTGGTCCGGGCGACCAGATCCATCTGGCCGCCCGGACCGGCCAGGGAAGCCGGGGGCATAGGTTCCCTGACGATTGAGAAACTGCGAGAGGTGTGGTCAGCCGCGTGTCTGCGGTATCGCGGTTGACCGGCAAGGCACGATAACAGCCGCCGTCGGCGCGACGCCTCGGCCTGTAGGTGACCGGACAAGCGTCCGCGACGTGCCGGGCTGCCGGGCCCGGCATGGATCGGATCAGCGCAGCGTCCCGGAACGACCGCTGAATTCGGCATTGACGTCCGAGCAGATCTCGAACGTGCGGTCCAGTCCGGACAGCCTCAGGACGCTGAGCAGATTCGGCGGCATGCCGGCCAGCTTGAGGGTCCCGTCGGCACCCAGTCGCTGGCGAAAGGCGGCCAGTACGCCGAGGCCGGTCGAATCCAGGTGCCCCAACCGGGACAGATCGAGCACGAAGCGCCGGTGGCCACCGACGACCAGCTCGACCAGCGCCGACTTCAGCTCCGGCGCCGACGCGAGATCGACCTCGCCCTCAACGCTGACCACGCACCATCCGTTCTGCACCTCGCGATGAGCGATGCGCAGGGCTCCGGGCGGGCACGGTGACGGGGGGAATGACGCGGCAAGATCGGGCATATCGACTCCTTCACGGCAACGGTCCGGCGGAGCGGCAGAGGGCACCGAGCGCACGGTCACAGGGGCATGGCAGACAGAGAGTTTCTCGGCCGCCACCCGGCCGGCCCGTGACATTGATGCCCCGCCGTCGACGGATATATTGCCGGCGCCACCCGGCCGGGGACGACCCCGGACGGGAGTCACTCAGGATGACGGCTTGCCCTCCGGTCCCAGGCGCGGACCCGGTCGTTCGACCTCGAACCAGACGTGGGTCGTGCCCTCGTGGATGCCCCACCGGCTCGCCACGGCGTCGACGATCGTCAACCCCCAGCCGCCGACGGCGTCGAAGTCGCGCTTCCGGATCTCACGCTCGACGCCTGAGCCCTCGTCCATCACCTCCACCAGCAGACGCTCCTCGTCCAACTCGGCTCGGACCGTGATGTCACCTAGCCCGTGCCTCACCGAGTTACTGACCAATTCCGACACCAGGAGCTTGGCCTGATCGAGCTCCGGCCGCTCCAGACGGCCCTCGAACGACGAGGTCAGCCAGTCGCGCGCCGCCGCGGGCGCCGAGGAGGCACGCGTCAACGCGAGCTCAGCCATCCCCAGGACCATACGACCGGAGCGGTGGTTGGGGAAGGGACGGCCCCGCAGCCACCGTGCGGCTGGAGCTAGGTCGTGACGTCGCGCCGGGTGAAGATCACCCAGGCGCCGATCAGAGGCGGGAGCGCAAACGCGGCCGAGACCCACACCGCGCGGATGATCGCGCCGGCCGCCACCGGAGTTTGGAACAGGTCGTGCCAGGCCGTCGGCTGGTTGGTGAGCAGATATGAATGTGCGGCCTTGATCGCGGAGATGGCCGCCAGGCCCTGCAGACACATGGCGTACAGCAGGGTGCCGCCGATCGCCGCCACGCTCTGGCGCGTGGCCACCGAGAGGAACAGGCCAAAGCTGGCCAGCGCGAACACAGGCAGCAGGTACACGGCGACGGAGACCACGCCCAGGAGGAGCGCGGGCAACGCCGAGAGGGAATGTCCGGAGATGTTGATCACCGGGTTGAAGCCCCAGGCGATGACGCCGCCCACCGTCGCCACGACGAAGAAGACGGCCATGGCCGTGGCCAGATAGGTGTAGAGGGCCAGGGTCTTGGCAGCGAGCAGCTGGCCGCGCCGAACCGAGCGAAGGAGGATCGTCTTGAGCGTGCCCCCAAGGTCCTCGGCGGCGGCGATGTCGCCGGCGACGAGCGACGCGATGATGGCGGGCCCGACGACGACGATCAGTTTGAAGACGACCAGCGAGAAGGCGACACCGGTACGGCCGAAGTTGTCCGCGAGCGGAGCGTGGGGGTAGCCCTGGGCGATCGCCAGCAGCAGATACACGATCGGGCCCACAGCGGCGATCGCAATGCCGAGGTACGTGCGGTTCTGAGCCGCCAGCTTGCGCAGCTCCCATCGATAGGCGACGAGCGTGGCCGCCATCAGACGGTCACCTCCGGGGCGCTCATCGGCGCCTCGGTCAGCTCAGAGAAGACGCGCTCCAGCGTCACCTGCTCCGGAGTCATCGACTGAATGGCGATCTCGGCCTCCGTCAGCGCGCCGGCGAGCTCGAGCAACGCCGCCTCTGCGTCGATGGCAAAGCCGATCCGGCCGGAGTCGACTTCAACGCCGGACAGCCCTCGCACCGATCGGCAGATCTCAACCGTCACCGGCAGATCCGCGGTCTGCAGCCGATACCGCCGGCCGGCCCTGGCCAGCAGCTCATCGAGCGGGCCCTCGTATGCGATCTGTCCGGCCGCGACGATGGCGACCCGAGTGCACACCTCCTGCACCTCGGCGAGCAGATGGCTGGAGAGAAACACGGTGACCCCCTCGTCGCGCAGGCGCAGGAGAAGGCGGCGCAGAAATCGCATCCCGGCGGGGTCGACGCCATTGGCGGGCTCGTCGAGCATCATCAGCTTGGGGTTGCGCACGAGGCATGACGCGATTCCCAGCCGCTGACGCATGCCCTGGGAATACTCGCTCACACGATCCCTGGCCCGGTCGCGGAGCTCGACGGTCTCCAGAACCTCCTCGACGCGTCGCCGGCTCGAGCGACCCATGTCGAGGTCAGACAGGAGTTGGAGATTCGCCCGTCCGCTCAGATACGGGTACAGCCGCGGCTCCTCGATGATCCCGGAGACGTCCTGCAGGTGCCGCGAGCGCATCGTCCGCCGGGTCTCGCCCAAACAGGCGAACCGCCCCGGCGTCCCGGCGCACCAGACCCAGCAGCATCCGCATGGTCGTTGTCTTGCCGGCCCCGTTCGGGCCCAGGAAGCCGTAGATCTCGCCCGGGCCGACCGCCAGGTCCACGCCGTCCACGACGGGCACGCCACGGTAGCGCTTCGTCAGACCGCGCGTCTCGATCGGCCACCCCCGCCAGTCGCCGAGACGTTCCTCGTCCGCCACCTGGCTCATCGCTATGACTGTAGCCCGGCCGTTGTGAACGCCTGATTAGGCGCGCAATGTCCTCATATTGCACACCACGGCGCGGTGCGACCGGCACGCGCCCGCCGTGCCGCGCCCTCTCTACAGGCGCTCGCGACAGGTGCCGGGGGGTAAGGTGACAACAATGCATGCGTGTCTCGGATACCGCGTGCGGGGTGAGCGCCCAGGAAGGTGAACGGGGCCACGGAGGCGCACGTGCGCGATGAGGGACTGCGTGTGTTGGCCGAAGAGCAGGCGGCGCTGCGTCGGGTCGCAACGCTGGTGGCCGCGGGAGCGGCGCCGGAAAACGTGTTCGCCGCAGTCACCGAGGAGGTCGCCCGGCTCCTCCCGGTGGAGTTCGCGATCCTGGGCCGATACGAGAGCGACAACACCGTCGCCGCCATCGCCGCCTGGGGGGCGCCGTTGACCCGCTTTCCGGTGGGTAGCCGGTGGAGCCTCGACGGAAAGAACCTCGTGACGATCGTGCTCGAGACCGCCCGTCCGGCCCGCGTCGATCATTTCGAGTACGCGTCCGGTCCCCTGGGTGTCGTCGGTCGTGAGAGCGGCTTCCACTCGACGGTCGGGACGCCGATCGTCGTGGAGGGCCGGCTGTGGGGCGTGATGTGCGTCGGATCGACTCTGACGGCGCCGCTGCTCCCGCAGGACACGGAGCCGCGGCTCGTCTCATTCACAGAGCTGCTGGCGACGGCGGTGGCGAACGCCGAGAGCCGTGCCGGTCTCGCGCGGCTGGCGGACGAGCAGGCTGCGCTGCGGAGAGTGGCGACACAGGTGGCGCGCGGGGCGACGCCGGAGGAGGTGTTCGCGGTCGTGACCGAGGAGGTGGGGCGGCTGCTCCCGGTGGAGTTCGCCGGCCTGGGCCGTTATGAGCACGACAGCACCCTCACCATCGTCTCGTCGTGGAGCCGGACGGACAACCCGTTCCAACCCGTCGGCAGCCACTGGATCCTGGGGGGAAAGAACGTCGGCACGCTGGTGTTCGAGACCGGGCGTCCTGCCCGGTTGGACGGTGACGCCGCTGCCTCCGGACCGCTCGCCGTCGCCGCTCAGCAACGGCACGTGAAGTCGCGGGTGGGAACGCCGATCCTGGTCGAGGGCCATCTGTGGGGCATGATCGGTGCGGGCACGAGCCTGGAGGGGCCGCTGCCGACGGACACCGAGTCGCGTCTGTCCCGCTTCACGGAGCTCGTGGCGATGGGGATCGCCAACGCCGAGAGCCGCGCCGAGCTGACCGCGTCGCGAGCGCGGATCGTCGCCGCCGCGGATGAGACGCGGAGACGGATCCAGCGTGATCTGCACGACGAGACCCAGCAGCAACTGGTGTCGCTGATGCTCGAACTGCGGGCAGCCCAGGCCACCGAGCGGCCCGAGGTCGGCGAGCTCATGGCGCAGCTGGCCACAGCAGAGCGGGCGCTGGGCCGGGTGCTCGGCGAGCTGCGGGAGATCGCCAGCGAGATCCATCCGGCGATGCTCTCCAAGGGCGGACTGGAGCGGGCGCTGAGGGCACTGGCGCGACGCTCTCCTGTGCCGGTCACGCTGGATCTCCGCAGGACGCGACGCATGCCGGAGCACGTTGAGGTCGCCGTCTACTACGTCGTCTCGGAGGCGTTGTCCAATTCGGTGAAGCACGCCCACGCCTCCGCCGTGGACATCGACATGCGTGTCGACGAGACGATCATCCGGCTGGCCATCCGCGACGACGGAATCGGCGGAGCCGATGCCGGCCACGGGTCCGGGCTCATCGGCCTCAGCGATCGCATCCAGGCCCTCGGCGGCACGCTGCACCTGACCAGCCCCGCCGGAGGCGGGACAACGCTGCTGATCGAGATCCCGCTTCAAGGAGATAGCGGCGCGCCGGAGCCGTAGATCCGCCTCCGGTGTCGCGGCGAATTCGGGCGGCGGGGCGGCTGAGGCGTGACTGTCGCGTGAGCGTCACAATCCGATGAGGGTCAGCCTCGGTAGTCCCGGATCGCACCGGCGCGCTCGAGGTCCTCAAGGAGGATCGCCTCGACGTCGAGGACGAGTTCGATCTCGCTGCTGACCACCACGCCGCCGGCGGGACGCTCGTCCTGCCAGGAGACGCCGAAGTCGTGCCGGTTGATCCTGCGGCGCGGCTGGGTTCGCCGGTCCACAGACCGGCCGCGTCGATCTCGCCCTCGAACGTCGTGTCGAGGCAGCCGTCGAGGTCCAGGTCGAGCTGACCGTGGATGTCCTTGAACAGGCCGCGAACCCACGTGACCATCATGTGCCGTGCGCGGAACTGGGCCTCGGTGTGACCGGGCTCGAAGATCCAGGTCGTGCTCATTGCCTCAACGCCTTCAGCAGGGTCCCTGAAATGGTAGGCGCCCCGGCGCACCACCGCGTCGATGACCCGGGGGTGCGGCGGCCCTCATCGGTCGGGTGGCTCAGGGGGATCCGGAGTCAGCCGCTGATGCCCGCGGGTGCGAGATCGGTCATCCTCCTCGGGCCGGGCGACCTCACGATCGACACCGCCCGGCCGTTGAACCGGTTATGAACGACACCATTTCACAGAGCCGGTTCTGGACCATCTACGAGAGCCCCCTGGGGCCGCTGACGCTGGTCGGCGGACAGTCCGGATTGCACGCCCTGCACTTCCCGGAGCGACGCGGGCCACTGGATGACCGCGCGCGCGATGACGCGTTGCTTGCGCCGGCCGCCCGGCAGCTCGCCGAGTATTTCGCCGGGCGGCGACGGCGCTTCGAGCTCACGCTCGATCTCGACGGCACGCCATTTCAGCAGCAGGTGTGGACACACCTGTCGGCGATCCCGTACGGCACGACCCGCAGCTACGGCGCGCTCGCCCACGCCATGGGACGCACCGGCCGGGCCCGCGCCCTCGGTGCCGCCGTCGGCCGCACGCCGGTTCCGATCATCGTTCCCTGCCACCGCGCGGTGGGTGCGAACGGCGCCCTCACCGGCTACGCCGGCGGCCTTGACCGCAAGCGGGCACTGCTCGACCTCGAGGCTGCGGCCGGCGGGGCCGCGGGCGGCGGGGCCGCGGGCGTCCCTCTGCCGTGCCGGCGTCGCCGATCGCCGGCCACTGCCTGACTCCCGCACGGTTGTCACCGTCTTGTGTCTGCGAGCGCAGGATCGGCGCATCGCGGGTATCCGGGATGGGTGGCGCGCGGAACTGGCCGCGGCCGGACGAGACATGGAGAGGTCGATGAGTCACGAGGTCACGCGTCGTCAATTGATCAAGACCGGTGCCGCCGCCGGTACCTTCGCCCTCGGCTGGGAGGCGCTGATCAACCGCGCGGTCGCCGGCTCCCCGTCGTGCGGCAAGCTGACCGACATCGAGCACGTGGTGATCCTGATCCAGGAGAACCGGTCCTTTGACCATTACTTCGGGTCCTACCGGGGGGTGAGGGGCTTCGCCGATCCGGACGCGCTCAGGCTGACGGACGGCAGCGGTCTCAGCGTGTTCGCGCAACCGGGCTATCCCGGCGGCTATGACGGCAACCACCTGTACCCGTTCCATCTGAACTCGTACGAGAACGGCGAGTGCACGAACGACATCAACCACAGCTGGGGCCCCCAGCATTCCTACTGGGACGGGGGCAAGCTCGACGGCTTCGTCACCGGTCACCTGGCCGCCGACGGCCCGGCCAACGGGCCGCTGACGATGGGCTACTACAACCGGTCGGACCTGCAGTTCTACTACGCGCTGGCCGACGCGTTCACGCTGTGCGACGGCTATTTCTGCTCGGTCATCGGCCCGACCGATCCGAACCGGCTGTACGCCATGTCCGCGTCGCTGGATCCCGCCGGGACGCACGGCGGACCCATCCTGTCGACCAGCAGCACCCGGATCGACCGTTACCAGACGCTGTCATGGACGACGATGCCGGAGCAATTGCTGGCGCGCGGGATCAGCTGGAAGGTGTACGGCAGCGCCGACGGTGATTACGGCGACAACGTGCTGCCGTACTTCAAGCAGTACTGGTCCGATCCCGTGCTCAACGCCAACGCCATGACACCCCAGTACCCCGCCGGCTTCCAGGCCGATGTCGCCGCCGGCACGCTGCCGCAGGTGTCCTGGGTGCTGGCGCCGCTGATCTCCAGCGAGCATCCACCGGCGCCGGAGATCTTCGGCGAGTCCGTGGCCGCCCAGGTCCTCAACACACTCGTGTCCAACCCGGCCGTGTGGGCCAAGACCGCGCTCTTCATCACCTATGACGAGAACGGCGGCTTCTTTGACCACGTGCCACCCCCCACACCGCCGGCGACGACTGCCGCGGAGTACCTGACCGTCGGCACGTTGCCGTCCGACGCGGCGGGCATCCGCGGGCCGATCGGGCTCGGCTTCCGCGTGCCGATGCTCGTCGTCTCGCCGTTCAGCCGCGGGGGCTTCGTCTGCCACAACACGTTCGACCACACCTCGACCCTGCGTTTCCTGGAGGCCCGCTTCGGCGCGGAGGTGCCCAACCTCTCCAGCTGGCGCCGCTCGGTGACCGGCGACCTGACCGCCGCGTTCAACTTCGCGAAGGTCAACCCGTCGGTGCCGTCGCTACCCCAGCCGTCGATGATCGACAACCGGGTCACGATGAGCTCGTGCGCCAGCAGCGCTCCGCTGAGCCTGGCCACGGATTCGACGACGACGCTCAAGGATCTCGAGCAGACCGTTGTCGCTCCGTACCCGGTCACCGTCAACCCGGCGCCACCGCCTCAGGAGCCGGGCATGGCGCCGAGCCCCAGCGGTCCGGTTGCCTGCAAGCCCTGACACCGCGCCCTCTCCAGGCTGAGGGGCCCCCCTCCAGGCAGAGGGGCCCCCCGCCGACCTCCGGTGGATGCCAGGCTCGTCAGGAGCCGGTCGTCCCGGAGCCGGTGCTCTTCTTGGCGTCGTGGCGCAGCTTTGCGGCGGCCGACACGCACTGGCTGTATGGCGTGCCGGACTGGCCGGCGACGTGCTGCTTGCTCTCGTTGGCGCATGCCCGGTGCGGGTTTTCCTTCGCGCTCTTCGACAGCTGGGCCATGTCGTTGACGCAGTCGGAGAACGGCGTCCCGGGCTGCCCGGCGATGTGCTGCTTGCTCTCGCCCTGGCAGTAGCGGCCGTAGGCCTTCGTCTTGACCGATGAGCTCGCTCCCGGGCCCGGCTGCGACGATTCGCTGGACTTGGTATGGCCGGGTGCGGATTGCGACTTTCCGTGGTTTGCGCCCGGCCCCCCGTGCGCCAGAGCGGCCGCGGGCGCAACCGCGAGTGCAACCGTGGTCGCGACGGCGCCGATCTTGATGTGTAGCTTCACGATGACTCCTCTTGATGTTGAGATCAACGACGGCGTGAGCCGGCCCCTCCCTCGGTCTCCACCCTGACTACGCAGCCACGCCCGGAAGGTCAGGTGCCAACGTGAGGATTTCCGGCGCCGGCCTGCCCACCCGCAGAACCGCCGCCCGCCTGCGCGCCCTGTGCCGCGTATGGCGAGGTGGAGGCGGCGCGGGCCGAATCAGAGGCGGCGCGGGCCGATCCAGAGGCGGCGCGGGCCGACGCAGAGGCGGCCGGGGCCGACCCGGAGGCGGACCTGTGCGAGCGGTCTTGTGCCGGCGACCGGACACCACCGGCCGCCGTTCCCTTGGCCGTCGAACCAGCGGCGGCGCGGTGCAGTCCCACGCCCGGCGGCACGGCCCCCGCCCGGCCCACTGCCAGCCCGCGCCCGGCACCCGCGCTGCCGCCCGAGGTCGCATTGGCGGCCCGGCGGGCAGCCGGCACGCGCGACGCCGAGATTGCGGCGCCACCGGACGCGCCTGCGCCTTTTGCCACCATCGTGGCGGTCGCGCGGCCCTGATGAGCGCGCAGCTCGCGCGGCGGGAACGTGCGCAGCGGTCGAGCATCCGGGACAGGAGCCGGAGGCGTCGCCGGCCCCACCGCCGAATGGGCGCCCGGGGAAGTCCTCGTCGCCGCAGACGTCACCGCAGTCGCTGTCACGACACGGCGCGGCGCTGATGGATGCTGGGCGCCGAGATGAGCGAGTCCGACCGTCGCGGTAGCAAAGAGGACGGCGCCGGCCGTCAGCTTTGCGCTCGTAACGCCGGCCGCCGCCTTGCCGGCGGCCGCGGCGGTGAGGCGTCCGGTGTCGCCGCTTCCGGCGGCCCCGCGCAGGGTCCGGGCCAGCAACATGGCGGCGCCGCCGGAGGGCAGGGCGGGAGCCAGCGCCCGCAGATCGGCGGTCCGGGCCGGGATGGCATCGGCAAACGCAGCACAGGGCGCGCAGGCGGCGAGGTGCGCGCGGACCTTCCGCCCGCGGAGCGCCCGCCGGTCGCCGTCGGAGATCTTCCGGCAGATCTCATCGCAGGACATCACCCGTCCCTCCTCGAGCTCCGCCAGCGCCCGCCGCGCCTCGAAGATCGTCTGCTTCGCCGCTCCCGCGGAACATTCGAGCGCGACTGCGATCTCTTCGTGCGACAGGCCGTTGAGCTCGCGCATGACGAGCGCGGCCCGCTGGCGCTCGGGCAACTGAAGCACATCGTCTACCAGCCGGGCGAGGCGCTCCCGCTGCAGCGCGGTGTCCTCCACCGGCAGGGTGTCCGCGACGATGCCGTCCGTGAGCTCCGCGTCTGGACGCCGCCTCCTGAGGACGGAGATCGACTCGTTGTGGGCGATGCGGAACAGCCAGGGCTTCAACGGCGCATCCCGCCGGCGGTCGCGCAGCGCCACGAACGCCGATGCGAAGACCGCCTGAACCACGTCCTCCGCATCGGCATCGCTCCTCACGATCGACCGGGAGTACCGGTACAGCGTCTGGTGATAGCGATCGAACAGGGCCGCGAACACACGCTCCTCGCCACGCTCCACCAGGCGAGCGAGAGCCTCGTCGCCAAGTCGGGACAGGGGAAGCGGCAGCCGCGGCCGGCGCACCTCCCATGTGGAAAGTGCTCTGGTGTCCATCACGCATCCCTCTCCACTACGCGCAGCCTGCATCCAGGTCAGGACCTACGCATCCGGATGCCGAAGAGATTGCCCCGGTCGCCGCTGGCGAAACCGCGGCGCACCGAAATCTTGGGTGGCCGGATCGGTCCCCACCGAAATCTTGGGTGGCCCGGATCCGTCCGGGCCACCCGCGAGGGCTCAGGGACTCGCGGTCACAGCGGCCACGAACGCTGGGGCCCGTGGCGTCCCCCAGCCCGTCGTCGCGTCGTAGCCGCTGGTCGTGGGATAGCCGGGCACCGAGACATCCCACATCTGGTTGTCCTTGAGATCGCCGACCGACTTCTCGACGGGCCCGGCGACTCCGGCGTCGCTGCCCGCGAACGTCGCCGGCGCATTCCCGTAGTGCTGGGGCACGATGTCGCTGTAGTCGCCGGCGCCGATCCCGCTGTAGAGGAGGGGATCGAGGAATCCGACCGGCGGCTTGCCCGCCGCCGCCCGCGCTGCGTTGGCGAGCGAGACGAGAGCCGCCGTCTGCGGCGTGGCCGCCGATGTACCCCCGTAGACGGTCCAGCACCCCGTCGTGTTGCCGCAGTTGTACTGCGGGTAGGCGGTGATGTAGACGTCGACCCCGCCGTTGACCGCGGCATTCCACGAGGTGTCCGGTACCAGGCGAGCGTTTCCGTAGCTCGGATCTACGTACTGCTGCCAGCTCGGACGAGGGTAGATGGTGCTGGCGCCGCCACCGGTGCCGATCGGCCCCCATGACTCGTTCCACACCGCCTGGCTGTTCCCGCCCGGAGTCCACTTCCAGTACGCCGGCACGAAGCTACCGCTCGAGTCAAACGCCGTGTCACTCGTCGGGTTCCACGTCCAGCCGTCCTGCAGCTGGGTCCCACCGACCGAGACGACGTACGGTGAGCTCGCCGGCCATTCGACGGTGGGATTCGAGTACGTGCCGGAATCCTTCTGCTGCTTACTCGTCCCCACCGTCCCGTTGTCTCCGGCCGCGCCGAAGAAGTTGTCGTGCTTGGCCAGCCCCTGCTTGAAGACCTGATCGAACTTGGCCGTCTGGGAGGCCGCGGCCCCGCCGAAGGTCTGCTCGGTGATGGCGAAAGACATCGAGAACAGCGTCCCCGCCGGCGTGGCGCTGATCTCGCCGGAGATCGCCTTGAACAGGTTGGGGAAGCCCTGCACCCCCTCGGTCTCCGCCGGCGGCACCGCCAGCAGCACCAGGTGCGCTCGTGGCGCGATCGAGTACGCCCACTCGATGTCCAGCGTCGCCTCGCCAGACCAATTCGCCGCCGCACACGGACCGGACAGACCCTTGCTGCCCGTGCAGTTGTTGTTGTACTGGGGGTTGCCCTGAGGAAAGACCTGCTGAAAATCCGGGTTCGGCAGGTTGGGGAAGAACGTGTCGTGGAAGTGCTGCAGGTCGTGTCCCGCCGTCGGACTCCCGTAGGAGTCGACGAGAACGATGGTCTGACCCTGACCATCGTTGGCGACACGGCCGAGCGGGTTGACTCCATCGACGCCGTAAGCGCTGCGGATCTGCTGCGGGGTGTAGCAGTGATACCAGGAGACGTCGCTGCCGTCCGGCAGGACACAGGCCGTCGACGACGTCTGACGCGTCGTCACCGCGCTGCGCGGAATGCTCACCGCCAGTGGCCGCATCTGGGCCGTCAACCTCGATGGCCGCGTCCGCGCCGCCAACGCCAGCGGCGCGGCCACAAGGGCGAGCGCGACGACGAGCGCTGCCGGCAGCACATGGGTGCGCCCTACTGTGATCCGACTCATTCAGTCACCCCTTCATTTGGAATCCGGCGAGGAACCTCTGCTCGTCGACGTGAGCGAGCCGCCAAGGTCAGGGGCTATCTCAAAATCATGAAGGACTCCGTGCCACTAGGCTCGCAAGTCGTATGGCCATCACGATCGTGCTGGTGACCACGACCGCGCTCCTTGCCGCCACCGTTCAGGCCACCGCCGGGCTGGGGTTTGCTCTGATCGTCACCCCGGTGCTCTTTCTGGAGATGTCCCCCGCCAGCGCGATCGTCACGGCCACCGTTCTGGGAATCCTGCTCAACCTGCTCGTGCTCTTCGCCGAGCCCCGGCGCCCCACCCCCGCGTGGGACGAGGTGCTTCCGATCCTGGCCGCCGCCATCCCCGGCGCCGCCTGCGGCGTGGTCCTGCTGGCCGCCCTGCCCCGGCCGGCTCTGCAGGTGTTCGTCGGAATGACCGTGATCGCCGCCGCCCTCCTGCGAACCCGCCGCCCGGGGCGCTCACGCCGGCGAGGGGCCAGATCGCGACTCGCCCTCGGATACGTCGTCGGGGCCCTCTCCACCTCGACCGGCATCAACGGGCCGCCGCTGGCGCTGTGGCTGGCGGGCCGCGGCCTGTCGCCGGCGCAGGTGCGCGATTCGCTGAGCACCGCCTTCCTCGGCACCGGCGTGATCGCGACACTGACGATCGTGCCCGTCGTGAGCCACGCGCGGCTCCCGGCAGCGATCATCGGCGCCGCGGCCGGCGGGGTGCTCGTCGGACACGCCGTGGGCAGTCGCCTGTTCACACGGCTCGCCGTCGCCCGCTATGACCACGTGCTGCTCGCCATCATCCTGGCCGCGGGCGCGGGCAGCCTCGTCGCCGGCGCCACGTCGCTGTAGACGCCCCACTGCGGCCGCTGGGCGACGCCCTGAGCCTGGGCGCAACGCCGGGCCGTGATTTCTGCCGGAACCGGCCGGAACGGTCCCAAAGGGGGTTCCCCGGTGGTAGAAGAGGAGCATGGCGCGAACCGTCCGTGGGCGAGGACTGGCGCACCGGCTGATCGCGGCGGCGGTCGCGGCCGCGGCGATTTTGCCGCCCCTCGGGGCGTCGGCGCAGGGACGCTCGGTCGGCACGATCAGGGAGATCCAGGCCGGGACGAACACGGACGTGTACCTGTTCGGATTGACGGCCGGACCTGACGGTGCCCTGTGGTTCACGGACTCCGGGTGCATGGGACGTGGCCGGTGCCTGATTGCGCGGCTGACGCCGGGAGGCCGCATCTCGGACTTCCAGCGCGGCCTGGCGGCGGGCAGCGTCCCGCTCGCCACCGGCGCCGGCCCCGGAGGCGACCTGTGGTTCACCGACCAGGGCGCCCGGCCCGCCGTTGGCCGGATCACTCCGCAGGGCAGGATCACCGAGTACAGGCGCGGTCTCGGGCGCGGCGAGCCGTTTGAGATCACGGCGGGGCCGGGCGGCGACATGTGGTTCACCCAGCAGGGGGCGCGGCCTGCGATCGGCCGGATCACCCCGCAGGGCAAGATCACGGAGGTCCGCCGGGGCCTGCCACGGACGAGCGTTCCGTTTGGCATCACCGCCGGGCCCGCCGGCTCGGTGTGGTTCACCGACCGCGGCTGCATCAACGGCGGCCGGTGCGCCGTCGGCCGAGTCGCGGCCGGCGGACGCATCACCGAGTTCACCGCCGGCTTGCAGCCCGGCGCTCAGCCGCTGGGCATCGCCGCCGGGCCGGGGGGCGTGGTGTGGTTTGCCGACTCCTCCGGTGCCATCGGCCGGGCCGCCCCCGCCGGACGTCTCGGCGAGAGCACACGCGGCCTGCCGGCCGACAGCTCGCCGGTGGCCATCGCCCCCGGCCCTGACGGCAACATGTGGTTCACCGACGAGGGGGCTGCGACGGCCGTCGGCCGGGTCACGCGAAGCGGAGCCGTTCGCGAATTCCGCTCCGGGCTGCTCAGCGGCAGCCAGCCGGGATTCATCGCGGCCGCCGCCGACGGGCGGATGTGGTTCAGCGACGAGGGCGCCGTGGCGGCGCTCGGCGCGGTGAGCACCGGCGCGGGGGCGGCGCGACGGACGCCGCCGGGGATAACCGGGACGCCGCGCGCCGGCGCGCCCGCGACGTGCGCCCCGGCACGCTGGACATCATGGATGGGCCGACGGCCGTCGGACCGGCGGTTCGCGTTCGACGGCTACCGGTGGCTGCGTGACGGTGTGGTGCTGCCCGGGCCCTCCTCGCGCGTTCATACCCCCACTGCCACCGATACCGGCTCCCGGCTCGCCTGCCAGGAGACCGTCTCCTATCCCCCGCCCCTGATGGTCACCGCCCAGGCCCGCTCTGCCGCCGTCAACGTCGCTCCGTAGCGTCCGGAATCGACCGGCGGAAAAATTCGCTGACCCGGACGGCGGGCGGGTACATTGGTCGGTAGGTCCACGTGGAGAGGGTCGGGTCACATCCCGCAGTGCTGCCACCGGACGGTGTCTCGTCCGGAGAGGATCGGACGTCCGCAGACGGGGTCCGCGGAGACGCGATCGCCTGATGGCCGACGAGCGCGATCGCGAGTCGGCGACGCCGTCTGAGCAGGCCTCCCGTCTGTATGAGGAAGCCGAGTCAGAAGCGGCCCAGGCCGCCGAACGTCTCGTCGGCTCCCACGGGTTCGCCTCGCTGCTCGGCCAACTGGCCGAGAACGCCGCCGCAATGACCAAGCTCGGCTACGACGCGATGGACCTGGTGCTCCGCAACCTGCGCGTTGCGGGCCGTCGCGACGTCGTGCGGCTGGCCCGTCAGCTGGGCCGCACCGAGGACAAGCTCGAGCGCGTCCTCCAGGAGCTCGAGCAGGTGCGAGACGAGCTGCGCGAGCAGGACGAGCAGGACGAGCAGGACGGGCAGGCGGTCGCCCCGCGCCGGAGCGGCGCCGCGGCCCAGTCCGGGGCGAGCAACGGGGCCCCGACCGGGGCGGCTCGCGCCAGACGCCGCGGCCCGTCCGGTCGAGCCGGCAAGAGCGGCAACGCCCAGGGCAAGGAGGGCCGGAGTTCGTCATGAGCGCGCTGGACACGTTGAGCCGACTGCCGCGCGCCGGGATCGAGTTCGCCAACGTGATCCTGACCACGCCGGATGCGGCGATCGGCCGCACGCCCCGCAACGTGGTGTGGACGCACCGCAAGTCGACGCTCTACCGCTATCGCTCCAGTCGCCGCACGCATCCGGTGCCGGTGCTGCTGGTGTTCGCTCTCATCAACCGGCCGGAGATCTTCGACCTGCGCCCGGGCAACTCGTTCGTCGAGTTCCTGCTCGGAGAGGGCTACGACGTGTTCCTCGTCGACTGGGGCGTCCCGGACGAGGAGGACACCGACATGGGGCTGGCCGAGTTCGTCTGCGACGAGGTGGACTCGGCGGTGCGCGAGACGCTGCGCTGCGCCGGTGAGGATGAGCTGACGCTGCTGGGCTGGTGCATCGGCGGGACGCTGTGCGCGATGTACTGCGCCCTGAACCCGGTCGGCGCGGTCCGAAACGCGATGCTCCTGACGACGCCCATCGACCCGAGCGGCTCGCTGTATGCCCGGTGGGTCGGTGGCGACGATTTCGACGTCGACCTGATCGCCGACAGCTATCCGGCGATCCCCGGAGGCGGGATCGACTGGGCCAACAAGCTGATGAAGCCGGTGACCAACTACGTCACCACCTACCGCCGTCTGTTTCAGGGGATCCTGGAGGGGCGTGATCCGCGCGACAGCTACCAGGCGATGGCCAAATGGGTGGCCGATAATCCGCCCTTCCCGGCCCGCGCGTACCGCGAGTGGATCACCTGGATGTACAAGGAGAACCGGCTCGTGGACGGTCGGCTGCGGCTGCGCAACCGGCGGGTCGATCTGACCACGATCGAGCAGAACATGCTCGTCGTCACCGCGGGCGCTGATCACATCGCGCCTCCGGACGGGACCATCCCCCTGCTCGATCTCGTCGCCACCGAGGACGTGACGCACCTGGATCGACCCGGAGGCCATATCGGCCTGATGGCCGGATCGCGGGCCAAGCACGAAATCTGGCCTGAGCTCGCCGATTGGCTCGGCGAGCGCTCGGGTCGCTGAGGCAAAGGAGAGAGAGGACATGGCCACCACAAGCACCAGCCCCCGTGAGACGATGGTCCACCGGCCCCGGCTGCACGGCCGGGTCGCCTTCGTCACCGGTGGCACCCGCGGGATCGGCGCCGCCATCAGCCGCAGCCTGGCCGAGCAGGGCGCGGAGGTTGCGTCAGGCTACAGCCGGGATCAGGAGGGGGCCCAGGCGTTCGTCGACAAGCTCGGCAAGGACGGGCTGAACGCCTCCGTCCACCAGGGCAACGTCGGCTCGGCCGAGGACTGCCGGAGGACGGTCAACGAGGTGATCGAGCGCCACGGCCACCTGGACATCCTCGTCAACAACGCCGGGATCACGATCGACAAGACCGTGCTGAAGATGACCGACGAGGACTGGTACAAGGTTCTGGCCGTCAACCTCTCCGGCGCGTTCTTCATGAGCCAGGCGGTGCTGCCGCACATGATCGAGCGGGGATCCGGACGGATCATCAACATCTCCTCCATCGTCGGCGAGATGGGGAACATCGGCCAGGCCAACTACGCCGCGTCGAAGTCCGGCCTGTTCGGCCTGACCAAGACGCTCGCCCGTGAGGCTGCCTACCAGCTCCAGAAGGCCGGCAAGCTCGACGATGACGGAATTGGCGTGACCGTCAACACGGTGGCTCCGGGCTTCGTCGCCACCGAGATGCTCGAGCAAATCCCGGAGAAGGTCCTCGACGGGATCAGGGCCAAGATCCCCCTCGGCCGTCTCGGCCGGCCGGACGAGATCGCGCGGGTCGTCCACTTCCTCGCCGCCGACCAGTCGTCCTACATCACGGGCGCGATCTGGAGCGTCAACGGGGGCATGGACATGTAGCTCTGCCTCACCGGTGCCGGAACCCGGTGGTGCGGGAGGCTGGTCTGCGGCGGGCAACGACGGAGGCGGCGGCAGGCGGCCGACCGGGCGCGACTGGCGCGCTCCCGGGCGGTCGGGACCATGCCCAGCGCGCCAAATCATGACCCCGGCCGACGATCTGGCGCAGATGCGGGGCTATGCGTGCAGCTGGTGCCAGATCATCCTGGGGGCCTGGGATTTGGCACCTGGCGCACGCCGGAACCCGGAGCAACGGGCTGCGGTGGGCGCTGGGAACGTCGCGGGCGCCACGGAACGGCCTCTTCCCGGGGCCCATCGCCTCCCGGGAGCCCGTCGGTGTCTCGGTTGAGCCCGTCGGTGTCTGGCTTCCACCCCGGCGATGTCTCGCTTGCAGCCGGGCGATGACCCAGGAGTACGGCTTTGGAAAACGGCGGCCACGAAGGAGACAGCGGCTGGCGGGGTGCTGGCGGCTGGCGGGGTGCTGGCGGCCGGCGGGGCGCTGGCGGTCGGTCCGGGCGGTCGCGACCATGCCCAGCGCGCCAAATCATGACCCCGGCCGACGATCTGGCGCAGATGCGGGGCTATGCGTGCAGCTGGTGCCAGATCATCCTGGCGGTCGGAGATTTGGCGCAATTCGCACGCTGGGAACTGGTGTAATGGCGCTTCCAGAGCCGGAACCAGCCGCCGCGAGAGCCGGAACCAGCCGCCGCGAGAGCCGAAACCAGCCGCCGCGAGAGCCGGGACAACCGCCCCGAGAGCCGGGACAGCCATCCCGGGCCCACGGCGGCGACCGCCCACATCGGCGGCCACCGCCACAGGCGTCAGGCAGCTACCGTGAGCGCTCCAGCACCGCCGAGAGCAGCCGCGGCCAGTGGTTGCGCAGCGCCTCATGGCCCATGAACAGGCCGAGGTGACCACCGGCGGACGTGTCGCGCATGATGTCCGGCTCGGCGGCGGCGACGTAGTCGGCCAGGGCGAAGACCTGGTCAGGCGGGGTGATGTGGTCGGCCCCGCCGGCCAGGAGGTTCAGCGGACATTCGATCCGGCCCAGGTTGACGCGCTCGCCGCCGACCTCGAGCTTGCCGGCGATCAGCTCGTTGTCGCGGAACAGGTGCTCGACGATCCAGAGGTAGTAGTCGCCGGGGATGGCCTGGGTGTGCTTGAACCAGTCCTCGAACTCGCGGTAGCGGCCGACGTGGTCGGAATCGTGGAGATTGGCGAGGAGCTGGAGCTGACGGCCGATCTCGTTGTCCGGCTTGATCAGGATGAAGCCGGCGAGCATGTGCTCTCCGCTCAGCATCCCGCCGCCCGCCTTGACGAGCGCGCGGTAGAAGTCGAGATTGCCGTTGGGGGCGAAGGCCTGGAGCGCGGCGTGGATGACCGGCTCTCCACAGTGGAAGTCGATCGGCGCGCCGGCGATCGTCAGGGTGTTGACCCGCTCAGGGTGCAGGGCGGCGTAGATCGTGGCCAGCCAGCCCCCCTGGCAGTCGCCGATCAGGTTGGCCCGCCCACCCAAGTGCTCGATGGCGCGGTCGACGACGGCCAGGTAGTCATCGATGGCGGCGTCCTTGGTCTCCTCGGTGGCACCGATCCAGTCGAGGGTGAAGGCCCGTGTCAGGCCGGCGTCGACGACGGCCCGCATCTGGCTCTGCTCCGGGGAGAAGTCGACGATGCACGAGTCATGGCCCGCCTGCGGCGGGAGCACGAGCGTGGGCACGACCTTGCTGCGCGGGCCCGTGGTGGAGAAGTCACGCAGACGGGCGACGGGAGCCTCGAACACGATCTCATGCGGAGAGCTCCAGCTCGGCGACCGGCGGCCGGCGATCTCGCCCAGCCAGCGCGCGCAGTCGAGCATCAGGTCGGCCGGGCCGGCGCGACGCTGCATCGCACGGCTCCACCACGCAGTGGTGCCGTCAAGGGCCGCCGTCCAAGCGGTCAACGAGTCGGTCAGCGCTATTTCCTCAAAACTGGGGGCACATCCTGTGGCCATGCGGGTTCCTTTCCGTCTAACGCAACCCCCCATCTGGGGGGACGGGCAAGCTACCAACTTGAGCGGACGTTGCTTGCTAGTTAGCTTCCCTCATGCTAATCTGCAAGCAGACAATACATCAAATTATGCTTGCTGATTTGCAATTACCCGGCACAGCGCATGCAAACCGCACGCAAGCAAACCCCCAACGACTTCAGGAGCGCGACATGGCAACCACATCAACCAAGCTGAACGGCAACGGCTTGTATCCGGACCTTGAGGCCGCGGGCGAGCGCGTTCGCGAGGCCAACGAGCGATTCGTCGACGCGAGCCGCAAGGTGACGGGCGCGTATCTCGACGGCCTCGAGCGCTACGTCGGCGGACTGACCCAGTTCGAGCGCAAGCTCGCCGCCCAGTCGCAGGTGGAGGCCGTCTCCGGCCTCTTCAACGCGCACGCGAAGATGACCGACGACGTCACGAGCGCGACCGTCTCGGCCGCGCGTGAGCTCATCTCCGCCTAGGCGTCGGCTTTCGGGGATGTGATGGGCACGGGCGCTCCGCGCGTCCGTGCCTTTTTCACGCCTGGGCCCGTGGCGATCGGTCACGAGCCCGGAGGCGGGCGCCGGGGGCGCGCGCCCGCTCCGACACAGGCCTCGTAGACCTCGATCAGCGCCTGCCGCTGGCGGCCGGTCAGCTTGGGATCCTCCCGGATCGCCTGCACGACCTTCGAGGGGCCGTTCCCGTCCACCGAGACTCCGGCGCGCTCATACAGCGTGTCAGCCGAGACCTTCAGGGTGTCGGCGATGGCCTGCAGCACCTGCTCGGACGGGGCCCGCAGCCCCCGCTCGATCTGCGAGAGGTACGGGTTGGAGATTCCCGCCAGCCGGGCGAACTCGCGCATCGATATCTCCGACAGCTCGCGCTGACGGCGGATGAACTCTCCCAGCGGGGACGATGACTCGGACACCCGCCAAGCATAGGGTCCGCAACCGCCTCCGGGAAGGCGGCCTCCGGTGACGGACCACAGGGCCGCAACCGCCTCCGGGAAGGCCGCCTCCGGTGACGACCGCAGGCTCGATCACTAGATTCCCGCTGACAGGAAAATCGCCGCCGACCGGAGGGGGAAACGTGTTCGAGACCAACGAGGCCGCTCTGCGGGCCGCCGTCGCCGCTTTCAACGACCCGCAGGACCGCGAGGGCTACCTCAAGCTCTACGACCCGGAGGTCGTCCTGCACGGCTACCCCCGGGGTCTGGCGGGTCTCGACGGCGCGAGACGGTTCTACTCGCAGCTGTGGGAGGCGTTTCCCGATGCTCGCCTCATCGTGGAGGAGGTGATCGGCTCCGACGATCACGTCGCCGCCCGGTACCGCCTGTCCGGCATCCAGGCGCGCGAGTTCTACGGCGCGCCGAGCACGGGCGAGGCGACGAACGTGGAAGGAATTGCCTGGCTGCGCTTCCGGGACGCCCGGGCGGTGGAGGTGTGGCAGGCGTCGGGAACCCTGGACACGCTCACCCGGCTGACGGCCCGGGCGGCCCAGGCCCGGACGCGGCCGTCGGCGAGCGCCGAGGCGGCGGCGCTGCGCTGGGAGGAGCGGCACGCGGACGTCTGACGTCCCGCGGTGCCGGGACGGCCCCGAGCGGGCGCCTCCAGGCGGAGGACTAGTTTCTCAGGTGATGAAGGATCGACGGCCACTCCAGCCACGGCTCTCCCCGGTGCTGCTCGCCGCCGGGGTGGTGCTCGTCGCCATCAACCTGCGGCCGGCGGCCGCCGGCATCGGCCCCGTGCTCAACCGCATCCAGGCCGACACCGGGCTGTCCTCCGGGTGGGCAGGGGCGCTGACCACGCTGCCGGTGCTCTGCTTTGGGCTGCTGGCACCGCTGTCGCCACTGCTGGCCCGGCGGCTCGGCGTGCACACATCGATTGCGGTGGCGATGGTGGCGCTGGTGGCCGGCATGCTGCTCCGCCTCATCCCCGGCGTCGGCTTCCTGTTCCTGGGCACAGCCGTCGCCGGCGCGGCGATCGCCACCGGCAACGTGCTCGTGCCGGTCGTGGTCCGGCGCGACTTCCCCAACCGGACCGGCACCGCGATGGCCCTGTACACGACGTCGCTGATCGGCTTCGCCGCCCTGGCGGCCGGCGTCACCGTCCCCGCGGCCAACGCCCTCGGCGGCGGGTGGCGCCCCGGGCTGGCGATCTGGGCGATCCCGGCTGTGGCGGCGGCAGTGGGCTGGCTCCCGGCCCTGGTCAGGCGCGATCCCCGCGTCGACCCCCGCACCGACTCCGGGGGAGGCGGAGCAGCCGGAGCCGACAGCCCCGCCCCCGGCCACACGGCCCGCACGCTCCTGCGCCATCCGCTCGCCTGGCAGGTGACGCTGTTCTTCGCGCTGCAGTCCGGCGGCTTCTACGCAACGCTCGCCTGGTTGCCGAGCATCTTCCGAAGCCATGGCGCGAGCGACGGCCATGCCGGGTTGCTGCTCAGCCTGTCGATGATCGTCGGCCTGGCCACGGCACTCGCGGTCCCGGGACTGGCCGCGCGTCACCGCGACCACCGCCTCCTGGTGATCGTCAGCTGCGCGCTGACGGCGGCCGGCCTGGCCGGAATCCTCGTGGCCCCCATGTCGGCCTCGTACCTGTGGGTGGTCCTGCTCGGCCTCGGCCAGAACGCGACGTTTCCCCTGGCTCTGATGATGATCGTCATGCGGGGCGGCAGCGTCGCCTCCACGCAGGGGCTCTCGACGCTGTCTCAGTCGGTCGGATACGCGCTCGCGGCGCTGGCGCCTCTGGCCGTCGGTGCGATCCACGGCGTGACCGGGTCGTGGACGCCGACCCTGATCCTGCTGCTGGCGCTCGTCGTCCCTCAGCTCATCGTCGGCCTGGGGGCCGGCCGCGACCGCCGGCTGGCGGCGGCGCCCCAACCGGGACGCCGGGACGCAGGGCACCACGCCGTTGCGCACGGCGACGCGAGCTGAGGCCCATCGACCGGCGCCCCCGCGACCCGCGGACGCCGGGATCAGGTCGATGAGCCGCTCGGGCCATCGCCGCCCAACCGTCGGGCGCGCCGGCGGTACAGGGCTGCCGTCTGCTCGTTGGCGCTGGCGGCGCGCTCGTAGCTCTCCGCCTCTCGCCGGCGCAGCGCCTCGCTCTCGGAGTGGCCACGCGCGGCGCTGCGACCGGCACGCGTCCGGGCCACCAGCGCATGCGCCCGCGCCCGGGCCGCACGACCGTCCGCCCGCTCCGCGAGCTCTCGCAGCCCGGCCGGGGCTGTGCCAATCTCGCCATCCGCCTCCACCAAGGACCCATCGGCCATGGCGCAATCGTGACACAGCCGCTCCGTCCTTCGAGCCACGCATGTCCCCGGCGTCCCGGGCGCCCCCGGCGCCGGCGGAGAAGCGGGGAGCGGCCGGGTTTGAGCACGGGGCGGCCGGGTAGCCGCCCAGAGCGCGTCCCCCGCGCCGGGATCCCGTCCGTCAAGGAGCCATCGTGAACGCAGTCGTGATCGTGATCGACATGCTCAATACCTACGAGCACGAGGACGCCGAGCAGCTCCGCGAGTCGGTCCACGGGATGGTCCCGAACCTGAGCTCGCTGATCGCCGAGGCTCGGGAACGGGACATTCCGGTCGCATACGTCAACGACAACTACCAGGATTGGGCCGCCGAACGGCCGGAGCTGGTCGCCCGCGCCCTCGCCGGCGCCGCGCCGGAGCTGGTGGAGCCGATCGTGCCGCCTGAGGACGCGCCGTTCGTGGTCAAGGCGCGTCACTCGATCTTCTACCAGACCCAGGTGGAGTACATGCTGCGCCAGTTGGGCGCGGAGCGCGTGGTCCTGACCGGTCAGGTGACCGAGCAGTGCATCCTGTACTCGGCACTCGACGCCTACGTCCGCCACTTCGAGGTGGTGGTGCCTCCGGATGCCGTGGCCCACATCATCCCGGAGCTGGCGCAGGCCGCGCTGCAGATGATGGAGCGAAACATGCGCGCCAACCTGATCGAGTCCGCCCGGGTCCCCGACGCCCTCGCCGGCTCGCTGGCGGGACGCGGGTAGATCGCCCCGGCTCGGCCAGGTCAGCTCGTCGGCAACAGCCCCAGCGCCTGGGCCCGACCGGCCGCGTCGACCCGGCGCTTGGCCCGCAGCTTGCGCAGGATGTTGGAGACATGGACGCCGGCGGTGCTGGGGCTGATGTACAGGGCGCCGGCGATCTCACGATGGTATGACCCTGGCTGAGCAGCTCGAGCACCGCCAGCTCCCGGGGCGTCAGGATGGGGGCGATGTCCGGGCCGCCGGTCGCACCGGTGCCGGCGGCCAGCTCGATCGCCAGCGGCAACCCGTCGAGGAGCTCGCAGATCTCGGCGACCGCGGCCCGCGTCTGAGGGGCGTCGAGGTCGAACCCGCCCGCGGCCTCCCGCGCCCGCTGCGTGAACAACTCGACCGCCCCCGCCGCGCCCCCGGCCTCGATCGTCAGGCCGGGGACCCGCCAGACCTGCTCCCCCGGGATCCCGCGCGACGGCGGCCGCCGGATCGTGGAGCTGTTCTCCCGGGAGCACGGTGGCGCCCACCTTGGCGGCGACCCGGGTGGCGTCGACACGGTCGGTGAGATTGGTGAGATCCACCCACCACGCGCCTCCGATCAGATCCGCGCGGACATGGTCGGCGAGCGCCGCTGCCAGGCGCGACTTCCCCACGCCCCCGGGACCGCAGAGCGTGAGCAGGCGGGTCCGCCACAGCAGCGAGCCCAGCTCCTCCAGGGCGTCGCCCCGGCTGAATAGCTGCGTGATCTGGACGGGCAGGTTGCCGGCAGTGTCCTGCGCGTCTATGCGCTGAGCGTGCTCGTGTGCGGTCATAGAGACGGTCCGCGGCAGCTGGGCGTGCCGCGACTCCCCGGCGGCGATTCTAAAGCGCTCCGCGTCGCGTCTAAAGATCCGGAAGCACGCCTAAAGATCCGACGCACACGCGTAAAGACCGGTGGCGATGCGCGTGTGAATGGTCGATGTGGGCGGCCGGTTTTAGCGCCACGCTGATGATCGACTCCCCGCTGACTCCGACCCTGGGGGCCCCCATGATGCCCGAGACGTCTCACCCCATGACCGCCGATCTCGGTGACACAGCCGTCGCCGGCATGATGGCCGAGGTGGCGACTCCGGCCGGCCAGGCGGACTCATACCCATCTACGACCGCCTGCGCCGATTGGGCAGCGCGGTCGGCGGCCCCGGGGACGCGCTGATCGTCACCGGCTACCGGCAATGCTCGGCGCTTCTGCGCGAGCCCCGGCTGCGCAAGAACCCCGCCCGGCTGCTCGA
>DASZMK010000031.1:0-5057 GCA_035551855.1 Solirubrobacteraceae bacterium
GAGTGCGTGCTCTGCGAGCTGTGCATCAACGCCGCGCCCCCCGGGGCCATCCGCGTGATCAAGCTCTACTCCGGCGAGACGCTCCCCGCCGGGGCGTAGCGCCGCGAACTGGGTGCCGCGGGGCGCTCAGACGCCGGGGAACCCGCCTGGCGCGGGCGCTGACGCCGGCGGCGACCGGCCGGGCCGCGCGGCTCCGGTTCTGGCGTGCATCATGCGACAAATCAGGAACCGCGCTGCTGATCTGGCGCAAACTGGGGGCTGAGCAGGCTGTCACAAACCCTTGAGAGGGCCACAAAACCGCGCCACCAGCGGTCAGGTAATCGGGTTCTCTTCGCCGAGGTCTGACGGGGCGCATACGACACCACAGGTGGGTCCTGTGACGTTGTCGGCGGGTGGGTCATGTGGGTGGTGCGGGGTGAGGCCGGGGCAGTGATACAGGCGTCCGCTGTGTGCGATGGGGCGCCAACGACGGGCAACGACGGGGGCGTCAGCGGTCGCCCGGGGCGGTGCGGGTGGTCCCTGGACCGTGCATGATGCGCCACATCCGGGTGCGGTCAGATGATGTGTCGCCAGCTGCCGGCTCAACCCCACGTGTGCGCCAGATCAGCCGAGACGACCCTGATCTGGCGCCTGGTGCACGCCACAATCCAGTGCGACGAGGAGAGCACACCGGCGATCCGCGCCCTCCCGCGGGTGTTTTCCCCCCGTCCGGGGCGCTCCCGCGCCCCGACCTCCTGGCCAGAGAGCGCGGCGTGGCGGCGGCGGTCACGACCCACCCCACTCCCCTCCACCAACGCACACGGCACGAGCACACCCAAACCGCCGGACGCGACCCAAACGCCAGAGTTTTGCGACAGCCTGTGAGCCTGCGTTCCATGCCAAATCCGCGGGCCGCGCGCTCACCTCCCCTTCGGTGCTGCCGTTTTCCCGCCCTCATCGGAGCCCTCCTGCGACCCGCCCCCGGACAGCCGCGCGTAGGCCGCCTCGGTCAGCGGCCGGTAGCGCCGGCCACCTCGGTCCAGGTACCAGGTCCGGCCCGGCTGTGGCGGCGGCAGCCCCACCGCGCGCAGCGGGCCGGTGATCGGCCGAAACCACGTCGTCACCGGCATCTCGTCGACGACGTGCACCACGGCCGGCCGATCCGGCTGGGGAAGCCCGCCGACGGCATCGGTCAGCGTGGCCGCGTCCAGGGTCCGGCCGTTTCGCAGCGTCACCGCCGCCACTGCCATCTCCGTGCTGTCGCCACCGCCCCGCAGCCCGTACGCGACGACAAGGTCGACCTCCGGCAGGTCGCCGAGCACGCCGCGAATGGCCGCCGGATAGACGGCGCCGTGCGCGGTGTGGATGACGTCGAAGACGCTGTCGAGCCGCCAGTAGTCGCCGTCGGCGTCGCGGCGGAACAGGTCGCCGGTCGACAGCCAGGCGTCGTCTCTGGAGAACACGCCGCGCATCGGCGCCTGCGATGTCTCACTTGATCGCGCCCGGACGACGAGGATCCCCACCTCGTCGGTCGCACACCGGCGCACGAACCCGCCCCGCCCCAGGATCAGCTGCTCGGACTCCGCGGCGTAGGCGGCGAGGCGGACCTCCGGCGTGCCGGGCAGCGGCCGGCCCATCGCGCCGGGCTTCGCGTCGCGGAGGTTGACGAGGATCGCGCCCGTGTCGGTCGAGGCATAGAACTCGACGACCCGCGCGGGCTTGAATCGCTGGTTCACCCGCCGCCAGAGCCCGCGCGGCATGCCGGAGCCGATGAACAGCCGCACCGGGTGGTGACGCTCGCCCGGATGCGGCGGCGCCTCCACCAGATCATGCAGCAGCGTCCACGTGTAGGAGGCGACCGTGACCCCATAGCGGCGAGCCTCGTCCCAGAACGTCGCCGGGTCGAACGCCGACGCCATCGCGAGTCGCGCCCCGCCGGCGACCGCGCCGCCGATGCCCATCATCAGCCCCGACGGGTGGTACACCGGCGTGACGCTGTAGACGGTGTCGGCGGCGGAGAGCGCCGCCGACGATGCCGTGCCGAACGCCGAGGTGGCCCAGCGCCGGTTCGTGATCCGGCTGATCCGCAGGGAGTCCCCCTCGCCCGTGAACAGGATGTAGGCCAGGTCGCTCGCTCGTCCCGGGTTGGGCCGATACCACCGCGGCAGGGACACCGACCGTGGATCGATCTGTTCCATATCGGTCGTCAGCGGCACGTCGAGTTCCCGCGGCCCGCCGCCACCGCCGAGCACGAAGGTGTGCGCCGTGCCGAGCCCGGCCGCCTGGGGGGCCCGCTCCGGATCGGCGATGACCCGGTGCACCTGTCCCAGTGAGGCCTCGTGCGCCGTGTTGCCGTCCGGTCGCAGCAGCACCGTGACCGCCCCCAGGCGGCTCAGCGCGGCGACGATCGCCAGGGCGCTCGGCCGGGATCCCATCAGCACGCCGACATGCTCGCCCTGGCGCACGCCGATCGAGATCAGGCCGCGCACGACGTTGTCGATGCGCTCGTTGACGTCCCGGGCGGTGTGCGCGCGGTCCTCGAACAGGAACAGGATGTCGTCCGGGGCCCGCTGCGCCCGCTCCTCCAGCAGCAGCCCCAGCGAGATCCGCGTGCTCGGCTGGATCTGCTCGAGTCGAGCCAGCCGCGGCAGCGCTCCGGCCGCCTCACGTGTCAGCTCGCGCATGCCGCGGGCCGTCCCGCGGGCGGTGCCGACGACGGAGCGGGCGATTCCGCTGCCGACCGCGCCGGCCAGCTCGACGCCGTACCCCACCCGGCTGGGCAGCTGGGAGGCCCCGGGGCCGCCCAGCTCCCCGTGCGGGTCGTCGGGCACCTCCGTCACGCCCTCCGGCAGCTCGCCCTGGCCGTCGCGCCAGCGCGCCCAGCCGGCGACGGTCGGCCAGCTGCGGTCGTTGGCGCTACGCCCGACGACGAGGCCGAAGTGGCCGGCGTCCAGGCAGAGCTCATAGACATCGGCCCGGGGCGCGGCCAGCCGGATCGCGCGGGCACCGGCCACGGGCGCGATCTCGTCGACCGAGCCGACAACCGACAGGATCGGCAGCTGGATGTCGGCCAGCGTCAGCAGCCGGTCGTCGATGACGAAGCCGCCCTCGAGCATCCGGTTATGAGCGACGAACTGACCGACGAAGTCGGCCAACGCCGGTCCCGGCCAGGCGACCCAGCCGTCGCCCTCCAGGAAGCGGCGCTGCCCCTCGCGGCGCAGCAGGGCCTCGCGGTCGTGCAGCTGGAGCAGGAACTCGATCCGGCTGCGCGCCGACCTGACCGGATCGAGCATCCGGAATCCGTTCCGGCTGACCCAGGCCGGCAGCGCCGACGCGCGAAACACGTCGGCGAGCAGGCTGGCGGCCCGGGAGGCGAACTGCTCCGGCAGTCCGAACGGCATCCCCAGCCGGGTGTCGACAGGGCTTCCGAGCGTGACCAGCGACTCGAGGCCGGCGTTGCGACGATATGCCGCCACCTGATAGCAGAACATCCCGCCCTGCGAATAGCCGGCGAGATGAACGTCGCGCCCGGTCAGCTCACGGACACGGTCAACCGCATCCGAGACGGCCAGCACGTGGTCGGCCAGGGTTCGCGCGAGGCCCCCCTCCTCCCGCTCCGGCGCCCCGAAGTCGACGACCCAGGGATCGACGTCGTGCTGGTGCAGGATCGTCACCGCACTGGTGGCCGGCGAGACGTCGTAGATCTCGGCCGCCAGCATCATCGGCGGCACGAGCAGCATCGGCGGTCGCCGGGCCGCGACGCCACGCCGGCGCGCGGCCCCGTTGCCGGCGGCACTCGGTTCGTCGTCGATTCCGGGGTAGTAGTGACGGAGGCGGTAGACCCGGCGCTCGGCCGTGACCTCGTACGGCGATGGCTCCTCGTCCGTGGCCAGACCGCCGAAACGGGCCACCTCGAGCGCGTTCTGGGCGGCGGCACCGAGCCGGCCGATCGGCGCCGTGATCGTCTTGGGCAGCAGCTCCATCCTGTGCCGGACATCTTCCCTGATCCCGCGTGCGACGTGCCACCGGGCATACCGGACGAGCGCTATTGTCCGCCTGCCGACGATGAGCGTGCTCAATCTCGAAACCGTCGAGTGCCGGCGTTCCAAAGGGGTGGCGTGGCTGATCCTCAACCGGCCTGACGCCCTGAACGCATGGACGAGGCAGCTTGGCGAGGAGCTGACCCGGGCGCTCGAGGAGGTCGCCGCCGACCGCGCGGTGCGGGCGATCGTGGTGACGGGCGCCGGGCGCGCCTTCTCCTCCGGTGCCGATTTGCGCTCCGGAATCGGCTCGGTGACCGAGGCCGGCGGCCCGGATGTCCGTACGGAGCTGCGCGACGTCTACCACCCCCTGATCCTTCGCGTCCGGACCCTTCCCAAGCCGGTGGTCGCCGCCGTCAACGGGCCGGCCGTGGGCATCGGCGCCTCGCTGGCGCTGGCCTCGGACCTGATCGTGGCCGCCCACTCCGCCTACTTCCTCATGGCGTTCGTGAACATCGGGCTGGGGCTCGACGGGGGCGCCTCCCACACGCTGGTGGCCCGGGTCGGCCATGCGCGCGCGTTCGAGATCGCCTACCTCGGCGAGCGGATCCCGGCGCAGACGGCGCTTGACTGGGGGCTGGTCAACGAGGTGGTGGCCGACGACGCGCTCGAGCAGCGGGTCGGTGAGCTGGCGGAGCGTCTGGCCGCCGGGCCGCCGGGTTCCTATGCCGCGATCAAGCGAACCATCAACGATCGCGCCTACGACGGCTTCGCCGATCTTCTCGACCTGGAGGCCGATGTCCAGCAGGAGCGGGCGGAATCCACGGACTTCGGCGAGGGCGTGATGGCTTTCCTGCAGAAGCGCCGGCCGGAATTCACCGGGGACTAGTGCGGCGCTCCGAAAGTCCTTTGATGTTCTGGCGAGTGGCTGGGCGTGGCTGGGTGCGTCCGTCGGCTTTCCCAGTACCGGGCGTACACGGATGCCGACCGACGCGGTTCAGCCGCGTCCAGACGCCGTCAGAGCGCAAAGGGATTTCGAGAACGGCGCACTAGCCGCTCTTGCCCTCGTCGCCGACGTCGGCGCCCGCGTACTCGAGC
>DASZMK010000032.1:0-2001 GCA_035551855.1 Solirubrobacteraceae bacterium
GCCTCCGGCCTGGGCATGGCCGCCAGCCGTGGCCGCGGGCCGCAGGCCCGGCGCGAGGAGCCCGACGGCATGCGCCGCCCGCGCAGGGAGATCAAGCTCCCCCGGCCCCGCTACACGAACGTCATCAAGATCGACCCTGAGAACTTCAACTGGCTGCCGGTGCCGGGCACGCCCGGCGTGGAGCGCAAGTACTTCGGCTCGTTCACCGAGCGCGGCTTCTGGCTTGAGTACATCAAGGTCGCTCCAGGAGCGGAGTGGGTCTCCGGCACTGATGCGGGCCGACGCCTGATCGTCGCCCTCGAGGGCGCGGCCACCGTGGCCGGCGCCAAGATCGGCAAGATGTCGGCGATCCAGGTAGAGCCGGGCGAGGAGCTGAAGATCGAGGCGGCCGAGGAAACCGTGCTGTATGTCATCGGCCTGCCCCCGGTCGAATTGCCGGCCGTCCCGTCGGAGAACTTCGACGTCGAGATCAACGATGGCGCCATCCAGTTCGAGAAGAAGCCGCGTCAGCCCGCCTGACCTGCCGCGGAACCCCCCGGGCGTCCGGCGTCCCCCGCGGCCGGACGCCCGGTTCCGTACTCCTCAACGCGGCTGACGGAGCGGCCGCACCGTCAGCCGGTCACGGCTGCCCGGATCTGGTTCAGGGATGCCGCCACGTGTTCGCGCATGAGTTTGGCTGCCCGGTCGGGACTGCCGTCGATGACCGCCGTGACGATGGCGGGATGCTCGTCCCCTGCCATCGCGAGCCCCGCGACGCTCTTGGAGATGATCACCCGGTAGCGATCGCTCAGATCCCACAGCGAATCCAGGATTTCGACCAGTGTGGTGTTCCGGCAGGCCGTGTAGATCGACCGGTGCAAGCGGCGATTGAAGTGCACCGACGTCACCGGATCGTCCTGTGGGGGGTGCTGCCGCGACAGTGCGCGGATGCGCTCCCGCTCCGAGTCGTCGGCGTGCGCGGCTGCCAGGGACGCGGCGAGCGGATCGAGGGTGAGCCGCACGCTGAACACCTCTTCCATGGTAGCCAGAGACATTGGAGCGACCACCGTGTCCCGGTGCGCGCGGCTGATGACGAGCCGCTCGGATTCCAGCCGGCGCAGCGCCTCACGGACCGGTGTCGTCGAGAGGCCGAGGGACTGCGCGAGCGCCTCCTGGTCCAGCGACATCTCCGGCGGCAGTTCGCCTTCCAGGATCTTCTGCCGGATCTGCAGGTACGCCAGCTCGGTCTTAGTGACTGGCCGCAGCGGCACCTGGGCGCTTTCGGGAAGGCGCCAGCCGGCCAGGGATTCGCTCATGGCCGCCTGTCCTCACCGACGGCGGGGTCCGTGCCCTGGCGCCGTCCGCTCGTCATTGTCTCGTAGCCGACGCCGAGCACCGCCGTAACCGGCTCTCCGGACCTCAGCCGGGCCGTCATCTCGTGCTCGCGTGCCCCGAGCCTTTCGGCTTCCGCGGCGACGTCGAGCGCGCGGGATCGATCCACGACAACTACACCGCTGCCGTCGGCGACAACGAAGTCTCCCTGACGCACGGCTACCCCGCCGATGCCCACCGGGTCTCCGGTTGACTCCTCGAACACCCGGCGTCTCGCGGTACGCGGGACGCCGCACCGCCCGAACACCGGAAAACCCAACTCCCGCGCCCCGTCCACGTCACGGCACGCGCCGTCCAGCACGACGCCCGCCACGCCGTCGCGCGCGGCGGCGAGGGACAGCAGGCCGCCCCAGGCACCCATCTCCGTCCGGCCGCCATTGTCCACCACGATGACGCTGCCGGGTCGTGACTGGCTGATCGCCCGCGCTCCCAGGTGGACCCGGCTCTGGCCGGTCTCGGGGCTACCGGGCGCGAGCTTGACCGTCACCGCGGGCCCCGCGAGCCGAGCGCCCTCCCACAGCGGGACCAGCCCAGAGATGACGCCCTCCATTCCCAGAAGGTCGAGGGCGTCCGACAGCGTGCACGTATCCAGCCGCGCGAGCCGCACCGCGAGGTCGGCGTCACCAGTCA
>DASZMK010000033.1:0-19230 GCA_035551855.1 Solirubrobacteraceae bacterium
ACGCTGTAGCCCTCGACGTCGCGCCTGATCTCCGGGGCGGTCACCGGGCGCCGCTCAGCCATCAGATACGAGATCAACGAGAGCTGACGAATCAGTTTCTCGGTGTCCTTTGCCATCCCTGAGAGGACTCTAGCCGGGGCCCGGAAGCGGCGGACGCGCGCGCCCGCCCACGTGCGCTATTTGCGCAGTTTTGACCCGCTCGTGACCGAACGGTTACAGCTGCCGCCCGTCAGGCGGCCCGGCGCTCGTCGACGGCCGGCGGGGCGAAGTACGCCCCCCCGCCGATGCCCTTGTCGAACGCCGACCACAGCGCGCCGGCGGGCAGCGCCTTCTCGATGCGGTCGAAGCTGCCCAGCCGCCCCCCCAGGTTGTCGATCATGTGCACCAGCGTGGCCTCGCGCGTGCATGGGACGACGGGGCTGCCGAACTCCAGTGAGCCGTGGTGGCTGAGGATGATGTGCAGGACCGCCTGGGCGGTCTCGACCGGAAACCCGTCGAGGCTCTCGATCATGCTCCTCACGCGGTAGTAGCCGAGGGCGATCTCGCCGTACAGCCGTCCCTGATCGGACATCTCGATCGCGTCGCCGGTCAGCTCGTAGGCGTCGAGTTTGCCGATGTCGTGCAGCAGTGCGCCGGTGACGGCGACGTCGCGGTCGATCCCGGGAAACGTCGCCGAGATGGCGCTGACCGCCTGGGCAACGCCGAGGCAGTGCTCGAGGAGTCCGTGCCGGTAGGCCTGGTGGTAATGCTTGGCCGCCGGCGCCTCGCGAAAGCGCGCCCAGGTCGGCGAGCCCTCGCCGAAGATCGTCGCCAGCAGCCGGCGAAGATCCGCATCCTGGACGGTGGCGACGAGCTCGCGCAGGTCAGCCTCCATCTGCGCGGCCGAGTGCGCCGGGCCGTCCACCAGGTGCTCGAGCTCGTACTCGTCCTCGCCGGCCGGCCGGACCGTCTCGACGACGATCCGCCCGCCGAACCGCGGGTGGGTCTGGAAGCTGCCGGTGACGTGGACGACCTCGCCGGCGTCGCACACGGCGCGGGCCTCGTCGACCTCGTCCAGGACGACGGCCGGCACGCTTCCGGTGCGGTCACCCAGCGTGAGCTTGAGGAGCTCGCCCCCCTCCCGGCGTGAGCGCGCCTCCACCCCGCGCACGAGCAGTGCCGTCTCGATCCTGCAGCCGTCCTGGAGTTCCCGGACTTGCATGAGCCCCGACGACGATAGAACGGCGGCCGGACAGCAGCCGGTGACCGGAGAATGGTCCTCTTTACAGGGAGATCGGCCGAGGCCCGAGCGGCCCGCGCTACAGCCCCGGCGGGTGGCGGACGCTGAACGAGCTGAGATCGCCCTCCGTCGCCGGCCGGTCCGACCACCGGGACCCGGTCTCGGCGAGGGCCACGGTGTCGAAGCGCAGCCCGGCGACGTACATGAACGTGTGTCCGGCGTTGGCAAAGACGGTGATCCACCTGCCCGGGCGCGGATCGCCCCAGCTCGCCAGCTCGCCTGACGTCATGGTCTGGTTGAGGAGGTGCGCGGCGGCGAACACGTAGCTGATCGAGCCGCTGCAGTCATAGCCGCTGTCCTCGTACGTCATGTGCCCGCCGCCCCAGATGTAGGGCAGCCGCGCGATCTCGTTGCCGGCGGCCAGCACCTCCTGGACGGCTGCGGGTGCGTCGATCGGCGCCACCGCCAGCCCCCCGGGCGTCAGCGTCGCGCGGGTGGTGCTCGGCGGCATTCCGCTCTCGGCCAGCTGCCGGCGCACCTCGGTCAGCGACGTCGGCTGCGGCAGCGAGGAGGCGCTGCCGGACGGCTGCACGCTGACCCCGGCTGCCTGGGGTGCCGCGCCGGAACCGGCCGAGGCGGTCGCCGGAGCCGCCCCCGCCACCGGCTCCACCGCCTGCGGGTGGGCGACCGGGGCCGCGCCGCCGGCGTTGGCGGCGCTCGTGTCCGCGACCCTCGACGAGCTTCCGGAGGTCGCCTGCCCACCGCAGCCGGCACAGGCCACCGCGGCAAGTGCGAGGATCGTGACGCCGCGCGGTCGCACCCGGCGAGTATGCCGAAGCCCGGCCGCCGGGGGCGACGGTTCCGGCTAGTCCTCGAGCGCGCCGTCGTACAGCGCGAAGACCGCTCCCTGCGGGTCCTGGATCACGGCGATCTTGGCGATCCCGATGTCGGTGGCTCCCATCAGCACGTTTGCGCCGAGCTGCGCCGCCTTCTCGAGGCTGGCGTCGATGTCGGCGGTCGCGAAGTACACGAGCCAGAACGGCGGAGCTTCCGGGGGCATCGGCGGGCGGATGCCGCCGTTGGTGTGGCCGTCGGCGGTGCGCGCCACCAGGTACGGCATCTCGCCGCCCTCCATGGGCGTCGTCGTCCACCCCAGGAGATCACCGTAGAACCGGGCTGATCCGTCCAGATCCGGAGATCCCAGCTCGTTCCACGACAGCGCGCCGGGCACGTTCACCAGCCCTGCTCCGACGTGCTGATTCGGCTGCCAGAGCAGAAACCAGGCGCCCTGGGGGTCCTGGATCACGGCCATCCGGCCCGCCTCGAGCACGTCGAAGGGCGGTGCGTGGACCGTCGCGCCGAGTTCCTGGGCGCGGGCCGCGGTCTCGTCGGCATTCTCGACTGTGACGTACGAGTTCCAGGACGGCGGCGCCCCGGCGTCGCGCTGCTGCTGGGGCTGTGGCGAGATCGCCGCCACCCACCTGCCGTCGATCGCCGCCATCGAGTAGACGATGCCCTCGCCCGCGGGCATGTCGGTCATCTCCCAACCGAACAGGCCCGTGTAGAAGGCCTTGGCCGCGTCCTGGTCGGTCGTGTTCAGATCGGTCCAGCTGAACGTGCCCGGTGTGTGGTTGGTTCTCTCGCCCATGGCGTGACGCTACCACCGAAACCTCGACCGGTCGAGAGGATCGGCGGGGCGGCGTTGCGGCCGCCGCCCCGGTCACGACTCGTTCACGACAGATTCACGGCACGGCAACGTGGCGCCCACCGCGACTGGTGAGACTGGCCGCGCACGTCCACCCGATCAGAGGAAACACATGGCACGACGCCCCACCTTGGCGTTCCTGGCCGTCCTCGCGGCCGCCGGAACCTCGGCGGTCGCGGTCCAGGCAGCGAGCGCCGGCTCAGACCATCACGCCCGCCACTCGAGCAGCCACGTTCGGCGCTCCTGGGCACGCGGCGGCACATCGCCGTCCGCGACGCCGATCAAGCACCTGGTGGTGATCTTCCAGGAGAACGTCTCCTTCGACCACTACTTCGGGACATATCCGAATGCGGCGAACCCGTCCGGTGAGCCGTCCTTTCAGGCCGCACCCGGCACCCCGTCGCTCAACGGGTTGTCCGGTGCGCTGCTGACGAACAACCCCAACACAGGCGCCGACGGCAAACCGGCCAACCCGCAGCGGCTCGACCGCAGCCAGCCGCTGACGTGCGACCAGGGCCACGGCTACACCGCCGAGCAGAAGGCCTACGACATGGGCCTGATGGACAAGTTCGTGCAGTTCACGAACAACGAGAACTGCTCATCGCCGGACGTCAGCGCGAAGAACCTGGTCATGGACTATTACGACGGCAACACCGTCACCGGGCTGTGGAACTACGCCCAGCACTTCGCGATGAGCGACAACTCGTATTCGACGAACTTCGGTCCGTCGACATCGGGTGCCATCAACGTCACAGCCGGCAACACCTACGGCGCAATCTGCGGTCCCACGAGCGCCACGGTCAACGACGCGCCGTGCACCGGCACGCCGGGGACCTCGCCGACTAGTCCGGCCGGCTCGCCGCAGCCCCAGGGCCCCGGCACGGTCTACAGCGATGCGGACCCGTACTGGGATGTCTGCTCGGCCACCCAGGACCAGAAGACGGGCGCCCAGACGATTCAGATGGGCGGCAAGAACATCGGCGACCTACTCAACAAGGGCACCATCTCCTGGGGCTGGTTCCAGGGTGGCTTCGCCAGCCCCGGCTACGTTTCGGGTAAGCCGAGCACCGATAGCCTGAGCGCGGTCTGCACCGGCAGCCACAACAACGTCGGCGGTGCGAGCCAGCTGGACTACAACCCGCACCACGAGCCGTTTCAGTACTACGCCTCCACGGCGAATCCGCAGCACCTCCCTCCGACCTCGGTCTCCATGATCGGCCGGCAGGACCAGGCCAACCACCAATACGACCTGAAGGACTTCTGGGCGGCGGCCGCCAACGGCAACATGCCGGCCGTGTCGTACCTGAAGGCGGCCGACTACCAGGACGGTCACGCCGGGTACTCGGATCCGCTCGACGAGCAGAAGTTCATCACCCAGACGATCAACCACCTGCAAAGGCTCTTGAGCTGGAAGAGCACCGCTGTCGTCATCGCGTACGACGACAGCGACGGCTGGTATGACCACCAGATGGGGCCGATCACGACCCAGTCGCAGTCGCCGACCATCGACGCGCTCACCGGAACCGGAACCTGTGGCACCAGCGTGGCCCAGGTGCCGAGCGGGCAGCAGGGCCGCTGTGGCGTCGGACCCCGGCAGCCGCTGCTGGTCGTCTCGCCGTACAGCAGGGCCAACTACGTGGACAACACGTTCACCGACCAGTCCTCCGTGGTGAAGTTCATCGAGGACAACTGGCTCAGCGGCCAGAGGATCGGCAACGGATCGACCGATGCGACCGCCGGGACGCTGACGAACATGTTCGACTGGAACGCGCAGCGCAACCGCCGGCTGTTTTTGGACCCGAGCACGGGCCAGCCGACCTCAGGCGGTTGGGGCCACTGACCGTGGCCTGAGACGAAGCACCTCGGCGGCCCGGTGGCAGTACGCGCCGGGCCGCCGCCGTTGGGGGGTGAAGCCGGGCGTCTCCGGGCAGGCGCCCGGCGCCCCGCCGTCGGCGTGGCTGTCGATGCGGCCGGCGCCCTGCCGGCTACCGGCGGCCGACGACCTCGCGGTAGGTGACGCGGTGGTACGCGTCGCAGATGACGAGCTCACAGGGCTGGCGTCCCGTCGCCTGGCGGTAGGCCACTCGGCGCGCCTCCTCCAGCGTGGGACACCGGACAGCCCGCGCGACCGGTTGGGCGGGGCCTCCATCCAGAAGCTCGACCCTCCAGCCGCCGCGGCTGTTGTGATCGATCCGGATCGTGGGGTAGGACATCGATCAAGGGTGTCATCTGAGCGCGGCTGTGTCATCCGTGATTTTCGGTCAGCGGCCGATTGGGGGGCAAACGGTTCTCGATCTGACACAGCTCATCACGGGTGGACGGCCTGGTCCCGGCCGGGGAGACCGGGTCGGCTCAATCCACCAGGTCGTGCTCCCGCGCGTAGGCCACCAACTCGGCGCGCGTCGTCAGCCGGATCTTCTGCTGGATGTGGGCACGGTGGGACTCGACGGTGCGCACGCTCAGGAACAGCGTCGCGGCGATCTCACCGTTGGTGTGTCCGAGCGCGATCAACTTCAGCACCTCCGCCTCCCGCGGGGACAGATTGTCCGGGCGGCTCGCGCTCGCCGCGGGTTCGGACGCGAGGCGGGCGCCGAGCTCCGGATTCAGGTAGGTGCCTCCCTCCGCGGCGAGCTCGACCGCACTCATCAGCTCGCCGTCGGCGGCCTCCTTGAGCACATAGCCGACGGCACCGGCGTGGAACGCCGCCCGGGCGAATGCCGGACTGTCCTGCATCGTCAGCACCACGATCTGGGTCTCCGGGGCATCCGACCGCAGCTGGGGGATCGCGTCCAGGCTGGACTCGCCACCCATGTTGAGGTCGAGGACGAGCACCCGCGGCCGGCATCGCCGGACGGCGCTGACGGTGTCGGCGACCTCGCCGGCCTCGGCCAGGACCTCAAACCGGCCATCGGCCTCGAGCAGCAGCTTCAGGCCTGAGCGTACGACCTTGTGGTCCTCGGCGAGGACGATCGTGATCGGCGCGGAGTCAGCCGGCACGGCGGCCACCCCGTCCGTAGCTCGGAATCCGGGCCGGCGAGGATCCGGCGTCCGGCGGGCGGTGAACGGCGGGAGCCAGCACCCGGACGGTGGTCCCGGCGCCGGGCGCGGAGCGGATTCTCAGCCGCCCGGCGAGCAGCTGGACGCGCTCGCGCATCCCGGCCAGGCCGAAGCCGGTGGAGGGAGCATCCGGGTCAAAGCCGCGGCCGTCGTCGCGGACGGTGACGCGGACGCGCCCGTCCACCTCGACCACCTCCACCCTCGCCTCGCCGGGCGCTCCGTGCTTGAGCGCGTTGGTCAGCGCCTCCTGGACGATCCGGTAGATCCCGGCCTCCAGCTCCGGAGCCAGGCGGGTGGGGGCGGGTGCGAGCTCGACCCGGGCAACGACGTCCAGCCCGTCAGCGCGAACGCGGTCGACGAGGGCCAGGAGTGCCGGCTCCAGACCGAGCTGATCCAGCGCCGCGGGGCGCAGGTCGGTGATCAGCGAGCGCAGCGAGACGATGTCGAGCTCCAGCTGCTCCAGGGCCCGGCCGATCGCCCTCTCCATGTCGTCGGGATCACGCCGCCGCCGGGCGCCGGCGAGCACCAGCCGGAGGTTGCCGAGCGACTGCAGGGTCTCGTCGTGCAGCTCGCGCGCCCAGCGGCCGCGCTCGGCCTCCGCCGCGGCGATGCGCTGCCGTCGCTGCTCGTCCTCGGCCGAGCGGGCGGTGGCGACGGCGATGGCGGCACTGGCGGCGAACACGGTCAGCAGCCGCTCGTGTTCGGCGGCGAACTCACCCGGCTCCAGATGGTCGATGGCGACGAGCACCCCGTAGGCCCGGTCGCGGAAGATGAGTGGCACCACCAGGCCCTCGCGCGCGGAGAGCCCCAGGTGCCCCAGTCCGTGCTGATCGAAGAGGGCGCGGTTGAGATGGTCGGAGAGCCGCTGGGGCCGGCGGGCCCGTACCGCGGCGCTGGCGACCGTGCGCTCCAGCGGCACCCGCCGGCCGACCAGCCCGGGCGGAAGCTCTCCCGCACCGGCCGCCATCTCCAGCTCATCGTCGCGGAGCAGCTCGATGACCACGGCCCGCGCGGCGACGAGCGCGCGCCCCCGTTGGGCCACGAGCTCCAGGACCGCGTTCATGTCGGTCTGTCCGCCGAGCGCGCGGGCGATCTGCAGCGTCGCGTCCAGAGCGCTGACGGTCCGCTCCAGCTCGAGCCTCTGGGTCTCCGAGATGGCGAAGCGGCGGGCGTGGTCGATCGCGACGGCGGCGAAGGCGCCGAGCGCGGTGGCGTTCTGCTCATCGTCCTCGGTGAACTCGCCCCCGGCCTCCTTCTCGGTCAGATACAGGTTTCCGTACGGCTCCTCGCCGATGAGGATGGGTACGCCCAGGAACGACCGCATCGGTGGATGGCCGGCGGGGAAGCCGTAGGAGTGCCGGTGGCTGCCGACGTCGCCGATCCGAAGGGCATGAGGCGTGCCGATCAGCTCGCCGAGCACGCCCCGGCCGGTGGGGAGGGGACCGATCAGCCCGCGGGTCTCGTCGTCGATCCCGAGGGTCAGGAAGCGCTCGAGGCGATCCCGCGTGGCGTCGAGCACGCCGAGGGCGGCATACCGCGCTCCGGTCAGCTCGCGCGCCGCCTCCAACACGCGGTCGAGCACCACCTCGAGGTCCAACTGCTCGAGCACGCTTCTGGCAACAGTGACAACTCCGCGCGTGTCTTGGTCCATGGACAGCCGGCTGATCGCGGGCGGTTGCCGGTCAACCAACCATACCCCTCCGCCGGGGCGGCTCATGGTTCTGACGCGATCAGTGAGCCCGGCGATCCCTCCGTCTGCCGGCCACCTGTGAGCCGGGGACGACGATGACCGGACGGTCGGCGTGTTGGAGAACAGCATGCGAGACGCTCCCCAACAGCAGCGACTTGACCCCCGTCAGCCCGCGAGTGCCGAGCACGATGACGTCGGCGCCGGTTGCGTCCGCCTGGTCCAGGACGGTCTCCCACACGCTCATGCCCCGCTGGGCGGTGCGCGGATCGGCGTCCAGTCCGGCGACCCGGGCCGTGGCGCAGCCCCGCTCCGATCGCTCGCGCGCGGCGTCGGCACTGGCGCGGTCGACGTCCTCGAAGTCCAGGGGGGCGGCCGGCACGCCGGCGCCGGCTCTCGCCATGACCTCGGAGATGCCCTCCCAGATCGTCAGGATCGTGGCCGGGTTGCCGGCGAACAGGGCTCCGGCGGCGTCGACGGCGGCCTCCGCATCCGGGGAGCCGTCGTAGCAGACCAGGACCTGCATGTCACGCAGCTTAGGTGCGCCCACCGGCACCGGCATCCGTAGACGTCCGCAGCCCGGCTGCTCAATATTCGGCCTTGCCGAGCGTCGCTGTCCCTACACCAGTCGGCGCGTCGGCCTGCACACACCGCAAACCTGGAGGCGGTCGCCGCCCGGGTTGGGACCATGCGTGCCTGAAGTGCAAGCGAGTGGCCAACGCCCGGCGCCGTGGCACCAAACCTTGGTGTGCTGTCGACTGACACTAGATGTTGGTGTACTGTCACCAACCGTCGATATATACACCGGGCCATATGGATACCAGGTCAGGTTGACGTCGGGGCGGTCGCGAGGGTAATATTGACAGGAGGTTGGCCGGGGCTTCGGAGCAGTAGGTTTTGGTCGCGGCTGGCCGCAAGACGGGTCCGCTTCACGGATGGAGCATGGAACTCAGGCTCGTCTCAAAGGAACCGGGGAGCGGGCCGTGGACGGTGCGGCTCGTGGGGCCGAGATAGGAGTTGTGCGTATGCACTGGTTCATGATGCGGACCGGTGTCCGATGTTGCTGGCGCCTGACGCAGGTACCGGGGTAGCAAGGTACCGGCAGTAGGCCCTGACCGGCACCGGGACGTCCACCGGCGGTGGTGTCCCGGGGCGCCCGCGTGCGCCAAGCCGCTGACGTTGACCGGAAAGCTTGCACCAGGCTAGCCGGGGAAGCATCGCTCTCCCGGCCGGACCGCGTGACCGCGGGTGCAGGCCGGTGATAGCAGGAGGGGCGCTACGTCGACTACCGAGACGGGCGTATGCTCACCGGGTTTTTTTGCACCTTTGCGGCGACCGCGTCGGCCTGTATCGGCCTGCCGGCTCATCAGCAACTAGTCCAGGCCACGCCGGTGGATACCGGATGCCCTGGGTCGGTACTGAGCATTACCGAGAGCGGCCGACGTGTGGCCGACTATGTCGACGATTCGCTTGGCTCAAGCGAAGCGACGGCTCAATCCTGCGCTGCCGCGGACGGCCTCCCGGTGTACGCGGGCGAGTACGGCCATGACTACGGCTTGCCCAACGGACTGGTGGAGTGGTATCCGGTGTCAGATGGAGGCTCGACCGTTGGAAGGCCGCCGCCGCCCGGACAGGCTGGTTACATTCTCCAGGCCTTTAGCTGGGGGGACAACCTGGGCGACGGCGAGGCAATGGGGCGGTGCACCTCGAGCGACACCCCAGCGACTTGCTCATCCAAATACCAAGCACCGAGTGCGGCGCAGCTGGAGCAGATGTGGTGCGCCGTGCAGCAATACAACCCCCATGTCGTGCTCTGGTATTACGCGGGTGGGGTGCCCACGGCCGAGGTCCTGCAGGCTATGGCACAACCCTGCCTCACCTCTTCGCCTGTGAGCGAGCCTCCCGCTTCGTCACCGTCACCGGGTTCGGCCGGCATCCAATCGCTGCCTGGGCTCAGCACTCCGGCGTCGCCACCGACAGCGCATCACGCAACGAAGCGGAAGCGGCGGCACAAGCGTCATCACACACACCATCGGGCTGCAAAGCAAGTCAGGGGAGGCCATGGACGGCGCCACGGGCGCGCGCGGGGCCACTCCTGATAGCTGTCTGGTTTGCCAGGTGCGTTTACAGCCGCTACCGACGGCCCGCGACCGAGCCGCTGAGGCGCTGCCAGAGCCGAAGCAGCCGCGGTGAGCGACGCACGAGAGAAGAGCCGCCCATGACCCCGAGCAGGTTGACAAGGCTTCCCCTCCAGGTCCGGGTAGCCGCGAGTCTTCGCGTTAATGCGCCGTTCTCAGCACGCGCCTCCGCCAACTGCGCCTCGGCGACCGCGAGCTGAGCCTGGGCGTGCTCGGACGCACGCTTGGCGGCATCGGCATCCAGGGCCGCTCTCAAGGTCCTGGCGATGAGTGCGCGGCTTGCCGGACCGTCAGGACGTCTCCGAGTAGCGGCGAGTTCTGAGCGGCCCTGCATGAAGGTCTCCAGGCGGCGGTCGAGCACGATGCTTCCATCCTTGATGCCCTGTTCGATTGCTGTGTCCTCGATGATGGCGCCGGCGTAATACTTGCGCAGCCCGTCGTCCCGGCACACCTGCAGGAGCTTGAGTTGGTCGCGACCGACCTCCGGGGAGCGGTACTCGAGCTTCTCATAGCCGATGCCTACCTGGACCACCTTGCGCTCGAACTGCTCGTAGCTGCGCATGGGGTAGTGAAAGATCTCGAGTAGCTCGGCCGCAGGGGCCGGGCGTAGGTCGGGCCCGGAGATCCAGTGGTTGCCAGGAGCCACGACGACATCTGGGTGCGGCCGGTGAGCCACCTTCGGCTCAAGCGGCCTCCCGATTCCGTTCAGCGACTGAGGCTCGCGGTAGATCAGGCGGGAGTAGAAGGGTTCCGGTCGGTCAGGACGCGGCAGGAAATTGCGCCGCTGCACCTCGATCTGCCCGTACTCGCGGGGGATGGCAGCGAAGACGTCACGGAGGGTTCCCACGAGCGGCCACCAGAACTCGTCTGCATCGTTATGGATCACCCAGTCAGCACGCTGCTGGGTGAGGGCGATCCGCGCCATCCGCGTGACCCGCATGCTCTGGTGGTGCTCCTCGCCCTCGTCTCGGAGCGCCGTGACCGTCCCACGCTCCTCGTAGGCGCGAAGCATTTCCGGCGTCTCATCGCTGGAGCCATGATCGGTCACGATCACGTGGTCGACACCCTGGGCAAGGTGATAGTCCAGGTTGGCTTGGACGATATCCGCCTCGTTGCGCACGAGGAGCGTCATCACAAGCTTCACGTCGGCGCCCTCGCCATGGCTCCGGGAACGTCAGCGAGAAGGTCCGGGAAGCGCTCACGCATCAGCGACCAGGCGGTCGTGGTGCTGATTTCAGTCTCTGTCAGGAGCATCGAGTGGTGCCTGCGCCGGTACCAGGCGAGCACCTGGGGAACGAGCACACCGTGATTTCCGGCCTCGGCGCACTGACACCACAGGTGGAAGTCCTCCCAGCCGGTCAGCCGCGGATCGGTCGTGTATCCGCCTAGCCGCAAGAGGTGCTCGCGCTTGATGAGCGCCATGGCGTCGATGAAGTTTCCGCGGCGCAGCCGGGCCGGGTCCCAGGGAAACCCGCTCAGGAGCGAGAACGGTTGCCCACCCTCATACATCGTGATCATCCCGTAGGCGAAGGTGGCGTCGGCGTCGGCGTCCAGCGCGGCGACAAGTCGCGCCAGCGCCGGAGGGTAGACGCCGTTGTCGGCGTCGAGGATGAACACGTACTGTCCCCGGGCGTGTTGGACCAGCTCGTTGCGTGAACGCGCCAAGCCTCGATTGACCGGCTGGCGCAACAACATCGCGGGGAGCCAGGGATGAGCCTCCAGGAAGCTCGCTGCCGCGGCCTCGGAGTCGTCGGTGGAGGCGTCGTTGATGACCAGCGCCTCGAAATCGACAAAGCTGGAGGCGGCGATGCTGCTCAAGGCGTCGAGGATCTCGCGCTCGTAATTATGGAGGGTTATGGCCACGCTGACCCGCGGCGCCGCCTCCTCGTAGGCGGGAGTCCGGCTGACTACGCGGGCCTCGGTAGACCTGCCCGTGGTCGCGCGATGGGTGAGCTCACCCAGCTCGCGGCGGAGCTCGCGGGTCTCGATGCTGAGTGCGCGGATAGCGACCCCCTGTCTCTCAAGCGCCTGCTGCTCAGGACTGGGGGGCGGACCTGGTGAGGGTGAAGGCGGACGGGGAAGCGGGGTAGCGCCATCCTCAGGCACGGCGTGATGCTCCGTGTCGCGGACGAGGATGTCGGCGGCGAGCGCGGCCACGCGCTCAACGCTGGGCCCCATGGGCAGCTCCTCGCAAACGTAGTCATACGCAGCGAGCGCGACGCTGCGCAACCGGTCAGGATCATCGAGCAGCTGCCCGGCGAGGAAGGGAAGAGAGCCGGCGCCGGCGGCGATGAAATGTTCCCCCGGCACGAGTGGTCGGTGGTCGGTGCACCGCTCCGAGAGGACGACGCAGCCATTGCATGCCGCCTCCAAGAAGCGCACCCACTCAAATGAATGCGAGCCGCTGCGATGAAGGTTGATCAGAAGTCGTGACGAGCGGAGCCGATGATGCTTCTCCACGCCGGTCAGATACTCCGGGCTGGGGATACCTCTGGACTCCAACGCCGGAACGAGGAATTCGCACCGGCGTTCCCACAGCTGGCGACCGTAGCCCGCCAGCAGGGCATCGCGACGGGCGTCCCGGGCCCCGAGGTAGAGCACGTCGATGGGTCGCGTCGCTGCCTCGTCGCGGTGCCAGCTGTCCCAGAGGCGCGAGTAGCCGAGCTGGAAGTGCTCGCACTCGATGCCGCGCCGCCGCAGCTCGTTCGCGCTGGAGCGATTGATCGCCAGAGTTGCTCCGAAATGGGGGACGAGTCTGGACGTGTCTTCAAACCAGACCGTGCCCGGGTTCTCGGTGCACAGAGCGAGCGTCCGCCGGCATTGAGCCCGGCTGGGAAACGACCGTGGATGGGCGAGGCCGTGGAACTCATGCGGAATCACCACGTACACGCCGTCCGGTGAGATCTCCGGGAACTCATCGAAGGCAAAATCGACTTCATGTCCGGCGGCGGAAACGGCGGCGGCAACAACCGACAGGAGCTCTGTCATGAAGTAGTTGCTCCCGCGGATGCTGATGAAGCAGAACAGCATGGGGATTTCGCTCGTCAGCGACCGGACAGGCGCCGGGCAGACTTCTTGAGTAAGCGGAGCGGCTTGGTCAGGTGCCAGCTCGGCGAAGACGTGATCTGCGCCAGCCAGTACTCGGCCTGCTGGTGGGCTGCCTCCGCCGCGTGAAGCTGGTCACGAAGCTCATCGAGCTCATGCGCCGTCTCGAGCTCGGCCTCCAGCAGCCGAGCTCGCAGCTGCCCGGTGACGGCCTCGAGCTCGACGGTGCGTGCCCGGGCCAGATAGAGCTCGCGACTGCTCGTCGGCGTCAGGAGTGCGCTCCCGCCCCGCGAGACATCCGGCGCCGGAGCTTGGGCCGGCGCGGATCCGCCCTCTTGAATCGAGGCGTTGCCGACCTTGCCCAGCTGCTGCCATGTTCCAGGGAAGGGCATGTCCCCGGGACGATGATGCCCCAGCTTGCGCAACACCGTCAGCGACGAGTCCGGAGCGGAGCGCGGTTCGTAGGCACGAGCGCGGGCCACGTACTGCGCCAGCGCGGTCACCGTGGCCTGTTGGCCCTCCAACGCGATGATCCCGCCCGTCACCAACATGCGGTCGAGATAGAAGAACTCCAGAAACGCGGCCTCGAACTCGTTTGCACCTTCGATGAGCGCGAGGTCAAGCTGGGTGTCATCCCGCAGAAGCTCCGGCAATGCCAGCTCAGGTGGTGAGGTGATGAGCCGGACCCGTTGAAGGAGGCCGGCCCCGCGGAGCCTCCTCATCCCCTCCGAGGCAAAGGTGCTCTCCTGAGCTGGATCGATGGCGATGTGAAGCCCGTCGGACCTCTGCTTGTGAGCAGCTGCGATCGCCATGGCGGAGTCTCCGCTGCCGAGGCCGGTGGCGAGCGTCCTGGAGCAGCTGTGTTCGGCCACGAGGACGCCCACTTCGCTGTGTGCGTTCCCCGAGCCGAGGCTCTGCGCCGCAGGCTGCCGCACGTCAGTCCCGGTGGCTGAAGTGCTCGCTGTGAATGGGAGAGAAGGAGCCTCCACGGTCCGATCAGCACTGAGCCCGTTGTGGCTGCCGGCTAGCCCTGGAGGTACCGACGCCGAAGTCCCAGGCCGCCCCCGCCTCCGAGAATGAGGACCAGCGCGCCGCCAAGCACCAGGGGTAGCCAGCTGTTGCTGCCGGGCTGGCCGGCCTTCTCGTACGCGCTAACCGGAGCGTTCGCCGCCCCTCGCCGCCCTGACGACGAGGCGGCGGGACGAGGGGCCCGACGACGGGTTCGCCCGGATGGTGAGCGCCCGTCGCTCTGAGCCTGCGAGGGGTGACTGCTCTGGTGTTCAGCCGATGATGTCGTGGCACGCGCGTGTGATGTTGTACCGCCACCGGACGAAGCGACAGAACCCGACGTGATCCCCACTCCAAACAGCGGGGGACTGGAGGCATTCCCTGAGCCGGTTGATCCTGACGTCTCCTGCCTGGCGGCCGGAATGGGAATCTGGTACTGCTTGTTGGCGGGCGAGCCAGGATCGATGTGGACGCCTGGGGGTACTGGTCCGTGCGCCAGCGCCTGCGCTGGGGCCAACCAGGCAATCACTCCCACCGCCCCCGCTAGAGCACCTGCACCCAGACGCATGCCGCGCGCAGCATACTGGAAACGGGATGATTGGGTGGTGGCTTATTTCCCGCTCCCTGAGGCCAGCGCACCGGCAGGATCAGCCGCCAGCCGCGACACGGATTGGTCGGTGGGGTCCAGCGCGTGCGCGCGCGTGTAATAGTGCTCTGCCGCGGCGAAGTCCCGCAGCCGGACCTCCAGATCGCCGAGCAGGACCCAGGTCACGAAGTCCTGGGGATCCTGACGCGCCGCCGCGAGCAGCGCCGAACGCGCAGACGCAGCCCGATTGAACCGGGCTTGTCCAGCCGCTTCGATGTAGTACGCGTCCAGGTTGGCGCCGTCCAGCCGCAGTGCCCGTTGGGCGTTGACGATCGCGGAGCCGGGATCACGGCGCAGGGCAACCTGGGCACTGGAGAGATAACGCTGTACGAGCTCTGACCGCAGTAGGCTGGCGCCGCTCACCACCAGAGCGAACGCCACCGCCGCCGCGCCGGCCAGCGCTCGCAGCGTCACCTTCCTGGTGTATGCCGCTGGCGGTGTCACGGACTCGTGCGTGCGACACAGCACAGCGGCTCCGGCGAGGCCGATTGCGGTCACGCCCGGCAGCAGATGCATCCAGTCGCCGCTGGTGTCGACGAACCAGACGACGGCCGCGCCCGTGGCGGCGACCATCAGAGTGCGGTCAAGGGCGGATGTCCTGGCGATGCGGCGCAGTTTCAGTGCGCCGAGCACGACCCCTGCCACCAGCATGGCCAGCAGCAGCGTCCCCAGGACACCGAGTTCCGACAGCGTCTGGAGCTCGATGGAGTGCGGGTTCTGGATCGCCTCCGGTGTCCGTCGCAGTCTGTAGTAGGACGCCGTGTAGTTGCCGGCACCGACGCCGACGATGGGGTGGCTCTCGAAGACGTGCCAGGCGACCCGCCAGTAGTCGTACCGATTGCCCGCGCCGGAGAGGAGCCGTGTCTGCGTGGCGCTCGGAGATGATGCGGCCGACGAGTCGGACAGATTGACGAATGCATGCCACTGCGCGCTTGCCGTGTGTTCGATCGACCGAAAACGGACAATGCCGACGACCACCGGGACGGCAATGGCCAGAATCGTCAGGACCGTCGCACCTCGGCCCAGGACTGAGGCGGACCGCTCGCCGCCGCGCTCGATCGCCGGCGCCAGAGCAGAGATCAGGCCCCAGACCACCCCGGCGAGGGCCGCGGACTCGATCACGGCGATTGCCGCGCTGTGAGCTACCGAGGCGGCCACAGCGGTCTGTCCGGTGGAATAGACGCTGAGCAGCGGTCCAGAGGCGGCAACCACCCCGGCGGCGATGACGACGAGGGCAAGCGTACGGCGACGGATGCCGGGCACCATCAGAAGCGCGATGAGAACCGCGCCAAAGCTCGCGATAGCGGCCCCGCGTGATTGCGACAGCAGCGCAAGGCTCGCCATGGCAACCGTCGCGGCCGCGCCGACTCCCGCAAGGACCGGCTGGCGACGCTCGGCCAGAGCGAGCGAGAACCAACAGCCCATGGCAAAGACGCAACCTTCGCCGTTGATGTACCCCAGCGGAAGATTGAGTCTCCCGCCCTCGAACAGCTGAGCGGGGTCGCTGCCGAGCATGCGTACCAGCACAGTCGCTCCAACGACGGCGATACCCACGCCCGCCGCGGCGAGCAGGATGACGGCGCGTCGGCGGCTCCGCATGAGGACCAGGAGGAGCATGAGAAGGGCGGCGTACGCCAGCCAGCGGTTGGCGTCAACCATCGCCTGCTCGACGGCTTGCGCCCAGGTCGTCGACAGAAGCGACCACAGACCGAGACCGGCGATACCGATGAGCGCCAGTCCGACTGGCAGGGTCATCCGCGGAGGCCGCACGATCGCCGCAGCGGCTGCCGCCACGACGAGACCCAATCCAATTGGCACCCAGGCGGTGGCGCTGTAGTACGCGGAAAACAGCGGGCTCAGGCCGGCGCCAAGGCCAACCACCGCCAACAGGGCGATCGCGCTGCCGCTCAGCCAGCGCGATCTGCCCAGTTGCGCTGCCGTTACACGGGAGGGCCATGATGCCCCTCCCCCGGCACGTGCGGGCTCCAGCGTGCCCACCCCGCTCTCATCCCGCCGCGCATCGGCTGTCGCCGCCACCTGATTCTCCAGTCCGACGATCGCAGTCGCCGCGCAGATTACGAAACCAAGCGCGACATACACCACCGCGACGGAACCATCTCGTGTCGCCACGATCACGAGTGCGCTCACAGCCGCCTGGGTGCTGCCGAGTACCAGCGCGACCCGTCGCGCCGTCTGCATCCGCCGCCGGGTTCGGTGCGTGAGGTGATCTTGACCTCCAGTGAGAATCGAGATGCCTCGTCGACGGCGGGAAACGATGACCAGGGTCGTGTCGAGTGCCGGGACGCCCACCAGTAGCAACCCCGTCAGCAATGCCAACAGTGACGGCTCTGCACGCCGCGCGGCACTGGCGGTCAGCACCGCGACGATAAACCCCAGAGGCATGCTGCCTCCGTCGCCGAGGAAGATCTTGGCAGGTTTGGAGAGGTTGTGAGGTAGGAATCCGAGACAGGCTCCGCACAGCGCCGCGCTTGCAGTCGCGGCCCACACGTCGTGGATGAGCCAGGCCAGGATGCAGGTGCCGGCCGACGCGACGATCGCCATCGTGCTGGCGGCGCCATCCATATTGTCGAACAGGTTGAAGGCGTTGACGATGGCGACAATCCAGATGCCGTTCACGACCGCGTCGAGCTCACGGCCTGCGCCGAGATGCCATCCATGCCCCAGCGCCGACAGTGACGCGCCGAGCAGGAACTCCACAATCACTCGGGCCAGCGGCGAGACGTTGCGGCGATCGTCGATTGTGCCGAGCGCGAACATGACGCCGACGCCGCCGATCAGCGCCAAGCTGCGTGCCGATGCCGGGAAAAGGAGCAACAGCGCCACGACGAAGGCGGTCGTGACCGCCGCTCCTCCCAGGTACGGCGTGGGCGTCCTGTGACCCTTGTATCCGAATGGCACGTCATAGAACGCGAGCCGACGTGCGGTCAGGATCGCCACTGGAGTGGTCATGTAGGCAAGGCCGGCCGCCAGGCCGACGCTGACTGCGAGCCTTCCCCAGAGCGGAAGATCCACGGCCGCGCTAGAGCTGGAGAGCGGTGGCGGCCGACAGGTGCCGCGTGTGGCCGCGGAGATCGACGACCTGCGGTACCCGGTCGACCACGACCCTGTGATCGACGTTCGGATGAGCCGTCGCGATGATCGCCAGTTCGGCCCACTCCAGCAACTCGTCAAGCCCGCGGCTGCGGAGATCCGCGCCGCTGAGCATTGGCACATGCGGGTCGTGGTATGCGACGTGAGCGCCGCGGGACCGCAGCAGGTCGAGGAGCTTCAGAGCCGGCGATTCGCGCACGTCGCCGACCCCGGGCTTGTAGGCAACCCCCAGGATGGCGATCTTTGTGTCCTTGACCGGCCTGCCGGCGTCGTTGAGCGCTCGCTCCACCCGCTCCAGGCAGTAGTAGGGCATGCGGGCGTTGACCTTGCCGGCCAGCTCGATGAACTCGGTGGTCATGTCGAACTCGCGCGCCCGCCAGGTGAGGTAGAACGGATCGACCGGCAGGCAATGGCCGCCCATGCCGGGGCCGGGATCGAAGCGCATGAATCCATACGGCTTCGTCGCCGCGGCGTCCACCACCTCCCAGATGTCAATCCCCATCCGGTCCGTCAGCATCGCCATCTCGTTGACCAGGGCGATGTTGACCGAACGGAAGATGTTTTCCAGCAGCTTCGTCATCTCTGCGGCCTCGGGACTCGACACCCGCACCACCTGCTCGCACACGGCGCGGTACAGCTGCTCGGCGCGGTCGCCGCACTCCTCGGTGACACCGCCGACAACCTTTGGGGTGTTGCGCATCGTGAAGTCCGTCCTGCCGGGATCCACCCGTTCCGGCGAGAAGGCGAGGTTGAAGTCCCGGCCGACGGCGAGGCCGGACTCCTCCAGCACGGGGGCAAGGTGGCCCCGGGTGGTGCCGGGGAAGGTCGTCGACTCCAGTACGACCAGCTGTCCCGCCTGCAGCACGTCGCGCAGTGCGCGAGCCGCCTCGCGCAGTGGCCCCAGCTCAGGCTCGCGGTTGGCGGTCAGAGGAGTGGGCACGCAGATGATGACCGCGTCGACGCGGGCAAGCTTCGCGTACCGCGTAGTCGCCTCGATCCGGTGGAGCACGCCCTGCAGCCGCCCGGATGGGATGTCCTCGATATACGACTCGCCAGCCTCGATCGAGGCGATCTTGCGGGGGTCCACATCGACGGCGACCACGTCCGCCCCGCTCTCAGCGAATTCGACCAGTAGCGGCAGGCCGACGTAGCCCAGCCCAACGACTCCAACCCTCACGTTTCCTCGCCTCCACTTCGGCCCGGTTGTGCCCGCAAAAACCACAGAGCGGCCGGTGAGCCGCTTCCGCTCGAGGGCCCCGACCCCGCGCGCGCACAGCCTACCCGGGGATCGCCCAATTTTCCGGTTTCTCTCACCGCCGATTGGCGCAGAGTCCGAAAACTGACGACGTCGTGGACAGGTCTCCGGCGGTTTGATGCGGTTTAGCGTGGAGCGATGAACTCCTATCGATTCACCGGCGCGTGGCGGCCACGTCTCGTCAACCGCGACGCGGCTCCGGCCGCGTGGAACTCCAGCAGCGAGCAGAGCGTCCGGGCTTGCGATGAACGGCCGTAGGCGGTTGCTGCGGCCTTTCCGGCCCTGCCCAACTGGAGTCCCTGCTCGCGGTTGCCTGCGAGTCGACGCGCGGCGCCGGCGAGCGCGGGTCCGTCCTCAGG
>DASZMK010000034.1:0-22808 GCA_035551855.1 Solirubrobacteraceae bacterium
CAAGAAGCGCCCGTACACCACGACGTTCAAGGCGAATCTGCCCACCAGCGGGCAGACCCAGACGAGCACGGTCAAGGGCTCCGGCTCCTGCTGATCGTCGCTTGATCGGCTGCGACCGCGCGGGGGGATGCGCTCCCTCCGCGCGGGACCGGCCGGCGAGCCGGTGCTCTGCCGGAGGCACCGGCCGCTCAGGCAGCTTCGAAGCGCTCCTCACGCTGGGCGTCGCGCTCGGACTCGCTGAGCATCCGCATGAAGACGACGACGAGGGCGATGCCCATGACGACCGACTGCTCGAGGGCCATCACGAGGCCGGCCATCGACTGATCGGTGTGGGGGGAGAGGCCCCAGTAGTGCGGGTGGCCGGCGTAGAAGGAGTAGATGGTGCTGGGGGCGAAGGCGAGCAGGATTCCCAGCAGCCCCACGAGCAGCTTGGTCACGACCATGTAGGCGACCGGGCCGAGGCCGGCGAGCCGGTAGCGGTTGCGGATGGGCGAGAGCAGGTGCCACCAGTACAGCGCTCCCGCGGTGAAGAAGCAGGCGTGCTCGACGGCATGGACCGTCGTGCTGCGCAACGCCGCGTCGTACATCGCCGGCACGTGCCAGGCCCACATGAAGCCGACGTAGACGGTCACGGCGAAGGCCGGGTGGGCGAGATAGCCGGCTCGCCGCTCGATCGCGTGCAGCCGGCGGGTCACCGGCCGCAGCAGGACCTTGTTGAACCCCAGGATCAGCAGGATGGGGGCGATGTCCAGGAGCAGGATGTGCTGAACCATGTGCATCACCAGCAGCTGGTCGCCGAGGTCGTCGACGGGGGAGATCAGGGCCGCCAGGATCGCGAGCAGGCCGCCGGCGAACAGCGCGAGGCGTCCGTATCCGGGGCCGTGGGGCGAGCCGGTCGCCCGTCCGCGCCGCCAGGCCATGACATAGAGAACGGTCAGCGCGCCGACGCCCACGAGCACCGACGGCTCCAGGGTCCACTTGATGACTGGGGCAACGACCAGAGCCACCCCCCCATTCTGCCCTCTCGACAAACGCCGCCGCCGGGAATAACCTCAGATTCCACATAGGTCAACGCAAGGAGGCTCTTCCGCAATCCTGGTGCGCCGCGCCGGCGCGGAGAGAGCATCCAGTCGGGAGGTCGACATGCGTATTCAGGTCAAGGGCCGGAATCTCCACGTCTCGGATGACGTTCGAGAGCACGTCGCCAAGCGCTTCCGCAAGGTCGCGAAACAGGTGTCGGAGCTGGCGGAGCTCGAGGTGGAGCTGTTCGAGGAGCGCAACCCGGCGATCGCCGACCGCAAGGTCGCCGAGGCGACGCTGCACCTCAAGGGCGTCACCCTGCGGGCCCGGGACGCGTCGGCGGACCTGATGCACTCGATCAACCTCTGCGCAGACGAGCTGGCCGTCCAGGTCAAGCGCCACCGGGACAAGCGGCGCAAGCGCCGCGAATCGCGCCTGGCGGCGGCGGCGCCGGACGGGACGCCCGCTCTCGCGCCCGGCGTGACCGACATCCCGGCCACGAGCGAGCCGTCGATGATGCCGGGAGACGTCTCAGCGGCGGCCGGATGAGCGGCCGCCCCGCCGCCGGCGGCCGGCGACCTGCGCGTGCGCGCGGGAACGAGCGCGTGGACGGCCCCGGACGCGGCTGATCACCAACTACACCGAACCTCAGCGAACTCGGCGCCGGATTCGGAAACATCTGCGGACCATGTTCCCGCCCCCCCAGCCCGCGCTACCCTAGTTTTCATGTCCATTCTGGACCGCGCGCTTCGCATGGGCGAAGCCAAGAAGTTCAAGGAATACGAGCAGCGCGTCGCGCGGATCAACGGCTACGAGCCGGAGCTGGAGCACTCCACCGACGAGGAGCTGCGGGAGGCCGCCGACGAGCTGCGAGAGCGCGCTCGCAACGGCGAGTCCCTGGACGACCTTCTGTTCGAATGCTTTGCCCTCGTGCGCGAAGCGGGCAGGCGCGCCATGGGGATGCGGCATTTCGACGTGCAGCTGATCGGCGGCATGGTCCTGCATGACGGCTCCATCGCCGAGATGAAGACCGGCGAGGGCAAGACCCTGACCGCGACCCTCGCGGTGGTGCTCAACAGCCTGGGCGGTCGCGGCGTGCACGTCGTCACCGTCAACGACTACCTCGCCCGCCGCGACGCGATGTGGATGAAGCCCGTCTACGACATGCTCGGCGTCACCGTCGGTGTGCTGCAGAACATGCAGCCCTACGAGGAGAAGCGTGACGCCTACGCCGCCGACGTCACCTACGGCACGAACTCCGAGTTCGGCTTTGACTACCTGCGCGACAACATGGCCAAGTCGCTGGAGGAAAAGGTCCAGCACGGCGGCCGGCCGAAGCCGGAGGAGGGCAAGTCGCCCTACCACACCTATGCGATCGTCGACGAGGTCGACAACATCCTCATCGACGAGGCGCGGACGCCGCTGATCATCTCCGGTGCGCCGGAGCAGGCGGCCGAGCTGTACGTCCAGTTCGCGCGGCTGGCCCCCCAGCTCACCCCGGGAAAGACGCCGGAGGGCATGGATCCGCGGGCCAAGAGGGAGTTCGTCGCCGACTTCGACTACGAGTTCGACGAGAAGCACAAGACGATCTCCATCACCGAGCAGGGCGTCGCCAAGGCCGAGCGCTTCATGAAGATCGACCACCTCTACCGCGCCGAGAACGGGCACCTCGTCAACCACCTGATCCAGTCGCTCAAGGCGCAGTCGCTGTACAGGCGCGACGTCGACTATGCGGTGATCGACGGCGAGGTCAAGATCATCGACGAGTTCACCGGGCGGATCCTGGAGGGGCGCCGCTGGTCGGAGGGACTGCATCAGGCGGTCGAGGCCAAGGAAAGTGTGCGCGTCCAGGAGGAGAACCAGACCCTGGCCACCATCACCCTGCAGAACTACTTCCGGATGTACGACAAGCTCGCCGGGATGACCGGGACGGCCCTGACCGAGGCCAACGAGTTCATGAAGATCTACGACCTGCCGGTGGTGCAGATCCCCACCAACCGGCCGATGGTCCGCGCCGACCGCAACGATCAGGTCTACAAGACCAAGGACGGCAAGCGCGGGGCGGTCGCCCGGGAGATCGAGATGCGCCATGCGGCCGGTCAGCCGGTGCTGGTGGGCACGATCTCCGTGGAGGAGTCGGAGATGCTGTCCGAGCGCCTGACCCAGAAGGGGATCCGGCACACGGTCCTCAACGCCAAGCCGGAGCACGCCGAGCGCGAGGGCGCGATCATCGCCGAGGCGGGCTCGCCGGGGGCGGTCACGATCGCCACCAACATGGCCGGCCGGGGCGTCGACATCAAGCTGGGCGGCAATCCCGAGCACCTGGCCGCGCTCGAGGTGGCCAAGCTCGGCCTGCAGCCGGGGATGCCGGACCACGACGAGCACGTCGCCACGGTGCTGCCGGCGATCGAGGAGCGCGTCGAGGAGCATCGCCAGCAGGTGATGGAGGCCGGCGGCCTGTTCATCCTCGGCACCGAGCGCCACGAGTCCCGGCGGATCGACAACCAGCTGCGCGGCCGCGCCGGGCGCCAGGGCGACCCCGGCGAGTCGCGGTTCTTCCTCTCGGCCCAGGACGACCTGGTGCGCCTGTTCGCCGGGGAGCGGATCTACAAGATCCTGGACAAGCTGGGGTCGCTCGACGAGGAGGGCAACGAGGAGCCGATCGAGGCCGGGATGCTCTCCAAGCAGATCGAGAAGGCCCAGCGCAAGGTCGAAGAGCAGCACTTCCTCATGCGCAAGCACACGCTGGAGTACGACGACGTGCTCAACCAGCAGCGTGAGGTCGTCTACACCTACCGCGACGAGGTCCTGGAAGGCCGGGACATGAGCGGGGCGGCCCGCGAGGAGATCGTGGGCCTGATCGAGCGTCTCGTGCAGGAGTACACCGCCGGCGAGTTCGTCGAGGACTGGGACATCGACGGGCTCGAGCGCCGGACCCAGGAGATCTTCACTCCCGGAGACGATCTGTTCGACCTGGAGCCGGACCAGGTCGACCGCGAGGAGCTGGCCACCCGCCTCCAGGAAGAGGCGCTGGCGGCGTACGACCGCCGTGAGGAGGAGCTCGGTGAGGAGCTCCTGCGCAATGTCGAGCGGTACCTCCTGCTGGAGATCATCGACCAGCGCTGGCAGGAGCACCTGTACGACATGGACTACCTGCGCGAGGGCATCCACCTGCGCGGGTTTGCCCAGATCGAGCCCCTCGTCGCCTACAAGAACGAGGCCTTCGAGCTGTTCCGCGAGCTGATGAACAGCGTGTGGGCGGATTTCGCCCGGCTCATCTTCCACGTCGAGGTCACGATCCACGACGAGAACGGCCAGCCGGTCCCGCCCCCGCCGCCACAGCAGCGGCGTACTCCGAGCGCGGCGTCGAGCTCACCCACGGGCGGGGGACGGGTCAGCTATTCCGGCGGCGGCGCGCAGCCGAGCGCCGTGGCGATGGCGGCAGCCGCCGGCGGCGCCGCAGAGGCGTACGCCGAGCCGGCCGAGCCGGCCGCTCCGGTGCAGCAGCGCCGGGTCGACGAGGCCGAGCAGATCGGCCGCAACGACCCGTGCTGGTGCGGGAGCGGCAAGAAGTACAAGAAGTGCCACGGGGCCTGATAGAGCGCGAAGTGGTCTACTAGGCAAGGTCGCCGAGACGGCGATCTTGGGGCGCGGGTCGTTCCCGGGCGGTGCTGACGGGCGGGTGTCCCCGGGCGGTGCCGGCGGGCGGGCGTTCCGGGGGGTGCCGGCGGACAGGCGTCCCCGTGGCCGGGGGCCGGCGAACGCCGCGGGCGGCGTGCATGGTGCGCCAAATCAGGATCCCGCGCGGGGATTGGCGCAAATTCAGGGCTGAGCGTGCATGTGGTGCCAGATCAGCCGGGCGGTGCGTGATTTGGCGCGCGGTGCACGCCAGAAACCGGTGCAACGTCCGGCTAGCCCTGCTTCTGGTAGCGGACCCGCTCCGGGGTGATGACGTACTTGCGCCGGACCTCGCCGGGGGCGCGGAACGGGTATTCGTCCTGGCCGATGTAGGCCTTGGCCAGGCGATCGATGTGATCGTCGGCGTCCTCGCGGGTGCCGGTGGCCGTGCCGCGGATCTCGACGTACTCGTAGGGATTCTCGGCGTTGGGGACGACGACCGTCACGTGCGGGTCGCGATCGAGGTTGGCCGGCCAGTGCCGGCCCTGCGCGCTGTTGACCGCCAGCTCTCCATCCTCCACACTGATCCAGGCGACGGCGCTGTGCACCGAGCCGTCCTCGTTCAGCGTTGAGATCACCGCGTGGTTCGGCGCTCGCACGAGGTTGCGGACCGCTGGGTCGTTCAAGGAGGCCATCAGCACAGGATAGAGCGAGCCGCTCGTTTGCCGTCGCCACGCCACGGAAAGGATCTGCGACATGGCTGCGCGCAAACGACTCGAGCTGCGGGGTGCGCTGAAGCCGGGGTTCGAGGAGATCCTCGTCCCGGATGCCCTGGAGTTCATCGCCGAGCTGGAGACCGAGTTCGGCGCCCGGCGGCGGGATCTGCTGGCGGGGCGCGCCGAGCGCCGCGCCCGGCTCCGCGCCGGCGAGACGCTCGACTTCCTGGACGACACCGCCGCCATCCGGGAGGGCGACTGGACCGTCGCGCCGGTCCCGAACCGCCTCGCGCAGCGGTGGGTGGAGATCACCGGCCCCACCGACCGCAAAATGGTCATCAATGCGCTGAACTCCGGCGCCGACGGGTTCATGGCCGACTTCGAGGACGCCAACTCGCCGACGTGGGACAACATGGTCCTCGGCCAGCTCAATCTGCGCGACGCGGTCGACGGCACCATCACCTACGACGGCTCCGACGGCCGCCATTACGAACTGGGGGAGCGTCCGGCGAACCTGCTCGTCCGCCCCCGGGGATGGCATCTGCCGGAGCGCCATCTGTGCGTTGGAGGCGACCCCGTCTCCGCGTCCCTGTTCGACTTCGGCCTGTACTTCTTTCACAGTGGACCGCGGCTGCACCGGCGCGGCTCGGCTCCGTTCTTCTACCTGCCCAAGCTCGAGTCCCATCTCGAGGCGCGTCTGTGGAACGACGTCTTCTCGCTCGCCGAGGAGTTGGCCGGCCTCGATCACGGGACGATCAAGGCGACGGTCCTGATCGAGACGCTGCCGGCCGTCTTCGAGATGGACGAGATCCTCTACGAGCTGCGCGACCACTCCGCCGGACTGAACGCCGGCCGGTGGGACTACATCTTCTCGGCGATCAAGTGCTTTGCCGACCGCCGGGACATGGTGCTCCCGGACCGCAGCGATGTGACGATGACCGTGCCGTTCATGCACGCCTACACCGAGCTGCTCGTCGCGACCTGTCACCGACGGGGGGCCCACGCGATGGGCGGGATGGCGGCCCTCATCCCCTCCCGCGGCTCCGATGACGAGGCCAATGAGGCCGCCCTGCGCAGCGTGCGCGAGGACAAGGAGCGGGAGGTCCGCCAGGGATACGACGGCACCTGGGTCGCGCACCCGGACCTCGTGCCGGTGGCCCGGGAGGTGTTCGAGGAGGGGCTGGGCGGAGCGCTCAACCAGCTGACCCGCCAACGCGACGATGTCGTCGTGACCGCGGCTGATCTGCTCGATCTCACCTCGACCCCGGGAGAGATCACCGAGGGCGGGCTGCGCACCGATGTCAACGTCGGCTTTCAGTACATCTCGTTCTGGCTGGGCGGCCGGGGGGCGGCGGCGATCAACTCCATGATGGAGGACGCCGCCACCGCGGAGATCTCACGCTCGCAGATCTGGCAGTGGGTCCACCACGCGGTCGCGCTGTCCGACGGGCGCACGGTGACCCGGGAGCTCGTCCGCCAGGTGCTCGACGAGGAGACGGCGAAGATCCGGGCCGAGGTCGGCGATGAGACCTGGCGGGCGGGGCGGCCGGACGAAACCCGGGTCATCTTCGAGCGCGTCGCGCTGTCCGAGGAGCTGGTGGAGTTCCTCACGCTCGAAGCCTACGAGTACCTCGGCTGACTGGCGCCGACAGGCGGCCGCCTGCCCGAAGGCATAGCTCGCTATCCCGGCACCATCCAGGACAGGACGGAGGTCGACTGCAGGTAGACGAGCAGGGCCATGAGCAGCACGAAGCCGATGCTCCAGACGATCACCTTGCGGAAGATGTCGCCCTCGCGGCCACCGAGGCCGACGGCGGCCGCGCCGATCGCCAGGTTCTGAGGCGAGATCATCTTGGCGAGCACGCCGCCGGAGCTGTTGGCGGCGGCGAGCAGCGTCGGCGAGAGCCCGGATTTGTGGGCTGCCGCCGCCTGCAGGCCGCCGAACAGTGAGTTCGTCGACGTGTCCGAGCCGGTCACCGCCGTCCCAAACCAGCCGATGAGCGGCGACAGGAAGGCGAAGAAGCCGCCGGCGCCGGCCGCCCATGTCCCCAGCGTCGACGTCTGCCCGGACATGTTCATCACATAGGCGAGGGCGAGCACGGTGCAGACCGTCACCAGCGCCCAGCGGATCTGATGCAGCGTCCGGCCGTAGATGCGCAGGGCGCGCATGGGCGAGACCCGCAGCACGAGCGCGGTCACGATGCCGGAGGCGAGCAGCCCGGTCCCGGCCGCGGTCAGCCAGTTGAGCTTGAACTTCTCGCTCGTCGGCGGCTTGCCGGTATGGCCGAAGATGTGCAGCCCGGGCCAGAGGAACTCGCTCGTGACCTTGTCAAGCTCCTTGATGACCACGTTCAGGCTCATCGCCCCCAGGATCACGACGATGATGGCGTACGGCGCGAAGGCGAGGATCAGGTCGCGCCGGCTCCGCGGCGGCTCGTCCTGGCCGGAACGGGCGCGCACGTCGCGCTCGAAGGAGGTGTCGCTGGCCGCGGCGCCGGCGATCGCCGGGCGCGGCCCCGTCGGCTTCGACACGGAGACAGGCGCCGTGGGATGCCACACCCGCAGGAATGCGACGAGCACGGCGGCGGAGCCCAGTGAGGCGACGATGTCGGTCAGCTGCACCGACACATAGTTGGAGATGGAGAACTGCAGCAGCGCGAAGGACAGTCCCGCCACCAGTGCCGCCGGCCAGACCGCCCGGAGGCCCCGGCGTCCGTCGACCATGAAGACGAGCGCAAACGGCAGGATCGCAGCCAGGAACGGCGTCTGGCGCCCCACCATGTCAGACAGATGCTGGATGGGCAGACCGGTCACCTGCGCCAGGGTGGTGATGGGGATGGCGATCGCACCGAAGGCCACCGGTGCCGTGTCGGCGAGCAGCGCCACCGCGGCGGCCCGCACCGGGCTGAGCCCCACCCCCACCAGCATGATCCCGCAGATGGCCACCGGCGTGCCGAAGCCGGCCAGCGCCTCCAGGAGCGCGCCGAAGCAGAAGGCGATCACCACCACCTGGACGCGCATGTCGTCCGAGACCGAGCTGAAGGCGCGGCGCAGCACGGCGAAGTACCCCGTCTCATCGGTCATGTTGAAGATCCACAGAGCGTTGATGACGATCCACATGATCGGCCAGAATCCGAAGGCCGCCCCCTCGAGCGCGGAATCCGCGGCCTGTCCGACCGGCATCGAGTACACCACCAGCGCGACGATGATGGCCGCCGCCAGCGCCAGCAGTGACGCCCACTGGGCCTTGAGCCGGAACACACCCAGCAGGACGAACAGGATGAGCAGCGGCAGTATGGCGAAGATCGATGTCAGCCCCAGCGAATGGGACACCGGATCGAGAACCTGCTTGTACACGCGGAGCCTCCCTCCGAGAACGGCCGTACAAGACGGCTAGTACCCCGGGTGCAGCGTCATCATGCACGGCGATGGCGTTGCTAGTGTGAGCGCCGATGGCCACCGCCCCCTCAGAGCCGCTTCCCCAGCGCCTCGCAGCAATCCGCGGGCAGTTAAAGCTGCTTGCGGACTATCTTTGACCCGGTTTCACTGGCGGAGCGCTCACACGCGCTCGAACACGAGATGGGGGCGGCCGGCTTCTGGGACGACCAGGAGCGCGCGGCCAAGGTGTCGGCCGAGCATGCCCGGGCCGGACGCAAGCTGGGAGTCTTCCGCCAGCTCGAGGCCGATGTCGAGGATCTCGAGCCCCTGGCCGAGCTGGCCGAGGAGGATCCGGACCTCGCCGCCGAGCTCGAGGAGCAGATCGCCGCGGTGCAGACGCGGCTCGACGCCCTCGAGGAGGAGCGGCTGTTCTCCGGGCGCTACGACGCCGGCGACGCTCTGGTGACGGTCAACGCGGGTGCCGGGGGGACCGACGCCCAGGATTGGGCCGAGATGGTGCTCCGGATGGAGATGCGCTGGGCGGAGAAGCGCGGGTTCAGCGTTGAGCTGCTCGAGCTCTCACCGGGGGAGGAGGCCGGCATCAAGTCCGCGACCTTCCGGGTCCGCGGCGAGAACGCGTACGGGCTGTATGGCTCGGAGAAGGGCGTGCACCGGCTGGTGCGGTTGTCGCCGTTCGACTCCGCCAACCGGCGGCAGACGTCGTTTGCCGGTGTCGAGGTCTCACCGGTGGTCGAGGAGGCCGCCGACGTGGAGATCGATGACGACGACCTCCAGATCGACACCTACCGCGCCAGCGGCGCCGGTGGCCAGCACGTCAACAAGACCGACTCGGCGGTGCGGATCACGCACAAGCCGAGCGGGATCGTCGTGCAATGCCAGAACGAGCGCTCGCAGTCCTCCAACAAGGCCGAGGCGATGGCGATGCTGCGCTCCAAGCTCCTGGAGCTCGAGGAGCGCCGGCGCCGGGAGGAGATCGCGCGGGAGAGGGGGGAGGCCCAGGACGTGAACTTCGGCTCGCAGATCCGCTCCTACGTGCTGCACCCGTACACGATGGTCAAGGACCACCGCACCGATTTCGAGATGGGCGACGCCAACCGCGTCCTGGACGGCGACCTCGACGGCTTCATCCGCAGCTACCTGCTCAAGGCGGCGAGATGAGCGCCTCTGGGGAGAGTGGTCAGGTGACCGACTCCCGCTATCAGACCGAGGTGCGTGACGGGGCACACGCGCGCGACGGCGCCGAGGTGAGCGAGCCGGTCGGACCGGCGGTTCCGCCACAGCCGAGCGAGGCGCGACGTCCCCGGCGTGAGCTGCCCACCGCTCCGTACCTGGAGGCGATCGTCTCCTACGGCTTCCGCGGATCGGTTCGCTTCCACGTTCCCGGACACAAGGGCGGACCCGGCGCCGATCCCGGCCTGCGCTCCGCGATCGGCGAGCGCGCGCTCGCGCTCGACATCTGCCAGGACATCGAGGGGATCGACACGGGGCCGGTGCCGACCCCGTATCAGCGCGCCGAGGAGCTGGCGGCCGACGCCTACGGCGCCGGCCGGACCTGGTTTTTGACCAACGGTGCCACCCAGGGCAACCATGCCCTCTGCCTGGCGCTGGCCAAGCCCGGACGGCATGTGCTCGTCCAGCGCAACTCGCACGCCAGCATCGTCGACGGGCTCGTGCTCAGCGGCGGCATGGCCAGCTTCGTCGCTCCGGAGTACGACGCGGAGCTGGGGATGGCCCACGGTGTCACCCCGGACGCATTGGAGGCGGCGCTCACGCGCTCGCCGGAGATCACTGCCGCGTTCATCGTCTCGCCCACCTACTACGGGATGGCCGCCGACATCGCCGGCTGCGCCGAGGTCGCGCACGCCGCCGATGTGGCGCTGATCGTCGACTGCGCCTGGGGGTCGCACTTCGGCTTTCACCCGGCGCTGCCGGAGTCGCCGCTGCGTCAGGGGGCCGATGCGGTGCTCGCCTCGACCCACAAGATCGTCGGCAGCATGACCCAGTCGGCGATGCTCCACGTCGCCGCCGACGGCCGCGTCGATGCTGACGAGGTGGCGCGCTGCGTCCGGCTGGTGCGCTCCACCAGTCCCAATTCGCTGCTGCTGGCCTCGCTGGACAGCGCCCGGCGCCAGCTGCACGCCCACGGCGAGGCGCTGCTGGATCGCACGATCGCGGCCTCGGCGCGTGCCCGGGACCAGATTGAGCGGATTCCGGGCTGCGCGGTCGTCGGCGAGCAGCTGGTGGGGCGACCCGGGATCGCGGGCTGGGACCCGCTGCGGATCGTCATCGACGTCCGCGGAACCGGTGCCACCGGGTACGAGCTGGCCGCGGAGCTGCGGGCCGCCTATGACATCTACATCGAGCTGGCGACGCACGCGACGCTGGTGCTGGTGCTGGGGCTGGGACAGCCCATCGAGCCGCTGGAGCGCTTCTCCCACGACTTCGCCGAGACCGTGCGCACCGTCTCGCGTCCCACCGGCGACGAATCGATCGTCGCTCCGCCCGCGGCGCTCGACCATCAGACCGTCGTGCCGATCCGTGACGCCTTCTTCGGCCAGGCCGAAACGGTGGCGGTCGACGACGCCATCGGGCGCATCTCGTGCGAGTCGATCGCCGGGTACCCCCCGGGGGTGCCGACCCTGCTCCCGGGCGAGCGGGTCACCGCCGAGGTGGTCGGCTACCTGCGCGAGCTGACATCGGCCGGGGCCCGGCTGCACGGTGCCGCGGATCCGACGTTCTCGACGATCCGGGTGCTGGCCTCGCACGCTGCCTGACCGGTGTATTGGGCGGCCTGGCCGAGGGCGAGCACTGCAGGGCGCGGCCGGGAACGGCTTCGGCAGGGAATGGGGGCGCATCCCGGTCGCTGATGTCCGGTTGCGCGCCGGGCGCTGGTCCCACCACCTATCCTCGCGCTCACATGATCGACAGCGCGACCACGACCGATATCGTCGCCCGGGCCCTGGCCGAGGACCTCGGCGACGGGGACGTCACCACCGAGGCCACCGTCGCCGCCGACGCCCGGGCCCAGGCCAATGTCAGCCAGAAGGCGCCGGGCGTCATCTTCGGCCTCGACGTGGCCGAGGAGGCGTTTCGGGCGCTCGACCCGGAGGCGACGTTCGAGCGCGCCGTCGAGGAGGGGGTGTGGCGCGAGTCGGGGCCCGTGCTGCGGGTGCAGGGCCGGGCGCGGGCGCTGCTGTCGGCGGAGCGCACGGCGCTGAACTTCCTGGCCCGCCTGTCCGGCGTGGCGACGATGGCCGCCCGGGCGGTGCAGGCGATCGACGGCACCGGTGCGCGGATCCTGGACACCCGCAAGACCACCCCCGGCCTGCGCAGCCTGGAGAAGGCGGCCGTGGCGGCCGGGGGAGCCACCAACCACCGGGCCGGGCTCTACGACGCGATCCTCATCAAGGAGAACCACGCCGCCCTGGCGGGCGGGGTGGGGGAGGCCGTGCGGCGGGCTCGCGAGCACGCGCCGGGCCTGCCCCTCGAGGTCGAGTGCCGTACCCTGGCCGAGGTCGACGAGGCGCTCGAGGCCGGGGCGCCGCGGCTCCTGCTGGACAACATGACGCCGGCGCGGCTGGGCGACGCCGTCAGGCACGTGGCCGGGCGGGCCGAGCTCGAGGCGAGCGGCGGGGTGACCCTCGAGACGCTCCGGGCGGTCGCGGGGTCCGGCGTAGACTATGTCTCGATGGGTGCCATCACCCACAGTGCAGCCGCCCTCGACCTATCCCTCATCCTCCAGCCACTGCCATGAACCTGCCCATGCTCGGCGCGACGGACGCGCCGCTGCTGCTCGAGAACATCCCCACCCTCCAGGAGGAGGTGCGTCAGCTGGCCGCCGCCCGCGGCGCGGTCATCCTGGCTCACAACTACCAGCTGCCGGAGATCCAGGACGTCGCCGACTACGTCGGTGATTCGCTGGGGCTCTCCCAGCACGCGGCCGCTGCCGAGGCCGAGACGATCGCGTTCTGCGGCGTGCACTTCATGGCCGAGACCGCCTCCATCCTCTGCCCGGACAAGCGCGTGCTGATCCCGGATCCGGACGCCGGCTGTTCGCTCGCCGACTCCATCACCGCCGAGCAGCTGCGCCGGTGGAAGGCCGGGCACCCGGATGCGATCACGGTCATGTACGTCAACACGACGGCCGAGGTCAAGGCGGAGACCGACTACTGCTGCACGTCGGCCAATGCGGTCCAGGTCGTTGCCCACATCTACCGCGAGCATGGTGAGGGCACCGAGATCCTGTTCGGGCCGGACATGTTCCTCGGCGCGTACGTGGAGAAGACCCTGGGGCGCAGCATGCACGTCTGGGACGGCGAGTGTCACGTCCATGCCGGCATCAAGCCGCAGGACATCGCTGCGGTGCGCGCTGCGCACCCCGGCGCCGACTTCCTCATCCACCCGGAGTGTGGGTGCTCGACGAGCGTCATGGAGTACGTGGCCGCCGGGGACCTCGACGCCGGTGGTGTGCGGATGCTCTCCACCGGCGGAATGCTGGGCTACGCCAAGGAGTTGGAGAGCCGGCCGGATCATGCCGGGGCCGAGGCGATCGTCGCCACCGAGACCGGAATGCTGCATCCCCTCCGCCTGGCGGCTCCGGACGTTGACTTCATCGCCGCCAACGAAGCGGCGTCGTGCCGGTTCATGAAGATGATCACGCTGCCCAAGCTGCGCGACGCCCTGCGCAACGGGGTCCACGAGGTCAAGGTGCCCGCACAGGTCGCCGACCGGGCTCGGATCCCGATCGAGCGCATGGTGGCGATCAGCTGAATCGATCGTCCGGCGGCGTGCCCGCGTCCGGGGGCGGCAGCGGGTACAGCGGATCTGAGTCCTCGAACAGGAGCAGCCCTCGCTCCACCACGGCCTTGACGACGGGTGTCGTCGTCCGCCGGCGCAGGAACTCCTCCAGCGTGTAGCAGTGGACGTCCGCGGAATCCCCCATCTCCAGCCCGTCCCACAGAGACGCCGCGTGGTAGACACGCTCCAGCCACGGCATGCCCTCGAACGCCCGCGAGACGAGCAGCACGACGTACTCGGGCCCTCGCTCGCGTTGCGGTGGCGCCCCCTGATAATCCTCGACGCGGGCGCCGCCGAGCATCACGATCTGCAACGGCCAGCGATCGCCGATCCGACTCAGGTAACGATGCACCTCCGGGAGGTTCAGAGCGGTGGCCAGCTCCACGGCGCGATTGTCCTGCCTGGGCAGGATGATCGTCAAACCGGTCGCGTCGTCCTGACGCCCGTCAGTAGCCGGCGATGGCGCCGATCATGCGGCTCTCCAACGCGATCGCCGGAGCGTTGAACGGCCCGTCGATGAAGATCGCGAACGCGAGCATGTGATGGTTGCGGGCCCGGCAGTACCCGGCGAGGTTGGTGACGCCATCCAGCGTTCCGGTCTTGGCGATGCAGTTCCCGCTCGCCGGCGTCTTGACGCCGATGCCCTGGACGGTTCCCTCCTTGCCGACCGTCGGCAGGGACCCGGCGAGCTCGCGTCCGACGCGCGTGCTCCAGACCGCACGGAGCAGCTCGACGACATCCAGGGGCGAGGAGCGGTCACCACGGGAGAGCCCTGACCCGTCGACGATGCGGGGATGCAACCCGTACGCGCCGGCGATCGTCTGGGAGATGACGCGGGCGCCGTCCTGGATCGTCCCGCCGGCGCCGAACAGGACGCCGAGCTGCTTGGTGAACAGCTCAGCGAACAGATCGTCGGAGGGAACGTCCATGAGCCGCAGCATCGCCGACATCGGCGGCGAGCTGACGCTCGCCAGCATGCGGGCATCGGCCGGCGTCTTGGCCGAGTGAGTCGACGCGATGACGGCGACGCGCGCTCCCCGCATCGTCAGCACGAGCTCCCGCGCGGCGAACGTCGCCGGCGAGTAGTGCTTGGCGGTCGTGCCGTGGTCATAGGTCAGGGCGCTCAGCTGGCCGCCGAAGTCCGGGATGTCGGTCGCGTACGCGGTCATCAGGCCGCCGCGGCGCTGGTCGAACAGCGACTCGTCGGCGTAGACCCGGCCGGTCACGCGGTGGATTCCGCGGGCAACGAGCTGGGCGGTGAGATCGTTGGGGGTCGGGCCGTACCCGTGATTCCAGTACTGGTTGAACTGCTGGTCGCCGAACGTCGGATCGCCGCCGCCGCGCAGGTACAGGTTCCCGTGCCAGACGCCGCCGCGCAGCGAGCCGGTCCCCAGGACGCTGGTCTGCAACCGGGTCTCCGACGACAGCCGGTCGATCAGCGCCGTCGTCGTCCACAGCTTCTCGACCGACGCCGGCGGGCGTCGGATCGCCACGTGGGCCGCATACAGCTCGGACCCGGCGTCAAGGTCATACACGAGGGCACCCGTATCCGGCCCGGCCGCGCGCAGGTTCTTGGTCAGAACCTGCTGCAGGTGGACCTCCGCCGCGGTCACCGGGGGTCGCCGGCCGGCCACCGTCAGCGGCGACGGGGTGCCGCCGGCCGCGCCGCGGCGCGTCCCCGTCGTCGTCTGAGTCCTCGTCGCCCCCACCACGGGTGCGCCCGCGTCGAACTGAGCGTCGTGTTTGGCCGTACGGCTCAGCGTCCCCAGCAACGCCAGCGTCAGCGCCACTGCCAGGATGATGACGGCCAGGCCTGCGGCGAGCCAGCGTCTCAGGCCGACTCCAGCTCCTCCACCGTGTGCGGCCCCACGCAGGCCACGGCAAGCTCGTCGGGAACTCCGGCGGCGATCTCGCGTACCTCGTCGTAGGTGACCTGATCCAGGAGCTCGATCGTTGTGTCCGGGTCGGCATCCTCGCCGAACACGATCGTCTGCTGCGCGGCATAGCGGGCGACGGCGCCGGTGTTCTCGAACGCCAGCGTGCGAGCGCCGGCGGCGTAGGCCTGCGCGCGCCTGACCTCGGCCTCGGACGGACCCTGCTCGCGCAGCTCGCTGACGATCTCTCGCATCCGCCGATAGGCCTCCATGCATTTGCCTGACTCGAGCCCGGCGGAGAGCTGCAGCACCGGGACGTCTGCGTAGACGTGGGGGAAGGCGCTGACGGAGTACGCCAGGCCCCGCTGCTCGCGGATCTCGTCGAACAGGCGCGACCCCATCGAGCCCCCCAGGAGGGTGCCGTAGACGACGAGGGCGGCGCGCTGGCGCGGTGCGGTGACGTCGATCACGGGGCGATAGGACATCCGCAGATGCGACTGGTTGGAGTCACGCTCGCGCACGAGCACGCCGGGCTGGAGCGGGGGAGCGGGGTCATACGGCTCAGGCTCCGGAGCGGGGGCAAAACGCTCGAACAGCTCCTCCAGCGCTCCGTTCTCCCCGAGGGCCTCAAGATTGCCCACGGCAAAGGCCGCACCCCGCGCCGGCGACCACCGGCGGGAGCGGAAGGCGACGATCGCGTCCCGTGTGAAGGTGTCGCGGATGTGCTCGGTCGTTCCCAGGACCGGGCGCCCCAGAGGGTGATCGCCGAACACCGCCTCGTCGATGAGATGCTCGGCGATGGTGGCCGGCTGGTCCTCGGCGCGGGCGATTTCCTGCACCACGACGCCCCGCTCGCGGTTGAGCTCGTCGCCGTCGATCCGCGCGCGGGCCACGAAGTCGGTCAGGAGGTCGGCCGCGTCCGCCGCACGCTGGGCCCTGGCCGTGATGTGGAACGCGACCAGGTCGTGGCTGGTGTAGGCGTTGAGAACGGCGCCGATTCCCTCGGCGGCCTCGTTGACGTCCCGGTAGGTGGCGTACTTCTCGCCCCCCTTGAACACGAGGTGCTCCAGGAAATGCGCCATGCCGTTCTCCTCAGGACGCTCGGACCGCGCGCCCGCGTCGAACGCCGCGAGCAGCGTCACGGCGCGAGTTCCCGCAAGCGGGATCCGATGCACGCGCAGACCGTTGGCCAGGGTGGAGACGGTGATCGAGGCCATGTCGCGACCAAAGGTAGCGCTCGGGCCGGGCGGGGGGGCCGCAGGCCGTCGCGGTCGAGGTGCAAAGCCCTGCAAACCGCGTTGCAAGCGGGTCCGCGGCGGGACAACTCGGCGTTCTCCTCGCTACGCTGCGGCGCACCCTATGGCTACTTCATCGAAACCCACCACCCGTTCCGGGCGGCGCGGCCTGACGGCGTCCACCGAGCGTCCGCGCACCGCGACAACGCCGGCCGGCGGGCGTCAGGTCATCGAGTTTCGCGGTGTCTCCAAGCTCTATGCCGGCGACGTCGGCCTTGATCAGGCGACGTTCTCGATCGAGCGGGGCGAGTTCGTGTTCCTGGTCGGCTCGACCGGATCCGGCAAGTCGACCGTGATGCGGCTGCTGATCAAGGAGCTCGAGCCAACGAGCGGCGCGATCCGCGTCGCCGGCCACGACCTGAGCCAGATCGATCGCAAGCGCGTGCCCTTCTTCCGGCGCAACGTCGGCGTCGTGTTTCAGGACTTCAAGCTGCTCCCGCATCGAACCGTCTACGACAACGTCGCCTACGCCCTTCAGGTGACCGGCGGCAGCCGCAAGGAGATTCGCGCCAAGGTGCCGGACATCCTGCGCCTGACCGGTCTCGCCACCAAGCTGCACAACTTTCCGGATCAGCTCTCAGGCGGCGAGCAGCAGCGCGTGTCGATCGCGCGGGCGTTCGTCAACCACCCGCCGTTGCTGCTGGCCGATGAACCGACCGGCAACCTGGATCCGCAGACCAGCATCGACATCATGCGCCTGCTGTACCGGATCAACCGCACCGGGACGACCGTGCTCGTCGCCACCCATGACCAGGCGATGGTCGACAAGATGCGCCGGCGGGTGCTGGAGCTGTCGCGCGGGCGGATAGTGCGCGACGAGGCCGCCGGCCTGTACACGCGGGATGAGACGACGCGCGACCTCGCTCGCCGGCTGCGCGCTCCCTCCACCCGTCCCCCGGGCCTGTAGCCGATGCGCATCGGCTTCTTCCTGCGCGAGGCACTGCGCGCGATGCGCCGCAGCGCCGCCCCCAGTTTCGCGGCGCTGGCCACGGTGCTCGTCACGCTGCTCGTGCTCGGCGTCTTCATCCCCATCGTCCAGGCCACGAAGGGCGCCGCCAACAGCGTGCGCAGCCGGGTCGAGGTCGACGTGTACATGAAGACGAACGCCTCCTCCGCCGACGAGACGCGTGTCCGCAGCGAGCTGCTGTCGGTCCCGCACGTCCGGTCGATCCAGTTGGTGTCCAAGGCGACGGCCTACACGCAGCAGTCGAAGATCGACCCGGCGGCCTACCGGCTGCTGGGCGCCAACCCGCTGCCGGACACCTTTCACGTGATTCCGGACAACCCGGCGAACGTCCTCGGCGTCCAGCACTCGCTGACCACGGGCGGCAGCCAGGGCGGGATCCTCGACAGCACGATCCAGAGCGTGTCCAACAAGCGGACCGACACCCGGAAGATCCTCCAGGTGACCAACCTGGTCACCATCACGGCCGCGGCGCTCACCGTGCTCCTGACGATTGCGTCGGTTCTGCTGATCGCCAACACGATCCGCCTCTCGCTGTACGCTCGCCGCCGCGAGGTCGAGGTGATGAAGCTCGTCGGTGCCACCGACTGGTTCATCCGCTGGCCCTTTGTCATCGAGGGCGTCATCGTTGGCGCCGCGGGCGCGCTGCTGGCGATCGCCGTGCTCGGCGTCACCAAGGTCGCGCTGCTCGATCCACTCGCGAACAACTGGTCGTTGATCGCGGCGCCCCGGACGATCCCGTTCACTGCGCTGGTCGCGGTCCTGGTGGGCGCGGGCGTGCTCGTGTCGGCGCTTGGCTCCGGCCTGTCCCTGCGCCGGTTCCTCCGCGTCTGACTTCACACCCCTCCCCCCGGACGGCGGCCTCGGGGACGGGCGCCCGTCGCCCGCCGAGCCGGCCATGGTGTCCAGCTACCCTGAATCGCGCATGTATGCGAGGCGCAAGCGCTCTTCGTGGTATGTCTGGGTGCCGATCGTGGTGGCGCTCCTGCTCGTCGGCGTCTGGTTCGGCGGCCATCCCAGCTGGCTGCCGGCGCCCATCCGCAGTGTGTTCGTCTCCCAGAGCGGCGACAACAAGCTCATCAACCAGGTGCTCGGCCTCCTGCAGACCGACTACTACCGGAAGGTCAGCCGGGCCGACCTTGTCAACCGCAGCCTGAGCGCGGCCGTGGCCAGCCTCAACGACCCGTACTCGCATTACTACAGCCCCAGCGACTACTCCACCTTCCAGAACGAGGACACCAACCCGCACCTCAGCGGGATTGGGATCGACATCAGCCCTGAGTCGCGGGGTCTGCGCGTACAGAGCGTGTTCGCCGGTTCGCCGGCCGCCAAGGCCGGCCTGGCCACCGGCGACCTGATCGTCGCCGTGGGCGACACGTCGCTCGCCAACCGCTCGGTCGACTACTCGGCCTCGCTGATCAAGGGCAAGGCCGGGACCAGGGTCAGCCTCACCGTGCAGCGGGGCAGCCGGACGATGAAGGTGTCCGTCGTCCGCGCCGACATCGTCGTGCCGGTGGCGGCGGGCCGGATCGTGCGCTCCGGCTCGGTCAAGCTCGGCTACATCCAGCTGACGAGCTTTGCCGTGGGTTCCGGCCAGGAGGTCCGACAGGAGGTCCGCAAGGCACTGAAGCAGGGCGCGCAGGGGCTGATCCTCGATCTCCGCGAGAACGGGGGCGGCCTGGTGGAGGAGGCGGTCAACGTCGCCAGCACGTTCATCTCCAACGGCACCATCGTGTCGACCGACGGCCGGGCTCAACCGCGCCAGGTGTACATGGCCAAGGGAGATGCGATCGCCCCCACCATCCCGATGGTCGTGCTCGTCGACAAGAACACGGCATCGGCGGCCGAGATCGTCACCGGCGCGCTCAAGGACCGCGGGCGAGCCAAGGTGGTCGGCACCCACACGTACGGCAAGGGCGTCTTTCAGGAGATCCAGCCGCTGTCCAACGGCGGGGCGCTCGACTTCACCGTCGGCGAGTACTTCACCCCCAACGGGCAGAACCTGGGAGGCGGCGGCGTGCGCCAGGGCCCGGGGATCCAGCCCAACGTCTACGCCGCCACGCCGGCCAGCACGCGGCCCGGGCATGACCCCGCTCTGACGGTGGCCGAGCGGACGGTCGCCACCGAGATCCGGTGACGGCGCCTGCCGCCGACTCGCGCCCCGGGGCGCGCGTCGCCGTCCTCGCCCGGCAGGGCAAGTTCCTGGTGGCGGAGCCGTTCTTCGCGCCCGGCCCCCGAACCGTCGTCAGTCGTGATCGCAAGGCGGACGTCGGCGACCTGGTCCTGCTCGCTCCGCCGCGCGGCACGGCACGCGGCGGGTCGCGGCGGATGACGATCAGCCGCCGGCTGGGGCGCCCGGACGTGGCCCGCGACGTGATCGGCGCGCTGATGCTCGACCGCGGGCTGCCGCGCAGGTTCGACCCGGCGGTCGAGCACGAGGCGCGGGAGTCGGCCGAGCGCGACGGCGACTTCACCGGCCGGCGCGACCTCCGCGACCTGCCGACGTTCACGATCGACCCGGCGACGGCGCGCGATTTCGACGACGCGGTCTCAGCCGAGGCGCTCGATGACGGGACGTGGCGAGTGTGGGTGCACATCGCCGACGTCTCGGCGTTCGTGGCGCCGCGCTCGCTCGTCGATCGCGAGGCCTACCGGCGGGCGACGAGCGTGTACGTCCCCGGCGCCGTTGAGCCGATGCTTCCCCCGGCCCTGTCGAACAACGCGTGCTCGCTGGTGCCCGGCGTTCCGCGCCTGACCGTCACCGTGGAGATGACGGTGGGCGAGGCCGGCGTGCGCCGGGCGTCCTTCTACCGCTCGGTGATCCGCTCCGATGAGCGCCTGGAGTACGACCAGGTGGACCGGATCTTCGCCGGCGCCGAGCCGGCCGCCGAGCCATGGGCGCGGCCGCTGGAGGCGGCGCGAGCGGCGGCCGACGCGCTGGCGGCGCTGCGCGAGGGACGTGGATCCGGCGGCCGGGGGCGAGGGCGCGGTGGCAGGACCGCCATTGTCCTCGACTCACCGGAGCCGGAGTTTCGCTTCGACGGCCACGGCCACGTCGTCGCGGCCGAGTTGTCGGTGCAGACCGAGTCGCACCGGTTGATCGAGCATCTGATGATCGCTGCCAACGAACAGGTGGCTCGGTTTCTGTCCGAGCGCAAGATCCCCACCCTGTACCGCGTGCACGAACAGCCGGACGCGACGGCAGTGCAGCGGCTCATCGAGCAGCTGGCCTCGCTGGGGGTGCCGACGCCTCCGGTGCCCAGGGGCCACCTCACGCCGGAGCAGGCGGCCGAGATCGTCGGCGAGGCGTCGGCGATCGTCGCGGCCTGGATCACGCGCACCGGCCGCGGGAGGCGGGCGCTCACCAGCCTGGTGCTGCGCTCGCTCAAGCAGGCCTACTACGACCACCGCAACCTCGGTCACGCGGGACTCGCGTCGCCGTGCTATTGCCATTTCACCTCGCCGATCCGCCGGTACCCGGATCTGATCTGCCATCGCGGACTGCTGTCGGCGATCGCCGGCGAGCCGGCGCCGGACGCCGCCTGGGTGGCCAGCGCCGGACCTTGGACGTCGGCGCGCGAACGCGAGGCGATGACGATTGAGCGGGATGCCGACGACGTTGCGCGCTGCTTTCTCCTGCAGCGGGAGCTGACCCTGGCGCCCGACCCGGAGGCTGAGTTCGAGGGCGAGATCGTCGGACTGATTGGCGCCGGTGCGTTCGTGGCCTTCGGCGACGAGCAGCTGTACGAGGGGATGCTGCCCGTCCGGCGCCTGCGGGGGGACTGGTGGGAGCTCAACGAGGAGGGCACGATGCTGCTCGGCACGCGCAACGGGGGCGCGATGCGTCTGGGGGACGAGGTGCGGGTGCGCGTCGGCCGCATCGACGCTCCGCGAGGCAGGGTCGACCTGCTTCCCGGCGGGGGGCTGCCAGAGTAGGTGGCTATGGCCAAGGGCAAGAAACGCAAGGCAGCTCCCGGCGACGTCGCCACCAACCGCCAGGCCTCCTACCGGTACAACCTGCTCGAGCGCTTCGAGGCGGGGATCGTCTTGACCGGGACCGAGGTCAAGTCGCTGCGGGAGGGCAAGGCCCAGCTCAAGGATGCCTACGCGCTGGTGCGCGATGGCGAGGTGTGGCTGATGGGCGTCTACATCCCGCCGTATGGCGCCGCGGCCCGCGACAACCACGATCCGGAGCGACCCCGCAAGCTCCTGCTCCACAAGTCCGAGATCGAGCGCCTCGTGGGCCGCACGCACGAGCGGGGGCTGACCCTGGTGCCCACCCGGATGTACTTCTCCGGGCCGCGTTCCCGGGCGAAGGTGGAGATCGCTCTCGCCAAGGGCAAGGACCTGTACGACAAGCGCCAGACGATGCGCACGCGTGAGATGGCTCGCGACGTGCAGCGCGAGTTGCGCGAGGTCGGCCGCTGAGTTGGGCGGCTCATCTCGGCGCCGACGGCGGTCTTACGCAACTATGTGCTTTAGTCGGCTACGGACGGGTAGCCTGAATCCATGACCATTGGCACAAGCATCGCCTTGATCGCCGCCGGGGCCATCCTGAAGTGGGCGGTCACCGCCCACGTGAGTGGATTCAACATCCAGACGGCGGGAGTTGTCCTGTTCGTGCTGGGAATCCTGGGCCTGGTCCTGTCGCTCATCTACACGTTCGCGTGGTCGCGCCGGACGACGACGGCGCCGACGGCCTACGCACCCCGCGATGAGCGGGAGACTCGCCGGTACTAGCTGATCTGACCATCCCCGGTTTGGTCTGAGGCCTGGCCCGGAGGCTGGGGCCTGTGCGGCCCGCACCCCGCTGTGCTGGGGGCGGCCCGCGGAACCCGGCCGCGCCGGAGCGGGCTCCCCGGCGCGAAACCCGGCCGCGCTGGAGCCGCCCCCACGGAACCCCACCGCCCTGCCGCGGTCCCGCCAACGGCACGACGGCGCGCGGGCACCTCTGTGCGTCGTTGCACCGGTTTCCGGCGTGCACCATGCGCCAAACTCAGACATCCCTCGGCGATTTGTCGCGTATGGAGGGCTGAGCATGCGATCCGCGCCAGATCATCCTCCGCCGCCGGGATTTGGCGCACTGTGCAGGCTTGGGAGCGTTCGAATGCCGGGCGGGATCCTC